>DATFPK010000001.1:0-2217 GCA_035264885.1 Solirubrobacterales bacterium
TGCCCGCCGAGGGCGGCAAGGAGGAGTGAGCATGGCCACGACCGACAAGGGCGTCGAGCTGATGGGCGCGTACTGGACGACCGCCGGGCCGACCCAGCCGCACGTCGGGCAGGAGTGGAGCAATTTCGACTTCGGCGACCGTTGCGCCGAGGCGGCCAGGGCGGGGATGAAGGGGATCGGCATCTGGCACGCCGACCTCGCGCACATCCTCGAGACCCGTAGCCACGAGGACGTGAAGAAGCTGCTCGACGACAACGGCCTGCGCTACCTCGAGCTCGAGTTCATCTGGGGATTCTTCGAGGACGAGGGGACGGAGGGGCGCAAGGAGTCGGACGAGATGAAGAAGCTGCTCCTGGAGGGGGCCGCCGCCCTCGGCGCCCACCACGTCAAGGTCGGGAACATCCCCGGCGTCCCCTGCGAGCTCGACCAGCTCACCGAGCGCTACGCGGAGCTCTGCGCCGACGCGGCTGAGATGACGGATGCGGTGATCGCCTACGAGTTCATGCCGTTCGACGTCAACGTCGACAACCTCGACGCCGCACTCAAGTTGGTCGAGGGCGCCGGCGTCAAGAACGGGGGCCTGGTGATCGACACCTGGCACATGGCGAAGCTCGACATCGCGCCCGACGACCTGAAGCGGATCCCGCTCGAGTACCTGACCTGGGTCGAGCTCAGCGACGGCAAGTACGAGTGGATGGAGGACCGGATCGAGGAGACCACCAAGTTCCGAAAGCTGCCGGGCGAGGGAGAGTTCGACATCCGCGGATACATCCGCGCAGCGCAGGAGATGGGCTACGACGACGCCTGGGGTATCGAGGTGCTCTCGGACGAGCTCCGGGCGGAGCCGATCGACGAGATGTACCGGCACGCGTTCGAGGCGGCGATGTCGCAGTTCCAGCCGGTGGCCGCGTAGAGGCCGACAATCGCCAGCAAGGCCAAGACGAAGACGTCGCTGGACGCCGAGGTCGCCCTCGATCTCCTGAGGACGATGTGGCGGATCCGGCTCTTCGAGGAGCGGGCCGGACAGCTCAAGCGGGCCGACGAGGTCCACGGCCTGATCCACCTCAGCGTCGGCCAGGAGGCCGTCGCCGCCGGCGTCTGCGGTCAGTTGCGCGACGACGACGCTGTCTACTCCGGGCACCGCGCACACGGCCACGCGATCGCCAAGGGCGCGCCGATGGACCGGGTGATGGCCGAGCTGATGGGTCGCGCGGATGGCCTCTGCCGCGGGCTCGGCGGATCGATGCACCTCGTCGACACAAAGCACGGGCTGCTGGGGGCGACGGGCGTCGTCGGCGGCAACATCCCGATCGCGCTCGGCACGGCGCTGGCCAACCACCTCGACGGCTCAGACCGGGCGACGGTCGTCTTCTTCGGCGACGGCGCCGTGCAGGCCGGACACTTCAATGAGACGGTCAACCTCGCCACGCTCTGGGGGCTGCCGCTGATCCTGGTCTGCGAGAACAACGGCTTCGCCGAGTTCACGCCGCGCTCCGCCCACACCAACGTCGAGCGCGTCTCGGACGTCGTCGCCCCCTACGAGCTCACGCGCGAGACCGTCGACGGCAACGACCTCGGCGCGGTCCGGGAGGCCTTCGGGGGGTTTCTGTCGGCGGCGCGCAGCGGCGAGGGGCCGCTGCTGCTCGAGTGCCTCACGCACCGGCTGCGCGGGCACTACGAGGGGGATCCGGCCCAGTACCGCGAGGCGCTGGCCGCCGAGGAGTGGCAGAAGAAGGACCCGATCGTGCGCTTCCAGCGGGCTGCCGCGGAGGCCGACTGGTTCGACGAGCAGCGCGCCGCGGAGGTCGAGGCCGAGGCCCGCGACCAGGTCGCGGCCGCCGTGGAGTTCGCCCGGCAGAGCTCGTTTCCCGACCCAAAGGTCGCGGAGGGGCTCGTCTACTCCCCGGGCGCCGCGAAACCGGACCTGACCATGGCGTCGGGAGAGACGACCTTCGTCAAGGCGGTCAATGCGACCCTGGCGGAGGCGATGCGCGCCGACGACGGCGTCCTGGTGATCGGGGAGGACGTGGCCGAGGGCGGCCCCTACACCGTCACCAAGGGACTGGCCGAGGAGTTCGGCACCGAGCGGGTGCTCAACACGCCGATCAGCGAGGCGGCGATCTGCGGCGTCGCGATCGGCGCCGCGCAGTCCGGCAAGCGGCCGGTGCTGGAGATCATGTTCATCGACTTCCTCACGCTCGCCCTCGACCAGCTCGT
>DATFPK010000002.1:0-14652 GCA_035264885.1 Solirubrobacterales bacterium
CTCCTACCTCTCGAACCAGGGAGACCCCTGGTATTACCTGCTCCCGTTCCTCGGGCTCACGCTTCTGCTCCTGGCGGTTCCGGCGCTGCTGGTCATCGCGCTCGGCGCGCGAGGAAAGGAGCTCCTGCCGAAGGTGCGGGACTGGATGAACGACAATTCATGGGTTGTCAACGAACTCGTGATCGGGCTGTTCATCCTCTTGACGATCAACAACCTCGTCTGACCCGTCGGCGTAGGCCGAGTGGCCGAGATCGGCGAGCCATCGGCGCAGGCGACGGTGCATGGCCTCGGCGCCGACGACCGGCCCCGGAGCGCTCCACCCGGCCGGGAAGAGCGCGAAGGGGTGGGACTGCTCGCCGCCCATGCCGCCGTGCGAGCCGACCAGCTCCTCGAACGCCGCCACCTCGTCGGTCTCCGCCCAATAGGTGCTGTTGACGACGATGTCTGGACAGTGGGCGAAGCCATCGGTCCGCTTGACGTGGGCGGCTGCATTGGGGCCGAACGGCTCCAGCGGGTCCTCGCCGTCGACACCGCCGGCGTCGAGGCGGTTGACCCCCCGCGGCCCGAGGACGAGCGCCCCGTCGCGCTCGGACCGAACCAGCAGGAAACCGATGCCGGGGTGCCCGCGAAGGCCCGGGATCAGGCGCGGATGGAGCTCCTCGATCCGCTCGAGCGACACCCTTCCCGGTTCGCGCGGGAAGCTGATCAGGCCCAGGCAGCCGGACGCCATGACCGAGAGCTCCGGCAGCTCCCTCTCTTCGTTTCGAGCGGCCTCGTCGACGCTGTCCTCGTCCAGTCGTATCTCGCCGTCGACCCGGCGCTTCTTCGTCGTCGCCCTGATCCCGCGGCCGACCGCGTTGTCGGCTCCACCCGCCTCGGTCAGCGAGGCGCCCAGGTAGGAGATCGCCTCGTCGTTGCCGCTCGCGTCCTCGTGGACGCTCGTCGCACCGCAGAGACCCTCGACGCGGTCCGTGAGCGTCTCGCCGTACCGGTCGAGAAACGTCGCTCCCTGTGACTGCCCGTGGTCGGCGAGGACGACCAGGCGGTAGGGGCGGTCGGCATCCGCGGCGGCGGTCTCGACCCGGGCGATCTGGCGGTCAAGGCGCCGCAGCACCGCGAGGGCGTCGACCCTCTCGACCCCGGAGTGGTGGGCGACCTCGTCATAGGCGAGGAAGGTCGTGTAGCCGACCGGGCGCCCGGCGTAGAGGTCCCCGATCACCGCCGCGACCTGGAGGTCCCGCTGCACAACGGTGCCCCAGGCGCGGACGAACGCGTAGCCGAAGCTCCGCTTGATCCGGGGCCGGATGTCGCGGCGGCGCTGCTGGGCGGCGAAGTAGAGCTCCTGCGCGATGTCGGCGATCACCAGCGCCAGCGTGCGCGTCACGCTGTAGGGATTGGAGAAATAGGCGAAGTAGTCCCGTCCGAGCCGGCCCGAGCGGCTGCGATCCAGCACGGTGCTCATCGTCAGCAGCGTGTGCGGGGCATCGCCGGAGAGGATGTTGGCCCTGCTGGCGCCGTCTTCGTGCAGGAGGCCGGCGCCATTCGAGTGCCGACGCTCGATCTCGGCAGCGTCGCGGGGATGGTTGGTGACGATCGGCGCCCCACGTTCCTTCTCCCACCAGCGGAAGGCCGGCATGTCGTCGTTGTCGCCGTGCAGGAGGCCGGCCTGGCAGGCGCCGGTCTGGGAGGACCAGTCGGTCTCCCAGGGCAGCAGCCGGTGGGTTCCCTCGCGCAGCCAGCGGCCGAGGGTGGGCAGGTGGCCGTCGCGCAGCGCCCGCTGGAGGACCGAGTGGGCGAGCCCGTCGATCTCCAGGAAGTACACGCCCGGCGCCTGTGAACCCGCATCGGCCACAGCATGCGTGCGGGCCTGGCGCTTGAGGACGTTGCGGTAGTAGAAGTCGTCGTCGTCGATCGCGAGCAGCGCCGTCGCCAGCGTGTTGACGACGGTGGTGCCGAGCGCGACCCAGATGCCGGTGCCCAGGTCGGCGACGTGGATCCCGCGGTCGATCTGCGCCACCGCCAGGACGATCGCGCCGTTCAGCGCCAGGACACCGATCCCGAGCGTCAGCACGGTGAACGGCAGCGCCACCCGGATCAGCAGAGGCCAGACGAGCGCGTTGATGATCCCGATCAGCGCCGCTGCGAGCAGAGCCCCGCCGTCCCCGTCGATCGCGAAGCCGGGCAGGATCCCGCTCAGCACCACAAGGGTCGCGGCCTCGAGCAGCCAGACGGCGAGGACCCGCAGGAACGGATGGCGGTCGGCGAAGCGCCGGGGGCCCGGTGCCGAGCTGTGCCTCATCGGCCGATCGTATTTTCGTGAGTGATGCGGGCCATCACCCCGTGCGGGTGATGCGGCCGTCCTGTGCCTCTCCTATGGTCGGCGCATGCGCGGCCGACTCCGACGCCGACGACGCGATATGGAGCCCGAGGCCAGCGGCAGCGAGTACGTCGACATCGATCCGTCGGAGCTGAAGGGGCTCTTCGCGGCACCCGATTGGCTGCGCGACTTCGGGTTCACCTCCTGGCTGCTGCTCGGGATCGCGCTGCTGCTGGCGGCGCTGGTGGCGTTGTTGTCGCTGATCGAGGTGATCGTCCTGCCACTCGTCGCGGCAGGCGTGATCGCCGCCGTCGCCTCGCCGCTGGTCACCTGGATGCACGGGCAAGGGGTCCCGCGCGTGATCGGGGCGATCCTGATGCTGCTGGCAATCGTCCTCCTCGGATCCTTGATCGTCTACGTCGTCATCCACGGGATAACGAGCGAGACGTCGACTCTCAAGGGTCAGCTCTCCGACGCGACGGACGAGATCAGCGGCTGGCTCCAGGACCTCGGGGTCGATCCGAGCTCCGCCGAGACGGCAAAGGACGACGCGAGCTCGTCGATCAGCGCTTCGGTGTCGGCGCTACTGGACGGACTCGGGGCCGGGCTGAAGAAGCTCTCCTCGCTCGCGTTCTTCCTCGCCCTCACCGCGCTGAGCCTCTTCTTCCTGCTCAAGGACGCGCCGCAGATCCGGGCATGGGGGGAGCGGTCGCTCGACCTTCCGCCGCGACTGGCCCACTCGGTCGTGCAGCGGGTGCTCGAGGCGCTGCGCGGCTACTTCCTCGGCGTCACGATCGTCGCCGCCTTCAACGGGGTCGTGGTCGGGCTCGGCGCGCTGGCGCTGGGCATCCCGATGGCGGGGACGATCGCGATCGTCACCTTCCTCGCCGCGTACGTCCCGTACCTCGGCGCCTGGACGGCGGGTGCGTTCTCGGTGCTCCTGGCCCTGGGCGGAGCCGGCCCCGACGCCGCGGCGGGAATGGTCGTCGTCCAGCTCCTCGCCAACAGCGTCCTCCAGCAGATCGTCCAGCCGTTCGCGATGGGCGCCGCGCTCGGTATCCACCCGCTGGCCGTCCTCGTGGTGACGCTCGCCGGCGGCGCGCTCTTCGGCTCGGTCGGCTTGATCCTCGCGGCGCCGATCACCGCGGCTGCGGTGAGGATCGCCGCCGACGTCGCCCACGTGAGGGCTGGCGAGCAGAGCCCGGCCCCAACCGGCGAACCGGTCGCCGAAGCGCCCGGATAGGGCCCCCGTTGGCGCGTCGAGGCGCCAGGATCACCTACCTGGGTCACTCCACGGTCCTCCTGGAGCAGGAGGGGGTCCGCGTCCTCACCGACCCGGTCCTGGCCGATCGCTTCCTGCACCTGCGCCGGCACTCGGCTTCCGTGGAGGCGCCGGCCGGACCACTCGACTGCGTCCTGATCTCCCACGTCCACCACGACCACCTGCATCCCGCATCCCTGCGGCGGCTCCCCGCGGTGACCCCGGTAATCGCCCCCGCCGGCGGCGGGCGCCTGGTCGAGCGGTCCGGGATCCACAGGGTGCACGAGGTCGGGGCGGGGGAGACTCTCGAGCTCGGCGAGCTGGGGATCGAGGCGGTTCCGGCCAACCATCCCCGCGGGCGCCCGCCGTTCGGGCCTGACGCCGAGCCGCTCGGGTACCTCATCGAGGTGGGTTCGTGGCGCGCCTACTTCGCCGGTGACACGGATCTCTTCGACGAGATGTCCGGCTTCGGCGACCTGGATCTCGCCCTGCTGCCCGTCTGGGGCTGGGGAACGAGCATCGGCGAGGGCCATCTCGACCCGCGTGGGGCTGTCGAGGCGCTGCGCCGGTTGCGTCCTCGCTTCGCGATCCCAATCCACTGGGGCACCTTCCTGCCGGTCGGGACCCGACGGCGAAACCGCCGGCTGCTGCGCGACCCCGGCCGCGAGTTCGCCCGGTTGGCCGCGGAGGCGTCACTTCCCACCGAGGTTAGGGTCCTGGCTCCAGGCGCATCGACCGTGATCGGCGCGGCCGATAAGCGCAGGGGCCGGGAGTGAGCGCCGGCGGCGATTCGGCGGAGGTCACCTTCGGGACGGCCGCGGGACGCTGGGTGATCGCCGTGACGGTCATGGGCTCCGGGATGGCATTCCTCGACTCCACGGTCGTCAACGTCGCCCTGCCGGAGATCGGCCGGGACTTCGACGCGACGACGGAGTCGCTCCAATGGATCCTCAACGGCTACCTGCTGACACTCGCCTCGCTGATCCTGCTGGGCGGCGCGCTCGGCGATCGCTATGGCAGGCGCCGAGTCTTCGTGGCTGGAGTCGGCCTGTTCACCGTCGCGTCGGCATTCTGCGCGGCTGCGCCGAGCGACGAGCTGCTGGTCGCCGCCCGGTTGCTGCAGGGAGTCGGCGGAGCGCTGCTGACACCGGGCAGCCTGGCGATGATCGAGGCGGGCTTCCGGCCAGGGGACCGCGCCCGGGCGATCGGAGCCTGGTCGGGCCTCGGCGGCGTTGCCACTGCTCTCGGGCCCCTGCTCGGCGGATACCTCGTCGACGCCGTGAGCTGGCGCGCGATCTTCTTGATCAATCTCCCGATCGGCGTGTTCGTGATCGCGATGGCCCGGCGCCACGTCCCCGAGACGCGGGATCGCGGCGCCGCCGGTCAGCGCGTCGACTACCGTGGCGCCGCGCTTGCCGCGCTCGGCCTGGCCGGCACCACCTACGCACTGATCCAGGCACCTGAGGCCGCCGACCCGCTCCCGGCCCTGGTCGTCGGCGCTCTCGGCCTCGCCGCGCTGGTCGCATTCGTGCTCGTCGAGCGAACCACCCGGAGCCCGATGCTGCCGCTGGGTCTCTTCTCCTCTCGCCAGTTCACCGCCGCGAACCTCGTCACCTTCGCGGTCTACGCGGCGCTCGCCGGCTTCTTCTTCCTCTTCGTCGCGTTCCTCCAGGTGTCGATGGGCTACAGCGCGATCGCCGCCGGGGCCGTGACTCTGCCTGTCACCGCGCTGATGCTGGGGCTCTCCGCACGTGCGGGCATGCTGGCCCAGCGGATCGGGGCTCGGATCCCGCTGACCCTCGGTCCGGCCGTGATCGCCGCCGGGCTGCTGTGGATGACCCGGCTGGAGCCGGGCGACGACTACCTCACCGCCATCCTGCCGCCAGTGATCGTGTTCGGCATCGGCCTCACGCTCGTCATCGCCCCGGTGACGGCGACGGTCCTCGCCGCCGCCGACTCCAGCCACGCGGGAATCGCCTCCGGCGTCAACAACGCCGTCGCCCGGGTGGCAGGCCTCCTCGCCGTCGCTGTACTGCCGTTCGCCGCAGGTCTCACTGGAGACGCCTTCTATGACCCGGAATCGATGACCGGCGGTTTCCAGATGGCGATGGCCGTCTGTGCGGTCCTGGCCGCCGTTGGCGGGGTCCTGGCCTGGCTCACGGTCTCGGGCGACGTCCTCGAAGCGGAGCCGGACGAAGACGGAGACACCCCCGACCGAGCTGCGGAGGACTACTCCTGCGGCGTCGCCGGCACCCCGCTGCGGCCGGCCCGCGAGGCCCGCTGCTCCCAGCGGGAGGACGTGAGACGCCCGGAGCGAATCGGAGTGTGATGCCGAGGAGGTGGAGCTGACGATGGCGGTGGCCCTTGGCTGGGGAGCGCTGGCCGCCGGCTCGCTGGTGATCGGCGCCTGGCTCGCGCTGGCGCGACGCTGGCCCGCTGAGCAGGTGGGCCTCGTCCTCGCCTTCGGGGCGGGGGCGCTAATCAGCGCCGTCAGCTTCGAGCTGATCGAGGAGGCGATCGCGATCGGCGACACCTGGGTCGCCGGGGTGGGTTTGGCGGTCGGCGCCTTCACCTACTACCTGGCCGACAGCGCGATCGCGCGCCGGACCGAGTCGGGCCGGGGCATGCCCGGCCGCAAGTCAGGCTCCGGTGCCGGGCCGGCGCTCGCCCTGGGAGCCTTCCTCGATGGCGTCCCCGAGCAACTCGTGCTCGGCATCGGAATCGCCGTCGGCGAAGGCGTCTCGGTCGCGCTGCTGGCGGCGATCTTCGTCTCGAACCTGCCGGAGGCGATCGGATCCGCCACCGCGATGAAGGCGGCGGGCACGCCGCGCCACAAGGTGCTGCGACTCTGGGTGGCCGTGGCGGTGTTCTGCACGCTCGCCGCCGTGATCGGCTATGCGATCGGCGATCTCGCGACCGACAACCTCAAAGCGGGGATTCAGGCATTCGCGGCCGGCGCGCTCCTGGTGATGCTGATCGACTCGATGATCCCCGAGGCCGTCAAGCAGTCCGGCCGGGCGGCCGGCCTCCTGACCACGCTCGGGTTCGCGCTGGCGACCGGGCTCTCCGGAGTTTCCTGAGCGATGGGCGCGCGGGCCCTCGTCCGGGCAGTGACAGCCGTCGCCGGGGCCGTCGCGACCGCCGCGGGCCTCCACAGTGCGCTGGCAGGCGTCCGCTCGGTGCCCGGAAGGCCCCGAGCCGGGACGGAGGTCGACAGCGAGCTCCGGTACTACGGAGCCTTCTACTCCGCGTACGGCCTCGCGTTGCTGCGGGTCGCGCCGCGGGCCGAGGAGGAGACCGTGGCGCTGCGCTCCCTCGCCGGCGTCATGTTCGCCGGGGGCCTCGCCCGAGCACGCGGGTGGGCCGCCAACGGGCGACCCCATCCGGTTCAGCTTGCCCTGCTCACTCTTGAGCTCGGCGTGCCGCCTGTCCTTGTCGCCGCCCAGTCCAGAGCGGCCACCGTCGGCTGACGCGCTGGCGACTGGCGACTGGCGCCCGGCGACTGACGATCAGTCGTCGCCCTGTTCGCCGCTTTCCTCGTGATCGGCGCTCGAGCCGACGACGTCGAAGCCGCGGTCGAGCTGGACGTCGACCTGGCTGCCGTCGCCCTTCGTGACCTCGACCTCGTAGTAGCTCTCCTCGTCGCCAACCTCGGTCTCGGTGACGCGGCCGCCGCCGGTGCTCCGGAGCGCGGCGGCGCTGGCGTGGTCGAGCGCGGCGCCCTTGATCGGGGGCGTGTTCTCGTCGTCGCCGGTGGCGATCGCATAGCTGGCGCCGCCCGCTCCCAAGGCGAGGACCGAGGCGCCGACGATCATGATCTTGTTTCGCTTCGTCATGGGTTCCTCCAACCGCAGGATTGCACTCTGCGGCTGGTTCTACGAGGCGGACCTGAAATGACCGTGAAAGTCTTAGGCGCCGGAGCCGGCGTTTCACGCGACTTTCATCCGAGGAGGCGACAACCCCTTCGTCCACGACGAAGGAGCACGAATGAGAAGTCTCCGGATCACGATTGCGGTGCTGGCAGTGGCCACCGCCGCCGTCCTCTTGCTCGCCGCCTGCGGCGACGAGTCGAAGGGCGGGTCGAATGGGTCGTCGTCGCTGCCCACGGGAAGCGAAGAGGCGACGCTCGACCCGGCCGAGTTCACGACGCAGATCGACAATCCATGGTGGCCGCTGAAGCCGGGCAGCCGCTGGGTCTACCGCGAGACCGACCAGGAGGGCACCGCTCAGAAAGTCGTGGTGACGGTCACCGACAGGACGGCGAGGATGGCCAACGGCGTCGAGGCTCGCGTGGTTCGCGACGTGGTCACCGAGGACAGCAAGCCGGTCGAGGTCACGGACGACTGGTACGCCCAGGACGCCGACGGCAACGTCTGGTACCTCGGCGAGGACACGGCAGAGTACGAGAACGGCAAGGTCTCCTCGCGGGAGGGGTCGTTCGAGGCCGGCGTCGACGGCGCCCAGCCGGGGGTCATCATGCCCGCCGATCCCGCGCCGGGACTGGCCTACCGCGAGGAGTACTACAAGGGCGAGGCCGAGGACAGGGCGAAGGTGCTGAGCGTCGACGAGCAGGCCGAGGCTCCGTTCGGACACTTCGACAACGTCCTGGTCACCGCCAACGACAACCCGCTCGAGCCGAAGGTCCTCGAGCTCAAGTTCTACGCGCGCGGCGTCGGGCCCGTCCTGGTGCTCCAGCCCTCTGGCGGCAGCTCGCGCGAGGAGCTAATCGCCTACACCCCTTGAGCAGGCGGCGCCGCAGATGAAGCTGCCGACCGAATAGACTCGGCTCAGATACGGCCGGTGGTCAAGGGAAGTCGGTGCGAGTCCGACGCGGTCCCGCCACTGTGACCGGGCCATAGGAAGCCGCAGGCGCGCGAGCGCCGGCCACTGGGGGCGACACCGAGCCTCCGGGAAGGCGCGGCCGACGATCCCGGAAGCCAGGAGACCTACCCCCGGCCGAGCCATTACGACCCTCGAGGAAAGGGGTGGCTTTCATGCCGAGAAGAAGTGCCCGCGCCCTGTCCGCGCTGACCATCGTCTTGTCCGTCTGGGGCGTCGTCGCGACGTCCGCCTTCGCCGACCCGGCGCCGCAGCTGCGCGTCGAGGGCACGGGGAAGACGCTCGACCCCGGGACGCGTTACGTGACCGGCACGGAGTCCGTGCCCGCGGCGACCGACGCGGGCTGCCGGAGGACGAAACGCCGCCACCGGGTTCCCGGCGCCACCGCGCTGGGCCTGCTCGGCTCGGCGTTCGAGTCGAATCGCCTCCTGCGCCCGCTCGGCGTCGCCGACGACGAGTTCGGCCTGCGGGTTTGCCGGATCGGCTCGTTCGTCGAGACCGATTCTCCGTTCACCGGCTGGCTCTACCGCGTCAACCACCGCTCGCCCTCGAACGGGGCGGCGCTGAAGAAGGTCGGGGGCGGGGACGAGGTGCTGTGGTACTTCGCCAACTTCGGCACCGGCACGAACACCGGCGACGAGCTCGTCGTACGAGCCCCGGCGCGGGTGAAGCCCGGCACGCTCGACGTCTCGGTGCTCGCCTACGCGTTCGACGGCAGCGTGGAGCGGGCCCCCGACGGGACCGTTGTCCGCGGCGGCGAGCGCCCGGCGACGGTCCAGGGCGGGACGGCGAAGGTCCAGGTCAAGGCCGGCAAGGCGGCCCTGCGGGCGGTGGGCGGGATCGACATCCCGTCGGCCCCGGTCGACGTCTGCGTCAGCGCCGACCTCGACGAGTGCCCCAGCGCCCGCGGCGACACGATCGTCGGTACCGCCTCGGGTGACCGGATCGTCGGCACGCGAGGTCCCGACGTCATCCGCGCCCGCGGCGGCGCCGACCGCGTGAACGCCCGCGGCGGCGGATCCGATCGGGTGGTCTGCGGGCGGGGCCGCGACCTCGCCCTGCTCGGCGCCGGCGACGTCGCGTTCGGCTGCGAGGTGAAGATCAGGCGGTGATGCGGCGGGCGGCACCGGCGGTCGCGGGCGCGCTCTGCGCGGCGCTCGCGGCCGCCGGCTGCGGTGTCGGACCGGGAAAGGACGTCGGCCAGGTCCGGCTTCTCGTCACCCGCGACTACGGAGCGACGATCCTCGTCCCCACCACCACCGAGGACGTGAAGGAGACCGATGACGTCCTGCGGGTGCTCGATCGCCACGCCGACGTAGGGACCCGGTACTCCGGCCGCTTCGTGCAGTCCGTGAACGGCATCGAGGGAGGGCGCTCGGACGGGCGGCTCGTCGACTGGTTCTACTCTGTCAACGGGATCGAGCCGGCGATCGGGTCCACCGACTATGAGCTGGGAGACGGCGACCGCGTCTGGTGGGACCACCGCGACTGGACGGCGGCGATGCGGATGCCGGCGAACGTCGGCGCCTTCCCCGAGCCGTTCCTGCACGGCTACGAGGGCGAGCGCCACGCCGTCGTCCTCGACTGCCACGCGCCCCCGGGCTGCGTCGGGGCGCGCAGCCGGCTCGAGGAGGCTGGGGTGCCGCTGGCCGGCGCCGCGGAGCCGGACGCGATCCGGATCCTGCTCGGGCCCTGGCCGCTCGTCCGCCGCGACCCGACGGCCAAGCTGGTCGAGGCGGGGCCTTCTATCAGCGGAGTCTTCGCGCGGTTCGTCCGCGGGCCGGATGACTGGCGGCTCGAGCTGCTCGACGAGCGCGGCGAGGTCGACTCGGTCCGCCACTCCGGCGCGGCGCTGGTGGCGGCGATTCGCGACGGCGACGGGCCTCCGGTCTGGTTGGTGACAGGGCTAGGTCCGGAGGGCGTCCGCGACGCGGCCGGCCTGCTCGACGAGGAGACGCTGGCGGGGAAGTACGCCGCCGGCCCCGGCGGGGAGGCGCTGCCCGCCCGGTGAGGTCCCCGTTCGCCTACGTGCCCCGGCCGGGCGTCCTTCAGCGCGCCTCGGCGGCGGCCGCCGTCGCCTATGTCTTCTCGTTCGTGGTCGTCGCGTTCCTCTACGCGAACCCGATCGTGATCGCCGCCGCCGGAGCCGGGGCCGCGGTCGCCGGCCTGGTCGCCGGCGCGAGGCAGGCGGTTCGGGCGGCGCTGCGGCTAGGCGTCGCCCTCGCGATCCTCGTCATGCTCGTCAACGGGCTTGTCACCGACCGGGGGGAAACCGTGCTCGCACGGCTCGGCGACTGGCCGCTGCTCGGCGACGTCAACGTCACCGCCGAGGCGCTCGGCGCAGGGGCGGTGATCGGGCTGCGCGCCGTCGCGGCGATGGTCGCCGCCTCCGTGTACTCGGCCTGCGTCGACCCCGACCGGGTGCTGCGGCTCCTGCGGCCCCTCGCCGGCCGGTCGGCGCTCACGGCGACCTTGATCTCGCGCCTCGTCCCCCTGGCGGCGGCGGACCATGGGCGCCTCCGTGAGGCCTCGGCCCTGCGGGGCCCCGCCGCCGCTCCGGTCGGTCGCGGGGCGCTGGCCCGTCGCCTGCTCGCCGGCTCGCTCGACCGCTCGGTGGACGTCGCGGCCACGCTCGAGCTGCGGGGCTACGGCCTCGAGGGGCCGCCCGTTCGCGATCCGCGCGGGCGGTCTCGGTTCGACCGCCGCCTCTACGTCGCGGGGACCATCGTGGTGGTCGCGGCCATCGCCGTCGAAGTCGCCGGCGGCGATGCCTTCAGCGCCTATCCGACCCTCGAGATGGCGACCGGGGCCCCGACCCTGGGGCTCGCCACGCTGCTCGTCCTCGCCGGCCTCGTGCCGATGCGCGCCGGATCGCCGCGCCGGCTCCCGGTCCGGAGGCTGACCGGTGCCTGAGGTGAGGGCGACAGCCGAGCCGGTGCTCGCGGCGACTTCGCTCGAATACGCCTATCCCGCGGCGAACGGGCCGGCGCTGGCGGGAGTAGACCTGGAGGTGGGGCCGGGGGAGCTGATCGTCCTCGCCGGGCGATCAGGGTGCGGCAAGTCGACGCTCCTGCGGGCCGCCTGCGGCCTCGTGCCGCACTTCCACGGCGGCGTCCTCGGGGGCCGCGTCGAGGTGGCGGGACGCGACACCGCCGACGCCGGGCCCGGCGACCTGGCGGCGGCGGTCGGCTACGTCGCCCAGGACCCGGAGTCACAGGTGGTCTCGACCACGGTGGCGGCGGAGATCGGCCTCCCGCTCGAGCTGCGCGGCGTCGCGGCGTCTCCACGGGCGCGGGCGGTCGAGGAGGTGGCGCTGGCGCTCGCGATCCCGCACCTCCTCCCGCGGGCCACCGACACCCTCTCGGGCGGCGAGCTCCAGCGCGTCGCCCTCGCAGCGGCGCTGGTCAACCGGCCGCCGCTCGTCCTGCTGGACGAGCCAACCTCGCAGCTCGACCCGGTGGCCGGCGACGAGCTGATCTGGCTGCTGCGCCGCCTCAACGAGGAGTGGGGCGTGTCGATCCTGCTTGCCGAGCACCGGCTGGAGCGCTGCCTCGCCGCCGCCGACCGCGTCGTCGCGATGGACGACGGGACCGTCTCGTTCGACGGACAGCCTCGCGACTTCCTCTCCTGGGCGCTGGAGAGCGACCCTGCGCTGGCGACCCCGGCCGCCCGCCTCTTCTCCCTCGCCGGCCTCGACCCCCTGCCGGTCGGCGTCCGCGACGCCCGGGCCTCACTCGCTGCGCGGGAGCAAGGACCGCCGTCCGGGGGGTGGGGCACATCGGACGCCCCTCCGAGGGGCGTTGGTAGGTTGGCAGGCCCGAGGAGGGGCGACCGAGGGGCCCCCAAACCAATCGGCGCGGCGCTCGAAGCTCGGGATCTCTGGGTAGAGCTGGACCGTGGGGATGAGCTCCACGACGTGCTGAGGGGGATCGACCTCGAGGTGGGGAGCGGCGAGGCGGTGGCGCTGATGGGCAGGAACGGCGCCGGCAAGTCGACCCTGCTCCGCGCCGCCGCCGGCCTGGTCCGGCCGGTCCGGGGCGACGCGGCGACCCCGGGCGGCATGGCGCTGCTCACGCAGTCGCCGGGCGACTACCTCGTCCGCGAGCGGGTCGCCGAGGAGCTCCCGGGAGAGGCCGGACGGGCGGCCCTGGCCGCGGTCGGTTTGGGGTGGGCAGCGGAGCGCGATCCGCGCGACCTGTCGGGGGGTGAGCGGCAGCGCCTTGCCCTGGCGATCGCGATGGCCGGACGCGAGGCGGGCGAGCTGCCAGGCCTGGTTGCCCTCGATGAGCCCACCCGTGGCATGGACCGGGCCCGCAAGGACGACCTCGCCGAGGTCGTGACGCGGCTCTCCCGCGGCGGCGCCGGAGTGATCGTCGCAACCCACGACGTCGAGTTCGCCGCGACCTTCGCCGAACGGGTGGTGATGCTGGGCGACGGGGTCGTGATCGCGGACGGCCCCGTTGCCGAGGTCCTGTCCGGCGGCTGGTACTTCGCGACCGAGGTCTCGCGGGTGCTCGGCGTCCCGGGCCTCATCACCCCCGAGCAGGGCGCCGCGGCGCTGGGAGGTGAGGGATGACGTGGGAGGTGGCGAGCTTCCTGGTCCTCGCGACCGTGCTGGTGGCCGGGTTCGCCTGGTACGAGCGGTCGCGGCCGCCCTCCCAGGTCGTCGCCCTTGTCGCGGCGCTGGCGGCGCTGGCGGTGGCGGGCCGGATCGCCCTGGTCGCGATCCCCAACGTCGTCGCCACAACCGACATCGCGCTGTTCGCGGGCTACGCGCTCGGACCGGCGCCGGGGTTCGTGGTCGGCGCGCTCGCCGCCCTGGTGTCGAACTTCTGGCTCGGCCAGGGACCCTGGACCCCGTGGCAGATGGCCGGCTGGGGCCTCTGCGGGGCGGGTGGGGCGACCCTGGCGATGCTCACCGCCCGCCGAGCCGGGCGGCTCGGCCTCGCCGCTGCCTGCGGGCTGGCCGGCATCCTCTACGGCGCCCTCCTCAACTTCTCCCTGATGGCCACCTACGGCGGCGAGCTCTCGCTCGAGCGCTTCCTGACCCTCCAGGCCCGCGCCGTACCATTCGACGCTGCCCATGCGATCGGCAACGTCACGCTCGCCCTGGTCGCGGGCCCGGCGATGGTCCGGATGCTGATTCGCTTCCGCGAGCGGTTCGAGTGGCGGCGCGCGCAGCCGGGTGCCGCCGCTCGCCGCGCCCTTGCGACCGGCGCCGCGCTCGTCGCGCTGGCGGTGCCGTTGGCGCTCGCCCCCGCGGCGGCAGCCGACCGTGACGCGGCGGCGAAGTGGCTGGCCGCCCGCCAGGCCTCCGACGGCGGCTTCGCCGCCGACCCCGGCGGCGACTCGAGCCCCGAGATGACCGGCTGGGTCGTGCTCGGACTCGAGGCGGCGGGCCGGAACCCGCTCGACGTCCGCGAGGGCGGCCACAGCGCCGTCGCCTATCTGCGGTCGACTGCCGGCTCGATCTCCGGCCCCGGCGACCTAGCGCGGACCGTCCTCGCGCTCTCCGCGGCCGGCGTCGAGCCACGTGACTTCGCGGGGCGAAACCTCGTGTCGTCGCTGCGCCACCGGATGCGGCGCGACGGCTCCTTCCAGGGCCAGGTCAACCTGACCGCCTTCGCGATCCTGGCCCTGCGCGGCGCCGACAGCCCGAAGGGGCTGCGCCACTCGCTGGCCTGGCTGCGCTCGGCGCAGAACCGCGATGGGGGATGGGGTTTCGCCGAGGGGGCCGCGAGCGACGCAGACTCGACCGGCGCCGCCCTCCAGGCCGTCCGCGGCTCCCGCGCCGCCCGCCGTGGCGTCCGCTGGCTGCGCCGCCACCAGAACCGGACCGGCGGTTGGGCGCTGGCCGGCCGCGGCGCGGTTAACAGCCAGTCGACCGCCTGGGCGATCCAGGGCCTGCTCGCGGCCGGGGTTGAAGCCGGGAGAGTCCGCGAGGGCGGCCGCAGCGGCTACGACTACCTTGCGGCGCGCCAGGCCGCCGACGGGCACTACCGCTATTCGATGGGCAGCGACCAGACCCCGATCTGGGTCACCGGCCAGGCGCTCGTCGCGGCCTCCGGCAAGTCGCTGCCGCTCGAAGCCGTCTCGCGGCGCAAGAAGAAGAAGGAGCGGCAGGGAAGTGGCGGGGGCACTGCCGGCTCCGGTGGCGGCGGCGGGTCGGCCGGCGGGGTCGGCGCGGGCGTGGCGGTCCCGGACGCAGCCGTCGGGGGCGGGGGCCGAGGCGCGG
>DATFPK010000003.1:0-22781 GCA_035264885.1 Solirubrobacterales bacterium
CCTCCTCCACCCTCTCCATCGCGTCCTTCACTCCCTCCACGGGCCTGGCGATCGCCGCCGCCGCCGAGTGGAGCATGTAGGCGCCCACCGCCAGCGCGACGCCGCCGAGGAACAGCGCCGCCCCTCCCATGTATTCGGGCTGGACGTCCACGTCGGTGAGCCCGATGACGCCGACGGTGAGGATGCCGAGCACGGGTACGCCCGTCCCGACCATCCAGGCGGTCATCACCCTCCCGCTGACCCCCGGCGCGGGCATCCGGGCCCGCGGCTCACCGGCCAGGGCGAGAGCAGTCACCGGACGGTAGTACCGCTCGGTCAGGAGGTAGACGAGCGCCGACGTGGTACAGCCGCCGAGGAGGATCGTGACCGCGACGAGGACGCCGAACCCGGCCGACTCGCTGAGGTTGACGAGGCCGAAGAGGAGCGCGGCCAACGACCAGAGAGCCGCGGCGAGCTTGGCCGCCCGGACCGGGAACATCAGCGCCTCGCGCCGCTCCGCGTCGGTCGGCTCACGTCCGCTGCGGACCCAGGCGGCGATTCGATCGCGCGTCCCGCGCAGCGCCCGGAAGGCGAAGAGCTGCGCGCCGATGACCACCGGGATCGCGATCGCCGCGTTCAGCAGCGCGAGGTCGTCGCGCCGTCCGGGGTCGCTGACGAGCGGGATGAGGAAGCCGATCGAGAGGAAGACGACGGCGCTTCCGGCCGCGTTGGCGATCGTGGTTGCCTTGAGCTGCCGCCGTCGCAGCCGGGCGATCGTGCGCTCGCGGTCGGCCACGGGTCCTATGGCCGCTGCTGGTCCTTGCCGGGTCCCCCGCGGAGGCGGTCGCGGCCCGGGCCGCCGACCAGCCGGTCGCGCCCCGGTCCACCGACCAGCAGGTCCCTGCCCGGGCCGCCGAGGAGCCGGTCGTTGCCGGCTCCGCCACAGAGGACGTCGTTGCCGCCCAGCCCCTTGAGGACGTCCCCGCCGCCCAGCCCGGTGATCACGTCGCGCTTGCGAGTTCCGCGCAGGACGTCGCGGCGAGTCGTGCCCACCTTCGTCGCCCGTAGGCCGGCGCACTTGACCAGCGGGTCCCCCTCGACGCGGAAGACCGAGAAGTCGAGGTTGTTCGAGGTGTCTCCGCCGCCGATGATGTCGCCGTCGGGGGCGATCGCCATCGCCCGGGGGCCGAAGTCATAGGCGCCGCCGAAGTCGATCCGCAGGACACCATCGCTCCCGAACGACGGGTCCACGGCCCCGTTGCGGTCGAGTCGCATCAGGAAGTTGTCCCCGCCGCTGCCGCCGTACCCGCCGACGACGATTTTCCCGTTCGACTGGACGACGACGCTGAAGGCACCGTCGAACGACCCGAAGTCCCGGCTCAACTTGCCGTCTTGGCTGAAGGTCGTGTCCAGGGCACCGGTGGCATCGATCCTGGCGACGGCGAAGTCACTGTTGCCGCCGGCGAACGTGGTGCCCGCGAGCACGATTCGCCCGTTCGCCTGGAGGGCGATCCCGCCGAGGGTCTCCTGGCCGCCGAAGTCGGCGAAGGCGAGACCGTTGTTGCCGAACGAGGCGTCCGGCGTCCCGTTCGGGTTCAGCCGGACGAGGATCATGCTCCCGACCGGGCCCCCGTCACCGCCGACGACGATCTTGCCGTCCGGCTGGATCGCGACCGCGCGGGCCGCGTCGCTGCTCGGTCCGAGCGGCACCGTCAGCTTCCCGTCGTCGCTGAACGACAGATCGGGACCCCCGTTCGCGTTGACCCGGCCGACCGCGAGCGAAGTGTCGCCCGAGGAGGCGCTGACACCGGCCACGACGAGCGAACCGTTCGGCTGCCGGGTCAGCGCGGTCGGATAGTCGTCCCCACCGAAGTCGAGGCTGGTGGCCGCAAAGGCGGGGTCGATGGTCCCGCCGCCGGTCAGGCGCGTGAAGGCGACGTCCCGGGGAGGATCGAGTCCTCGGCTCCTGGTGCCGGCTAGGGCTATGCGGCCGTCGGGCAACACGGCGAGGCCGGCTGCGGTCGCGTCCTGCAATCCAAAGTTGGTGGTCGAGCGACCATCGCCGTCGAACGTCGAATCGAGGGTGCCGTTCGGATTCAGCCGGGCGACCGCGGCGAAGTCGCTCCCCGGCTGATACGTGCCGCCGGCGAGGACGATCTTCCCTTGTCGCGTCAGCTCGAGGTCGTTGGCGAAGTCCTGGGCGCCGAAGTTGACGAGAGCCTTGCCGTCCTCGTCGAACGAGCGGTCGAGGTCGCCTGGCGCCGCGAGCGCGACAGCGCAGGAGAGCGTGGCCGCCAAGGTCATCGCGACCGCCATGAGGCGCGGACCGCCCATCGGTCGATGCTAGCCCACGCGCTCAGCCGGTTCCGCGGGTTCCCGAGGACGCCCCCGGCAGGATTCGAACCTGCGACCCACGGCTTAGAAGGCCGTCGCTCTGTCCACTGAGCTACGGGGGCGAGCCGCAGAGTGTGGCGCACCCTGCGGCCGGCGGGTCAGGGCCTGAGTCTGGCCTTCCAGCGCCAGTCCTTGCTGCAGCCCAGCGCCGCTCCGGTCTGGACCAGGGTTCCGCGGGCGCGCCGGCCCGAGAAGGTGCCCTTCAGCGTGAAGGTGACCGTGTTGCTGCCGGATCCGACCTTGTAGGTCCGGTTCACCCGGTTGTTCCGGATCGCCGCCGAAGGGATCGTGTAGCGGGCCGACTCGTAGACGCCGGTGCCGGCACAGTAATACGAGGGATCCCTGAAGAAGAAGTTCCTCACGTGCGCGTTGCGGACCGAGAAGGTGACCTTGGTGCCCGTCTCCCTCAGGTTCGAGTTGAAGCCGTAGAGCGCGCCGCGATAGGCGCCCTGGCGGGCGCCGTCGGAGACGGCAGCGAAGGCCAGGCAGACGAGCGCGATGATGGGGACGAGAACCCGCGGAGCGATCCGCATGGGCATCTAGGTATCACATAACCCTCGATGCGGCAACCCGGCGCACGACCTCTGCCCCCGAGGACTCACCTCCTGCAGCGCGAGCTCGACCGCTCGGCCGGCCGCCGCTACCTCGAGATCGGGGTCGGCGACGGCGGCGTCTTCGTCCACCTCTCGGCGCGGCGAAAGACCGCCGTCGACCCGCAGGGACTGCCGCTCGGGACGCGCCTGCGCCACCCTTCCTCGCTGCTGCGCGGCCGCGTCTTCGCGATGAAGAGCGACGACTTCTTTGCCTCTCCCGCAGGTGACCGCGAGTTCGATGTCTGCTTCGTCGACGGCTACCACACCTGGGACCAGGCACTCCGCGACGTCGAGAACTGCCTGGCGCGGACGCCGGAGGACGGCGTCGTGGTGATGCACGACTGCAATCCGCCGAACGAGCCGGCGGGGCTGCGCGACCCGGGCGAGGCGGCGAGGCGTCCGGATGGAGACGGCACCTGGTGCGGAGATGTCTGGAAGGCGGTGGTGCTGCTGCGCGGGACGCGCCCCGACCTCCAGGTCGAAGTGCTCGACGCCGACTACGGGCTCGGCGTGGTCAGGAAGCGGCCGTCGCAGACGATCGCCGTCGATCGCGAGCTCGTGCCGGAGATGACCTATGGCGACCTCGACTCCGACCGGGAGCGGCTGCTCGGGCTGCGGCCCGCCTGAGCGTCAGGAGGCGCCGAGATCGGCGCACCCGGCCGGGTCGAGATCCCCCTTGACCCGGTACACGTAGTCGGGTTGGGGCGTGATCTCCTCCTCGGCGAGCACTTCCTCGAGTCCCGGATCCGTCTTGGTCCAGGCGCGGACCGGATAGCGGTACTCGGCGTCCGGCGAGTCCTGCGTGTACTGGCTGACCACCAGGAAGTCGTAGTCGCCGGCGTTGATCCGGTTGCGGAGCTGCCGGCACGTGGTCGCTAGCCGGTAGGTGCCGCGGTCACCCGGGACGCCGACGAAGTCGACCCGGTTCGAGAGGTCAACTCCGTAGAACCCGTACTGGCTGAAGAAGATCTCTCCCGAGCCGACGATCCCGATGCGCTTGTCGCGCAGCGGCCGGGCCCAGTCGAAGGCCTTGACCGGCCCGCCCTCCTGCAGGAAGAGAGTCGTCCTCTTGTAGTGGTTGTCCACGTACTGGACCTGCTGCGCGCGCCCGAGGACCAGGGCGAGCAGCAGGACGCCCGCCACCGCGGCGCCGATCATTGGGATCGACACGCGGCCGATCCCGCGCAGGTAGCCGAGGCCGGCCGGGAGCCAGACCATCGCGGCGACGATGAAGACAGTCCCGACGATGTAGTAGGGGTACCAGCGCGGCGTCGCCAGCACGGTGATCGCGTAGACGAGCGTGAGCGAGATCAGCGTCGCCCAGGCGCGGCGCTCGGGCGCGCGCAGCGGCCGGGCCAGCGGCAGCATGACGAGGCCGAGCATCAGGCCCGGCATCAGGTAGCGGGTGTTAGTGAAGAAGCCGCGCGGTTCCCCTTCGGGCCCCGCCGCGGTGAGCGGCGTGAAGATGTAGACGATGGCGGTGAGGAGCGCCGCGCCGGCGAGCAGCCGCAGGATCCGGTTGCGGGACCGGAGCACGATGTAGACAGTCGCGGCGAAAGCGATGATCAGGATCAGCGGGTAGAGCGGGCCGAGGGCGTTGTCGAGCTCCGGAAAGAACCATTTGCGATAGATCGTCGGCTCGAAGAGGTAGTCGGCGACGCTGAAGCGTGGCCGCGGGTCGAGCGGCATCTGGTCCGGCGTCGGCAGGTTGAGCGGCCCGTAACTGAGCTGCGGCGTTGGGTTCCCGCCGGTGTGGATCATCGCCCGCACGTACCAGTAGGCGCCCGTGACGAACATCGAAGCGCCCATCACGGCCGCGGTCGTGAGGCGGCGACCGCGGTTGCTTGCGATCACCATGCCGAGGAAGATCGCCCCGATCGGCGCCAGCATGGTGAGCTTCACCGAGATCGCCAGCCCACCGGCCAAGCCGGCGAGGATCAACGGGCCGCGGTCGAGCAGGGGCGCCGTGGGGTCCGGCGTATCGGCGACCACCCCGGTGGCCGGGGCACGCCTCTGGTGGCCGTTGATCAGGAACGCCGCCATCGCGACGAGAAAAGCGAGCGCCATGACGTCGTTTCTGCCCTCGCCGGCCTGGGTCTCGATGAATATTCCGGAGTCGAGCACGAGGGCGCCGGCGACGAGCGTCGCGGGGGCGACGTTGTAGGGGCGCCCGACACACCAGCAGGCGAGGAGACCGACGCACAGCCAGACGAGGTTGATCAGCGGCGAGAGCCAGTCGCTCTGCGTGACAGCAATCGACGCCGCGTTGACCAGCTCCGAGCTCTGCGGGTAGAACCAGGCGGCGAGGCGGAGGGGGTCGGTGAGGTGCAGGTCGGTGATCGATGCGTCCTGCACGAACCGCGCCGCGAACGGCATGTGGTACCAGGTGGTGTCGCCGCCGAACATGCCGTGGTCGAGGCTGAGCTGGGACGGGAAGGTCCACTCGGCAGCCGCCCACGAGGCCACACCGACCGCGATCACCAGCGCCCACGTGTGCACCTTCGGCGGCTCGACCGCCACGGCTCCGCGCGGCGCGCGGCTGTGTGCGAGCCAGGCGGCGACCAGGCCGGCGGCGATGCAGCCGAGCACGATCCAGCCGAGCCGGAAAGCGCCGACCGTGCCGAGCAGCTCGAGCGTCAGGACGAAGAGCCCGACCGCGATCGTGATCTCGGCGAGCCGGGCGAGGGCACCGGAGAACTCGGGCACGATCCACCGTCGCAGCCAATAGCCGCCCAGGCCGAGGGCAGCGGCGATGCCGATCAGGGCGACGCCGCCGCCGACGTACGCGCCGAAGCTCGGCGTCACCGGAAATCCCCTACCGCCGAGGCGTCGCCGAACACCGGCGGCATGCTAGTCAAAGGGGTCACGCCCGCCGCGGGGCAGGAATGGGGCGGAACCGTTACATCGATCTGTGTAACGTGCGATCGCCGACGGGTTTGGTACGTGAGCGGGATGAGCACCCACAACGGCAACGACAACCGCGAGGAGGAGCGGCCGGGCGTCGAGACGGCGGGGTCGAAGCTGCTGCTGACCGCGGTCCGGCAGCTGCGCGAGGTCCTGCCCGGCGACAGCCGCTTCGGCGACACCCTCTCGACCGGAGGGCGGGGCCAGTCGCAGGCGCTGGGGCGTCGGCTCGCCGAGGCGACGCAGGAGCGGCCGAGCCTCTTGCGCGAGGCCGGCCTCAGCGCGCTTCAGGTCTGGGACGCGATCTCCGAGGGCGCGGGGCGCGACACCACGGAGCGCGAGCTGGCGATCGTCTTCACCGACCTCGTCGAGTTCTCGAGCTGGGCGATGCGGGCCGGGGACGCGGCGGCCCTGCAGCTCCTGCGCGACGTCGGTGACGCGATCGAGCCACCCGTGACCGCCCACAGCGGCGAGGTCGTCAAGCGGCTCGGCGACGGGATGATGGCCGCCTTCGCCGAGCCGGCCGACGGCCTCAACGCGGTGTTCGAGGCACACGCGCGGCTCGCGTCTGTCGCCGCCGAGAGCTACCGCCCGCATATCCGGGCCGGCATGCACCTCGGCTACCCCCGGCGGATCGGCGGGGACTATCTAGGCGTCGACGTCAACGTGGCGGCGCGGATCGCCGATGCCGCCAAGGGAGATGAGATGCTGGTCTCCGACGTGGCGCTGGAGCGGATCGACCGGGATGGGCTGAAGGTGCGGCGCAAGCGCTTCTTCCACGCCAAGGGAGTACCGGCGGGGGTGGCGATCTACTCGGTGGCGCCCAAGTGAGCGGCAAGGACGTCGAGCCACGGGGACAGCATCCGCTGGCGGTCGTGCCGCGGCTGGTACTCGGAGCGCTCGAGGACCTGCGGACGATCGCCCAGTCGGTCACGGTGCTGCCGGAGGTCGCGCGCTCGCTCGCCGTGATCCAGGACCGGGTCGACTCGCTTGACGACGAGGTGAGGCGGATGCGCCAGGCCGTCGACTCGATCGACGGGGAGGTCGGCGAGGTGCGCGACGCCGTCGAGCCGCTGGAGCAGGAGATGAGGCACTTGCACCAGACGCTCCACCCGTTGCGCCGGTTCGGCTCGGCGGTGAGGCGCGGGCGCGGCCCGCTGCCTCCCGGCTAGCGAACGCCGCCGCGCCGGGTCAGGTCGCGGCCGGGATGCGGCAGGACACGCCGGTGCCGGTCAGGCCGCAATAGCCGTCCGGCACCTTGTGGAGGTACTGCTGGTGGTAGTCCTCGGCGTAGTAGAAGGGGCCCGCGGGCTCGATCTCCGTGGTCACGGGCGCGTGGCCCGCGGCGCGGAGTGACTCGTCGTACGAGTCGCGGGCGGCCTCTGCTGTCCGACGCTGCTCGTCGTCGGTGAAGTAGATGCCCGACCGGTACTGGGTGCCGACGTCGTTGCCCTGGCGCATGCCCTGGGTGGGGTCGTGCTCCTCGAAGAAGGTCTTGAGCAGGTCGGCATAGGAGATCTGCTTCGGGTCGTAGGCGACGAGGACCGACTCGGCGTGCCCGGTGGCGCCGCTGCAGACCTCCTCGTAGGTGGGGTTCGGGGTGACGCCGTTCTGGTAACCGACGGCGGTCGTATAGACGCCGTCCAGGTCCCAGAAGAGCCGCTCCGCGCCCCAGAAGCAGCCGAGCGCGAAGTACGCCTCCTGGATTCCCTCGGGGAAGGGAGCCTGGAGCGGGGTGCCGAGGACGGCGTGGGTCGCGGGGACGTCGAAGGCGGGCGCGGCGCGACCCGGCAAGGCCTCCTCGGAGGAGGGCATCTTCATCTTCTCCGGGTGGAGCATCGCGATCAGGCGGCTCATCGAGTTCATCTGGGGCAGCCTCCTCTCGGTTTCTGACGTTACACGGGTCCGATCGGCGGCCATCACGGATAGCCTCGGCGCGTGGCGGAGTCACCGCGGCTGAGCGGCGTCCTCGAGACGTCCCTGTACCACTCGACCGGGGACGGCGAGGAAATGGAGCGGTTCTACTCGGACCTCCTCGGGCTGCCGAAGGTCGCCGGGTGGAATGACGGGCGCGCCTTCCGGCTGGGTGCCGGCGTGGTGCTGCTGTTCGACCGCGACCGGATCGAAGGACGCGACGAGCCGATCGCCGCGCACGGGAGCCAGGGGCCCGGACACCTGTGCCTCGTCGCCGAGCGAGAGGCCTACGGAGCCTGGCGCGAGCGGCTGGACGAGGCGGGGGTGGAGATCACCTACGAGCAGGAGTGGCCGAGCGGCCGGCGCTCGCTCTACTTCGCCGACCCGGCCGGAAACCTGCTCGAGATCGCCGATGGCGATCTCTGGCCGTAGCGCCGCTCAGGACGCCGGCGGCGGCTCGCCCGCCGCCGCGTAGCGGTGGTGGATCGCCAGCAGGTTCCCGTCGGGGTCGCGGAAGAGCGCCTGGTGGCAGACGCCGGAGTCGATCGTCTCGCTCTCGAACTCGACGCCCCGCGACTCGAGCTCGCCGCGCGCAGCCTCGACGTCGTCGACCCGGAACTCGATCGGGTGCGAGTGGGGCTTGAACTCGATCCCGAAGGCGTCCGACTGCATGAGCGCGATCGTCAGGTTCCCGGTCTCGAACTCTCCCGCCGGCATGTCCCCCCAGCGCTTGCCGAACGGAAGTCCGAGCGTCTCGCCGTAGAACTTCGCGGCGGCGTCGTAGTCCTTGGTCGGGATGGCGACGAAGTCTGTGCCGGTGATCATTCCGTTCTGCGCCACGTTCCTCCTCCGCTTCGTGAGTCGGGGCGCTCGGATTTGAACCGAGGACCTCACCGACCCAAACGGTGTGCGCTACCAGGCTGCGCCACGCCCCGAGGACTCGATTCTAGGCCCCCCTGGGCTCTGCCGCAGTCCGTCCCGTGCCTCAAGCTCGGCTCGGATTCGGCCGCTAAGGTCCCGCGCCCGTGGCCGACGTCCGTCCCCTGAGCGCGCTTCGTTACGACCCTGAAAAGGTGGCGCTGCAGGACGTGACGGCGCCGCCCTACGACGTGATCGACACCGCCCAGCGCGAGCAGCTTTTGCGGCGGTCGCCCTACAACGTGGTCGAGATCGACCTTCCGCAGGCGGAGGACGGCGCGGATCCCTACGCCCACGCGGCCAGGCAGATCGGGCGCTGGCGTGAGGAGGGCGTCCTGGTGGCCGACGACGAGCCGGCCCTCTGGGCGCTCACCCAGCGCTACACGTCCCCCGACGGTGCCGAGCACGAGCGGCATGGCATCCTCGTCCGGGTCCGGGTCGAGGAGTACGGGGCCGGCAGGGTCCGCCCCCACGAGCGCACCCAGCCCGGCCCGAAGCAGGACCGCCTCGACCTCACCCGGGCAACGCGCCACAACCTCTCACCGATCTTCTCCCTCAGCTCGCGCGACGCCTGGCCGCTGGTCGCCTCCGCCACCGAGGCGGAGCCCTTCGGCGAGGTGACCGACGACGACGGGACGGTCCACCGCCTCTGGCGCGTCCGCGACCCCGAGGTCCATGCGGCGGTCGCCCAGGAGCTCGAGCAGGCCGAGCTGCTGATCGCCGACGGCCATCATCGCTACGAGACCGCCCGCGCGTACCTCGAGGAGACCGGGGACGGCGACGGGCCGGCCGCCTTCACCCTGATGGCCCTCACCGGCCTCGACGACCCCGGCCTGACCGTCTTCCCGACCCACCGGCTCCTCAGCGGCTTCGCCGACGATCCCGATCGCCAGCTACGCCTGCGCGAGGGGCTGCTCGAGCTCTTCGAGGTCGAGGAGGCGCCCGACGGTGAGCTCGACCCCTCCGGCGCGGATGGCCTCGGCGTCTTCGGCTACATGGACGCGCACCATCGCAAGCCCTTCCGCCTGCGGCTGAAGGACACGGCCGAGCTCGATCGCCTCCTCGGCGACCGCTCCGACGCCTACCGGCGGCTCGACGCCGCCGTCCTCGAGGCGCTCGTTCTGAAGGGCATCCTCGGCATGACAGAGGACGACATCGCCGCCAAGCGCGGCATCGGCTACGCGAAGAGCATCGCCGACGTCGAAGCCGCCCTCGGCGATTCTCACGACGTCGCCTTCGTCCTCCGCCCGACGCCGGTGGACCAGGTGCGCGAGGTCGCCTCGGCCGGCGAGACGATGCCGCCCAAGTCCACCTATTTCTTCCCGAAGCTCCTCTCCGGCCTGGTCTTCAACCCGTTGAGCTGAGCGGCTGCCGCGACGCCCGCGCTTAGGATGCGCGCGTGGTCAAGATCTATACGCGCAAGGGGGACGACGGCAGCACTTCACTCTGGTACGGCGGCCGCGTGCGGAAGGACCACGACCGCACCGAAGCATACGGCGCCGTCGATGAAGCGGTCTCCGCGCTCGGCCTGGCTCGCTCCCTCTGCCCGCCCGACGGAGCCGACCTCGCCGCCGACATCCTCCAGATCCAGGAGGACCTCTTCGTCGCCGGCGCCGAGCTCGCCACCGCGCCCGAGGCGGCCGATCGGCTCGAGGACGGGGTCAGCCGCGTCACCGCCGAGATGGTCTCCTGGGCCGAGGAGCGGATCGACCACTGGATGGCGCGGGTCGACCTGCCACCGCAGTTTGTGATCCCCGGCGGCACGACTGTCTCCGCCGCCCTCGACCTCGCCCGCAGCACGATTCGCCGTGCCGAGCGGCGGATCGCGTCGCTGAACGGAACCGGTGAGATCAGCGGCGACAACCTCCTCCACTTCGTCAACCGCGCATCCGACCTCGCCTACGCCATGGCGCGGGCCGCGGACGACGACGCCCCCGCCCTCTTCGAAGGCCGCCGCAAGAGCTGATGGCCCGCGCCGTCGCCCGTCGCCGCTCCCGCTTCGCCCACGACGTCGAGATCGAGGGCCGCCACAGCCTCGTCATCGACGAGCCGAGGGAGGCGGGGGGTGACGACGAGGGCGCCTCGCCCACGCGTGTCGTCGCCGGAGCCCTTGCCGCCTGCACCGCGATAACGATGGAGATGTACGCGGAGCGCAAGGGCTGGCGGCTTGACGACGTCGAGGTCGGCGTGGACATGGAGTACGACGGCTACGTCCCGAAGAGCTTCGAGGTGACGCTGCGGCTGCCCAAGGAACTCGGTGAGGACCAGCTCGAGCGCCTGAAGGAGATCGCCTCGCGCTGCCCGGTTCACCGCATCCTCCGCCACGAGACCGACGTCGCGATCACCGACCGGGTCGAGCCCGTCTGATGGATCTCGGCCTGGCCGGCCGCGCCTGCGCCGTCACCGGGGCCACCAGGGGCATCGGCCGGGCGACCGCGCGCCGGCTCTGCGCCGAGGGCGCGTCCGTTCTACTCGTCGCCCGGACCGAGGAGGCCCTGGGCGACGCCGCCGAGGAGTGCGCCGCCGGCGGCGGCCGCGCCGAAGCCCTCCCACTCGACGTCACCGCCGACGATGCCGGCGAGAGAATGCTCGAGGCGGCGACCGAGAGCTTCGGCTCCCTCGAGGTCCTGGTCAACAACGCCGGCACCGCGAAATGGCGGGACCTAGACGACGTGCCCGACGAGGACTGGCGCCGGCAGTACGAGCTCAACGTGATGGCTCCACTGCGCGCGATGCGCGCCGCCGCCCCGCCGATGGCCGAGCGCGGATGGGGGCGAATCGTCAACGTCGCCTCGACCGCCGGGAAGCGGCCCTCGGCGGCGATGCCGGAGTACTCGGTCGCGAAGGCGGCGGAGCTCTCGCTCTCGCGGCTCTTCGCCGACCGCTACGCCTCGAAGGGCGTTCTCGTCAACGCCGTCTGCCCCGGCCCGGTCGCATCCGAGATGTGGCTCGAGCCCGGCGGACTACTCGACCAGTCGCGGGAGCTGTCGGGGGCGGGGAGCCGCGAGGAGGCCCTGGAGGCGGCGGGCGCGAAGCGGCCGATCGGCCGCCTGGCGACGGCGGAGGAGATCGCCGCGGCGATCACCTTCCTCTGCTCCGAAGGTGCCTCCTACGTCGCCGGTGCCGCTTGGTCGGTGGACGGCGGCACCGTCCAGGTGATCATCTAGGGCTCGCCCCGGCTCGGCGGCGCCGCGAGCAGCTCATCGGCGGACATGACCCGGGCGCCGGCAGCTCGGACCTCCTCGACCGCCCGCTCACCGTCGCCGGGCTCCACCTCGACTGCCCGCACCGCGTCCTCGACGAGTGTGACGCCGAATCCCTCGGCCACCGCGTCGAGCGCCGAGGCGCGGACGCAGTAGTCGGTCGCGAGGCCGCACACCGCCACCCCTTCGACGCCGCGGTCGCGGAGGATCTGCGCGAGGTCGGACTTCTCGAACCCGGAGTAGCCCTCGTCCTCGCGCTCCCGCCCCACGTCGACGACCGCGTCGAGGTGGACGTCGCCGATCGTCTCGTGCAGCTCCGCGCCCGGCGTCCCCTGGACGCAGTGGGGCGGCCATGGGCCGCCCTCGCGGTCGAACGACGCGTGGTCGGCGGGATGCCAGTCTCGGGTGGCGACCATGGTGTCGAAGCGCCCCGAGTCGACCAGCCTGCGAATCGGCCCCGCGATCTCGTCGCCGCCCTCGACGGCGAGGGCTCCACCGGGGCAGAAGTCGTTCTGGAAGTCGATGATCAGCAGCGCGTCGGCCACAATGACGCGATCTTACGCGCGTGACCGCTTCCGCCTCCGACCTCAGCGCAGCCCTCCTCACGCCCGAGGAGGCGGCGGCGATGGACGCGCATGGCCGGACCGACGCCGCGGTCCTCGCACCGCTCTACGGCTGGCCCGACCGGCCCGGCCTCGTCTTCACCGAGCGACGGGCCGACCTGCGGCGCCACGCCGGCGAGATCTCGTTCCCGGGCGGCCGTCAGGACGACCCCGCCGAGGATCTGCGAGAGACGGCCATGCGCGAAGCCGAGGAGGAGATCGGCCTCGAGCGCTCCCAGGTCGACCTGGTCGGCGCCCTGCCCCCGATCGGCACCTTCGTCACGTCCTACAAGGTCCACCCGTTCGTCGGCCTGATCCCGCACCCGCGCGAGCTCGCGCTGACCCCCAGCCCGGACGAGGTCGAAGCCGTGCTCGCGTTCACGCTCGACGAGCTCCGCCGCGGCTACGGCATGCGGCGGCTGGTCCGCCGCGGCGTCCCGATCCGCACCCCCACATACGAGGTCGAGGGGCACCTGATCTGGGGGGCCACCGCGCGGATCCTGGCCGAGCTCCTCGACCGGGTCGGCGACTGACCGCCCCGGCTCAGGACCCCTTCTCGACCGGCACGGCGACCATGTTGCCCCACTCGGTCCAGGACCCGTCGTAGTTGCGGACGTCATCCTCGCCGAGCAGCTCGTGCAGGACGAACCACGTGTGGGCGGAGCGCTCGCCGATCCGGCAGTAGGCGATTATCGGCTTGCCCTCCTCGAGCACGCCCTTCGAGGTGTAGAGCTCACGCAGCTCCTCGGCCGGCTTGAAAGTCCCGTCCTCCTGGACCGCCTGCGCCCACGGCACCGACGCCGCGCCCGGGATGTGCCCGCCGCGCTGCGCGCCCTCGTGCTCGTAGCCGGCCATCGCGATCAGCTCGCCCGAGTACTCCTGCGGGCTGCGGACATCGACCAGGTTCGTGTCGGAATCGAGCGCCGCCCGCACGTCGTCGCGCATCGCCCGAATCGACTCGTCCCCCTGACTCGTCTCGAACGTGGTGGCCTCGTACTCCGGGATCTCGGTCGTCGTCTCCCGGCCCTCGTCGATCCACTTCTCGCGGGGGCCGTTGATCAGCTTGACCTTGTCGTGGCCGTAGTAGCGGAAGTACCAGTACGTGTAGGCGGCGAACCAGTTGTTGCGGTCGCCGTAGAGGACGACGGTGTGATCGTTCGAGATCCCCCGACCGCCCATCAGCTCGCCGAAGGCCTGCGGGTCGAGGAAGTCGCGCTTGACCGGGTCCTGGAGGTCGGCCTGCCAGTCGAAGCCGATCGCGCCGGGAATGTGCGCCTCGGCGTAGAGCGCCGGGTTCTCGTCGACCTCGACGATCCGGATCGAGTCGTCGTCGAGGTGCTCGGCCACCCAGTCGGTTTCGACCAGGACGTCCTTCACGTAGCTCATGGGATCCTCCGTTTCCGCCTAAATCTCTTAATTTCAATCCGAATATACCCCTTTTGAGGAACCGCTAAAAAGCGCGGCTTGGACGGCGCCCCGGCGACACACTCAACCCACGCGCGGAGCGGCGGCGGGCGCTGCATGAGGACCCGCGCGCTGGCGCGGCGCCGGGCGGGCGGCGAGGAACTCGCGACCGGTGACCGGCGGCGGCTCGAGGCGCATCTCGCCGGTTGCGGCCGCTGCCGTGAGCACGTGGTCCGCCTGCCGGCGACGGTTGGGGGTGGAAATCCGGACCCTCCCCGGGCTAATGTCTCGCGCGTGGAGGCGGGTACGACCAGCCAGGAGCAGGGTCGCTCCGACGTCGATGCGATGGGCCAGGACAAGAAGCGGTCCGTCGTCGGCCAGGGGTACGGACCCACCCGCGGCCGTCAGTTCCTCTACTACGGGATCTTCATCGCCGTGCTCGTCGCCATCTACTTCGGCGGCAAGATCGCCGTCGACGAGCTCGACAAGGCGCCGAAGTCGAACGCCGACCAGGCTCCCTGGTCGCAGAAGGCGGCTCCGCAGGAGGCGCCGCGGCAGTTCCAGTAGCGCCGGTCGCCGGTCGCCAGGCGCCGGTCGCCGGTCGCCAGGCGCTGGTCGCCGGTCGCCGGTCGCCAGGCGTCGGTCGCCGGTCGCCGGTCCCCGGTCGCTAGTCGCTCGGGCGAAGGACTCCGGTAGCGGCCCGAGTCGCGTCCTCGAGCCAGGCGGCGTGGTCGGCCGGAGCGGCTCTGATCGTGGCCGCAGGGATGCGCCACGTGGTGCTCGCGCGGTCGACGATCGCCTCGCCGCGGGCCAGGACGTCCGCGGGGGCCGGACCCGCCGTCTCGTAGACGAAACCGCGGACCGGGGTGTCGACCAGCCGGAGCATCAGGTGCTCGAGCACCTCGCCGTGCAGCGCGGTCACCTCCTCCGCGGTCCCTCGGGCCGAGCCGAGCAGCCAGCAGACCACAGCGACGTCGCCGACTAGCTCGAGGATCGTGCCCGGCCGGGCGGGATCGGCGGGCGCCGGCTCGATCCCTGCCGCCTCGACCTGGGCCAGAGCGTCGTCGCTGCGGGCGGTGCCGCGGACCGCCCAGCCGTCCTCCGCCAGCCGTGCGCCGAGGGCCCGGCCGCGGCATCCGCAGCCGACGATCAGGGCCCGCGCCACGCCCGTCAGGCCCCGCCGAAGGGGCCCCTGCCGCGGAGCCGGTTGAGCTCGTCCTCCTTCACCTTCTGGCGCAGGTCGCGCTCGGTCATCTCGGGAGCGCCGCGACGCCGGCGCATCTCGTTCTGCGCCTCGATCATCTGCTGCACGTCCTCCTCCTCGAGCCGCGCCTCGTCCTCGTAGGAGCGGGTGGGCTTCCAGTCGACGAGGTCGGCGCCGCTGCCCGGGTAGAAGTGGCCGACGAGCAGCAGCACCCCGACCAGGAAGAGCAGCATCGCGAGCGTGCCGAGAATGAACCCCACCGGACAAGGATACGTTTAGGCGCCATGTCCGACGCCTACATCGCCGACGCCGTCCGCACGCCCATGGGCGCCTACCGCGGTGCCCTCTCGAGGGTGCGGCCGGACGATCTGGCCGCACACGTCATCGGCGCCCTCGTCGAGCGCAACGACCTGGACCCGGACCTGATCGCCGACGTCTACATGGGCGCCGCGAACCAGGCCGGCGAGGACAACCGCGACGTCGCGCGGATGGCCGCCCTCTTGGCCGGCCTCCCCCACTCCGTGCCCGGTGCCACCGTCAACCGCCTCTGCGCCTCCGGCCTCGAGGCGGTGAACCAGGCCGCGCGCGCGGTGATGCTCGGCGAGGGCGACGCCTACCTGGCCGGCGGTGTCGAGTCGATGAGCCGGGCGCCGTGGGTCGTGCCGAAGCCCGAGAGCCCCCTGCCGCGCGGCGAGCAGACGATGCACGACACGACCCTCGGCTGGCGCCTGGTCAACCCGAGGATGGACGCGCTCGGGGTGTCCACCGAGTCGATGGGCGAGACCGGCGAGAACGTCGCCGAGCGGTGGGACGTCTCACGCGAGGACCAGGACGCCTTCGCCCTGCGCAGCCACCAGCGCGCCGTCGCCGCCGCCGAGGCCGGCCGCCTGGCCGAAGAGATCGTCCCGGTCGAGGCGCCCGCGGGCCGTCGGGGCGAGACCCGGCTGGTCGAGGGTGACGAGGGGCCACGCGACGACGCGTCTCTGGAGCGCCTGTCCCGGCTGCGGCCGGTCTTCCGCGAGGGCGGGACGGTGACCGCCGGCAACGCCTCGACCCTGAACGACGGCGCGGCCTGCCTCCTCGTCGCCTCCGGGGAGGGCCTGGAGCGGATCGGAGCGGAGCCGCTGGCCCGGGTCGTCTCCTTCGGCGTCGCCGGCGTGGACCCCTCGGTCATGGGGATCGGCCCCCTCCACGCGGTGCCCAGGGCGCTCGAGGCGGCCGGCCTGACCCTTGACGACATCGGACTCGTCGAGCTGAATGAGGCCTTCGCCTCCCAGGTCCTCGCCTGCGTACGCGAGCTCGGGATCGACGAGGAGCGGCTGAACGTCAACGGCGGCGCGATCGCGCTCGGCCACCCGCTCGGCGCCTCGGGGGCGCGGCTGCTGACGACGCTGACCCGGGAGATGCGCCGGCGGGGGGTGCGCTACGGGCTCGCGACCCTCTGCGTCGGGGTCGGCCAGGGCCTCGCGACCGTGGTCGAGAACCCGGCGGCCTGATCAGGCCTTGACCGCGACAACCTCCAGATAGGTCGCCGGCATCACGGCGACGCCGTCACCGGCCCGGTTGAAGCGGTCGATCAGCTCGCGCAGGTCGCGCTCCAGGGCGGGGGCGCCCTCCTCGCCGACCCGCTTGAACGCCATCACGGTCGGCCCGAAGTAGGTCCTGAAGAACTCCATGTAGTGGTCCGGGGAGCGGAACCGCATATTTGCCACGCGCTCGTTCGCCTCGATCGAGGAGACCCGGTCGCCGAACAGCTCGCGGACCCGGTCCTCGGTTCCCCAGAGCGGCGGCGGCTGGACTCCCGGAGGAGGCGGCGCGTGCTTGCCGACCGCCTTGAACATCTGGCCGTTGAAGCCGTCGGGGGTCCAGTTCGCCATCGCGATCCGCCCGCCCGGCCGCGTCACCCGGAGGAGCTCGTCGGCGGTGCGCTGCTGGTCGGGGGCGAACATGACCCCGAAGGTCGAGAGAACCACGTCGAAGCTCCCGTCCTCGAACGGGAGCCGCTCGGCGTCTCCCTCGAGGAACTCGATCTCGAGGCGCTCCGCCTCGGCTCGCTCGCGGCCTCGGTCGAGCAGCGACGGCACGTAGTCGACCCCGGTCACGTCGGTGAACCGGCGGGCGGCGGCGATCGCCGTGTTGCCGCTGCCGCAGGCGACGTCGAGGACGCGTTCGCCGGGCATGAGGTCGACCGCCTCGCAGAGGTTCTCCGAGACGACCTGGATGATCGTCGCGACGACCGCAAAGTCGCCTTCCGACCAGGTCTTTTGCTGGACCCCCTTGATCGCCTCTAGGTCCGGTGCTTGCTGGGACATCGCTCCTCCTCCGTAGGTCACGTTCAATCTATCTCCATGGGCGTCACGCCAGGCCGAGATCTCCGCGAACGGCTTCGACGCCTTCAATGACGGTCGTCACCAAGCTCCGGCCGATAGCCTCGCGGGCCGATGAGCGTGAAGGAGCTGGCCAGCGTCGATGGGCGAACCGGACCGACCGCGGAGGCGGTCGTCCCCCTCAAGGACGACGGCCTCTACAGGGGCGACGGCGCCTTCGAGGTCATCCGCCTCTACGAGGGACGACCGTTCGCGCTGGGCGAGCACATCGACCGCCTCGAACGCTCGGCGGCGGCGATCCAGCTCGAATTCGACCGATCCCGCCTCGAGACGGAGATCGACGCCCTGCTCGGCCAGTTGGGCGGCCATGACGCGCTGCTCCGGCTCGTCGTCACGCGCGGTGGGCGGCGGATCGCCGTCACCGAGCCCCTGCCGGAGTACGGCGAAACGGTCCGCGTCGCGACCGTGACCTACTCCCCCAGCCTGATCCTCAACGGCGTCAAGTCCCTCTCCTACGCGGCCAACATGCAGGCCACCCGGATCGCCCGCGCCCGCGGCGCCGACGAGGCCGTGCTGGTCCATCCCGACGGCACGGTGCTGGAGCCGCCGACCTCGACCGTGTTCTGGGTCTCGCCCCAGGGAGGGCTTCGCACCTCGGCGCTCGAAGCCGGGGTCCTCAGGTCGATCACGCGGGCCCGCGTTATAGACGCGCTGGACGTCGAGGAGGGGCATTGGCCGGTCGAGGACTTCCGCGGGGCCCGCGAGGCCTTTCTGGCGTCGACGACGCGGGAAGTGCAGCCGATCGCCGAAATAGACGGCCGGGCGCCGGCCGAGATCCCCGGCCCCCGGACGGGGGATGCGAGCGAGGCGTTCGCCGCGGCCCTCGCGCGCGAGATGGAGGCGCAGTGGAGTTCGAGCTGACCGACGAGCAGAAGCTGATCGCCGAGGCGGCGCGCGAGTTTTGCGACCGCGAGATCCTCCCCCGGGTCCGCGACAACGACCGGGCGGGGCGCTTCGACCGCGAGCTGGCGCGCAAGCTGGGCGAGGTCGGATACCTCGGGGCACCCGTGGCCGAGGAGTACGGCGGCCGCGGGCTGGACTACCTCTCCTACGGCCTGGTGGTGGAGCAGGTCGGGCGCGCCGACTCCTCCGCCCGGACCGTCGTCTCGGTCGTGACCTCGCTGGTCGCCGGGTCGATCGAGCGCTGGGGCGACGAGGAGCAGAAGCGCCGCTGGCTGCCGAGCCTGTGCTCGGGCGAATCGCTGGGCTGCTTCGCGCTGACCGAGCCCGACACCGGCTCGGACGCCGCGAACCTCCGGACCCGGGCGACCAAGACCGACAACGGCTGGTCGATCAGCGGCGGCAAGATGTGGATCTCACTGGCGAACTACTCCGACGTCGCCCTGGTCTTCGCCCAAACCGACTCGGAGAAACTGCACCGGGGGATCGCCTGCTTCCTGGTGCCGACCGAAACCGACGGATACAGCGCCCAGGAGATCCACGGCAAGCTGGGGCTCCGGGCGTCGGACACCGGCGAGATCTCCCTCGACGAGGTCGAGGTCGGTGACGACGCGCTGCTGGGCGAGGTCGGTGACGGCTTCAAGATCGCGATGAGCGCGCTGGACAACGGCCGCTACAGCGTTGCCGCGGGCTGCGTCGGCATCTGCGACGGGTGCGTGGACGCGTCGGTGTCCTACGCCCAGGAACGGCGGCAGTTCGGCGTGCCGATCGCGCGGTTCCAGCTCGTCCAGGAGATGATCGCCGACATGGTCGTCAAGCGCGATTCGGGCCGGATGCTGGTCTGGCGGGCCGGCTGGCTGAAGGACAGGGGCCAGCCCAACACCACGGAGACCTCCGTCGCGAAGCTCTACGCCACCGAGGCGGCGGTCGAATGCGCGAACCTCGCGATCCAGGTCCACGGCGGCTCCGGCTACGTCGACGACTACCCCGTCGAGCGCTACCTCCGCGACGCCCGCGTCACCACCCTCTACGAGGGGACGTCCCAGATCCAGAAGCTGATCATCGGCCGCGCCGCGACCGGCATCAACGCGATGACGCCGATGGACAGTCGTTAGGCCAGTCGTCAGTCGCGCGAAAGGGATCGAAGATCGCAAGCCTTGTCGAGACGTCGTTGGAGGGGAAGGTCGCGGTGCTGCGGCTCAACCGGCCCGAGGCGCGGAACGCGCTCTCGCCGGAGCTGATGGAGGAGCTGGCTTCCGGCCTCGCGGGCTTCGACGCGGACCCCGAGGTGCGCTGTTTCGTGATCGCCGGCTCCGATGACGTCTTCGCGGCCGGCGCGGACATCAAAGCGATGAGCGAGAGAAGCTTCGCCGAGGCGCTCCACCACCCCGCGGCCGGCTTCTGGCGCCGGCTGGCCGGGGTCAAGACGCCGATGATCGCCGCGGTCTCCGGCTGGGCGCTCGGCGGCGGCTGCGAGCTTGCCCTGGCCTGCGACATGATCGTCGCCGCCGACAGCGCCCAGTTCGGTCAGCCCGAGATAACGCTGGGGATCATCCCCGGGGGCGGCGGCAGCCAGCGCCTGACCCGGATCCTCGGCAAGCAACGGGCGATGGAGTACGTGCTGACCGGGCGGCGCTTCGACGCCGAGAGCGCCATGGCCTGGGGTCTCGTCAACAAGGTCGCCACGAAGGGGACCTGGATGGAAGAGGCCATGGAGCTGGCCCGCACCGTCGCCGAGCGCCCGCCGATCGCGGCGCGGCTGGGCAAGCAGGCGGTGCTGACCGCCGAGGAGACGACGCTCACGGCCGGACTCGAGGCCGAGCGCCGCCTCTACGAGCTCGCCATGGCCACCGAGGACCGGGTCGAGGGGATGCAGGCGTTCGTCGAGAAGCGCAAGCCGGAGTTCCGCGGCCGATGAGCGGCCCGAACGCGTTCGAGCCGGACTGGACGGCGGAGATGGACCGGGAGGGCTTCCGCTCCCGCCGCGCCAAGGTCGGCGCCGACGCCGGCGCCGAGCGGCTCGGAGCGAGCGTCTACGAGCTGCCGCCCGGCCAGGCGCCGTTCCCGCTGCACTACCACCTCGGCAACGAGGAGCTGCTGATCGTCCTGCGCGGAACGCCTTCGCTGCGCACGCTCGACGGCGAGCGTCGCCTTGCCGAGGGAGAGGTCGTCGCCTTCCCGGTGGGCGAGCGGGGCGCGCACCAGGTCGTCAACGGCAGCGATGAGCCGGTCCGGATCCTGCTGGTCAGCGAGATGAACTCCCCGGACGTCGTCGTGCGCCCGGAGGCCGGGAACGTCAGCGCGTTCGGGCGCCCGCCGGGCAGCAGCAGGGAGGGCATTCACAAGGTCTTCCGGGAGGCCGACGAGGTCTCGCTGTGGGAGGGCGTCGAGCGCCCTCCCCCACCCGCCGAGTGAGAGTCGAGCGGGTCGGCGTCGTCGGCGCCGGGAGCATGGGCGCGGGAATCGCGCAGATCTCCTGCCTCGGCGGCTTCGAGACCTTCCTCCACGATCCGGTCACGGATGCCCTGGAGGCCGGGACCGGTCGCCTGCGCGACGCGCTCGACAAGGGGGCTGAACGCGGCCGGTGGACGACCGAGGACGCCGCCGGCGCCGAGGGTCGCCTTCGGGTGAGCCCGGCGCTCGAGGACCTGGCCGGGTGCGACCTCGTCGTCGAGGCCGCCCCCGAGGATCTTGGATTGAAGCGTGAGCTGTTCGGCCGCCTGGCCGAGACCTGCGCCCCGGAGGCGATCCTGGCCACCAACACCTCCTCCCTGCCGGTCACGGCGATCGCCGCGTCGCTGCCAAGCGCGAAGCGCGTTGTCGGCATGCACTTCTTCAACCCGCCGGCCGCGATGAAGCTGGTCGAGGTGGTCGCCGGCGAGGAGTCCGGAGAGGAAGCGCTGGCCGCTACCGAGGAAGCCGCCCGGCAGATGGGCCGGGTCCCCATCCGGGCCGCCGACGCCATCGGGTTCGTCGCCAACCGCTGCGCCCGGCCGTACACGCTGGAGGCTCTTCGGCTGCTGGGCTCCGGAGTCGCCGGGCACGAAGCGATCGACCGGATCTGCCGGATCGGCGGCGGCTTCAGGATGGGCCCGTTCGAGCTCACCGATCTGGTCGGGGTCGATGTCAACTTCGAGGTCGCCAAGTCGTTCTGGGAGCAGAGCTTTCACGAGCCGCGCTGGCAGCCGCACCCGATCCAGGCGCGGATGGTCGCCGCCGGGCGTCTCGGTCGCAAGACGGGCCGCGGTTACTACGACTACGGCGACGGCCCGCACCGCTCCGACGACCCGGTCCAACCCTCGCCCCCGCGTGGTCGAGGGGACCCCGGAACCACCGATCGCGCGGGCGGCGCGGAAGAGGCGCAGTTCGTCGCGCTGGAGCAGGGCAGCCTCGCCGCCCTCGCTCGCGGCGCCGACGCCGTCGGCTACTTGGCCCTGCCCGACCTGGAGTCCGCCCGGCTCGTCGAGCTGACCCGCGGGCCGGCCACCAGCGGCGCCTCGGCGGCGGCGGCCGAGGCGCGCCTCCGCGCCGTCGGCAAGCATGTCGAATGGGTGGGAGACGCGCCGGGCCTGGTCCTCGGCCGGATCCTCGCCCAGCTCGTCAACGAGGCCCACTTCACCCTCGGCGCCGGGATCGCCTCCCGCGAGGACATCGACACCGCGATGCGCCTGGGCTTCAACTACCCGCGCGGCCCGTTCGAGTGGTGCGACGCGATCGGCGCCGCCCGGGTGGTCGGCATCCTCGACGCCCTGCACCGCGAGCTCGGCGAGGAGCGCTATCGCGTCGCGCCCGCGCTGCGGCGCGCGGCCGCGGCCGCCGCCTAGTCCGTGGGCACGGCCTCGACCGTGAGCGGGACTTCTGCCCGGCGTGGCTGCCAGGGAAGGCGGCCCTCGGCGGCGAGCCAGGACCCGCCGACGATCAGCAACAGGCCGATCACGGCTCCGGCGGTGAGCGGCTCGTCGAGCAGCGTGACGCCGTAGACCAGCGCGAAGGCCGAGGCGACGTAGGTGACGACGAACGTCTTTGCCGGCCCCACCCGCTCGATCAGACGGAAGAAGATCCACCAGGCGATCCCGGTGCCGAACACGCCGAGCGCCGTCACAGCGGCGATCGGGCCCAGGCCCGGAGCCTCCGGCGGAATTTCGATGATCGCGGCCGGGATCAACAGGACCGTGCTGGCGACCATCACCGCCGCGGCCAGGCCGAGTGGCGGCTTCTCGGCGAGCTTCCGCTTGTTGACGAAACCGCCGACGGCGTAGCCGAAGCCGGCGAGGAGCACGGCCGCGCCGCCCAGCAGGGCGGCCCCCGATCCACCGAGGTCGAGCCCGAGGAGGGCGACCACGCCGGCGAAGCCGGTGACCACGCCGACGAGCCGCAGG
>DATFPK010000004.1:0-18548 GCA_035264885.1 Solirubrobacterales bacterium
GGCGATGCTAGCCGGAGATCTGGGGCGGGCTCGGCCGACTGGCAGAATCGGACTCGTGGACGGTGGGCTCTTCGTGCGAACGGCCGTGGTCCAGGTGGTCGCGGTTGCGCTCGCCTCGGTGGCGCTGGGCGCGGCACTGCCGGAGGACTTCTTCGAGGACTGGGGGTGGGTCACCGGCCCTGCCGTCTGGATGGGCTGCGCGGCGCTGACCGCGAGGCTGCTCGAGATCCCGCTCGGGCCGGCACTGAGGGGGGCGGCTCTCGCCGGGCTGCCCAGCCTGCTCGCGGTGCTGATCGGCCTCCATTGGCTCGGCGTCCTGCTGGCCGTCATCGTCTTCGCCGCCTGGTGCGCGCGGATCGGGCGGCGGGAGGTCGTGTGGACCTAGGCCTGGACGGACGGGTCGCGCTCGTCATGGCCGGGAGCCGGGGCATCGGCCGCGCGATCGCCGAGGCGCTGGCCCGAGAGGGGGCGCGGGTGGCGATGACGAGCCGCTCGCGTGAGTCGATCGAGGAGGCGGCGGCCGGAATCGATGGCGAAACGACGCCATTCGTCGCCGACACCGACGACCTTGACCGCATGCGGGCGCTGCCGGGCGAGGTCGAGGTTGAGGTGGGCCCGATCGACATCCTCGTCGCCAACACCGGCGGTCCGCCGCCGGGTGGCACTCTCCACCACGAGCTCGACGAATGGGAGGCCGCCTACCGGTCCCTGGTGCTGGCACCGCGGGTCCTCGTCGGCGAGGTGGTTCCAGGCATGCGGGAGCGGGGCTGGGGACGGGTCCTCAACGTCGGTTCGAGCTCGACCATCGAGCCGATCCCGGGGCTCAACCTCTCCAACGCCCACCGAATGGCGGCAGTCGGCTTCTTCAAGACGCTGTCGCGCGAGCTGGCCGGCGACGGAATCACCGTGAACACGGTCGCCACCGGCCGGTTCGCGACCGACCGCCTGGCGGAGAACTACGGGTCGCTGGAGGTGGCCGAGAAGGTTGCCGCCGAGGAGGTGCCGGCGGGGAGACTGGGACAGCCGGAAGAGTACGGCGACCTCGCCGCCTTCCTGTGCAGCGAGCGCGCCGCCTACATCACCGGCGCGGTGATTCCGATCGACGGCGGCATGCTGCGCAGTATCTGACCCGGTCAGGCGCGCGCCGGCTCGGCCTCCGCGGGGGCACCGGTCCGCGCGAGCGTGCCATGGCGGCGGCGCACCGCCACCATCCACACGGCGCCGGCGGCGATCATCGCGGCGCTCTCCAGCTGAGCCTGGGTGAGGCCGAGCAGGGCGTCGTCGTTGCGGCGCAGGAACTCGACGAGGAACCGCTCGGTGCCGGCGTAGACAAGGTAGATGGCGAACAGGACGCCGGTCCTGAACCGGTCGCGGAGCTGCCAGAGGAGATAGGCGCCGAGGCCCATCGCAACCGTCTCGTAGACCGGCGTCGGGTGGACCGCCTCGTCGGTCGGGACGGTCCCGTCGGGATACGACATCGCCCACGGTCCGCCCCAGGCCTTGCCGTAGTCGCCGTCGCCGGAGAGTTGGCAGCCGCAGCGCCCGATCGCATAGCCGAGCGCGAGGGCTGGAGCGGCGAGGTCCAGCAGGGCCAGGCCGAGGAAGCCGCGATAGCGGGCCCAGAGGAGGACGGCGATCGCGCCGCCGATGGCGCCGCCGTACCAGGTGAGCCCGGAGCCGCTGAAGATGTTGCCGAGGAGGTCGTCCTTGACGTCGTCGTAGTTGTCGACGAGGTAGTAGAGGCGGGACCCAACCAGGCCGCCGATCAGGGCAGCGAAGCCCATCTCGTAGGCCCAGTCGGCCGGTCTACCGATCTCGGCGAAGCGACGGGCGATCAGCGCGCCCGCGGCGAGGAACGCCAGGGCGAACATCAGACCGAACGTCTGAAGGGTGAGCGGGCCTAGGTTGATCTCGGGATGCACAGAATTGAAGTCAGTAGCCCCGGCGAGAATCGAACTCGCGTCTTCAGGATGAAAACCTGATGTCCTGACCACTGGACGACGGGGCCGGGTTCGGGGGCAGTGTAAGGAGCTTGGCTCGGCCCACCGATACTGTGGCGGCGTGACCCGCGACGAGGCGGAGGCGAGATGCGCACTGCTGGCGGAGGAATCTCCGGACCGGGAGACACATCGCTTCGTGCCGCGGGACAGCGGAAATGGCACATGGAGCGTGGCCAAGGTGGGGCTTCCGCCGGCCGGCGACGACCTGGCAACGGAAACCCGTGCCGACGAGAAGCCGCCGGCGCCCGGCGATCCGCGGTCGGGCGTCGAGCGCGACGCCGGGGGTCCGTGGCTCCCCGGCATTTAGCTACCTGAGGAGCAGCTCGAGCAGGGCCTTCTGGGCGTGAAGGCGGTTCTCGGCCTGGTCCCAGACGGCCGAGCGGGGGCCGTAGAGCACCTCTTCGGTGATCTCCTCGCCGGGGTGGGCGGGGAGGCAGTGCAGGACGATGGCGCGGCCGCCGGCGGCGGCGAGCAGGTCGGAGTCGATGCGGAAGGGCGCCAGGTCGGCGCGGCGACGCTCGGCCTCCTGCTCGTCGCCCATGCTGATCCAGACATCGGTGTAGACGGCGTCGGCGCCCGAGACCGCGTCGCGTGGGTCGTCGGTGAGCCTGGCCCCGTGCGGCTCGTCGAGCTGGTAGCCCTCGGGCGCCGCGATCACGACCTCGACGTCGGCCAGCGTCCCGAGGATCGCCAGCGACCGGGCGACGTTGTTGCCGTCGCCCACGTACGCGATCCGTAGCCCGTCCAGCTCGCCGAACCGCTCCTTCAGCGTCAGCAGGTCGGCGAGCGCCTGGCAGGGGTGGTGAACCGGCGTCAGCCCGTTGACCACGGGCACCGCCGCCGCCCCCGCCAACTCCACCACCTCCGCGTGGCTGCCCGACCGCACGACCAGCGCGTCGAGGAACCGCGACAGCACCCGCCCGGTGTCCCCGACCGACTCCCCCCGCGCCAGCTGGAGCTCGTCCCCCCTCAGGATCACCGGCGTCGCGCCCAGCTCCGCCACCCCGACCTCGAACGAGATCCGCGTCCGCGTCGACGGCCGGCCGAAGTAGAGCCCGACGCTCGAACGGGCGAGGGAATCCGCCCCCTCGCCGCTCTTCCTCCCCGCCTTCAACTCGGCCGCGCGGGCGAGCAACGACCTCAACTCGAAGGCCCCGAGCTCCTCCCCGGTCAGGAAGTCCCGTTTCAAGACGCGGATACTAAGCGCGCCCTGGAGATCCGAGCCCTCAGCTGGAACCTCTTCCACGGCCGCGACAAACCACCGGACCGCGGCCTGTTCACGCTGCGCTCGCGCCTCCTGCGGACCACCGAGCGCAACGCCACCCATGTCCAGGTCAACCGCGACCTCCGGCCCGAGTTCACCGCCCTGATCGCCGGGGGCGACTGGCAGGTCGCCCTCCTCCAGGAGTGCCCGCCGCGCTGGTCGGACGGTCTTGCCCGAGCCTGCTCCGCCGAAGCCCACCGCGTCCTCACCTCGCGCAACACCCTCGCCCCGCTGCGCTCCTCGATCGCCCGCCTCAACCCCGACCTGATCGCCTCCGGCGAGGGCGGCTCCAACCTCACTCTCGTCCGCGCCTCGCTCGGCGCGATCACCGAACGGCGCGAGCTCGTGCTCCGCCCCCGCCTCCCCGAACGCCGCACCATGGCCCTGACCCGTACCACGGCCGACCTCTGCTTCGCCAACCTCCACACGAGCAACGACCGCCCCGACCTCGCCGCCGAGGAGGTCCTTCTCGCCGCTGACACCGCGGTCGCCTTCGCCGGCGACGCGCCGCTGGTGTTCGGCGGCGACTTCAACCTCCGCCCGGCCGCGGACCTGGACACCTTCGCCGAGCTCGAGCGCCGGCACGGCCTGGTTCCGCCGACCGCGCCCAAGGCGATCGACCACCTGCTCGCCCGCAACCTGGACGTCGTCGAGGCGCCACATCAATGGCCGCCGGACCGGCGCGAACTGCACGAGGACGGGCTCGCGCTCCGGCTCTCGGACCACGCTCCGGTGCAGGGAACCTTCTCCTCTCCCGGTGCCGAGTGAAATAGTTCGCCGCGGCTCCCAACCACAGCCGAGGAGGAGAACCCAATGGCCCAGTCATCCGGCAGCTCGAGCAGTCGCAAATCAGGCAGCTCGGGACGCCGCAAGTCGTCACGCAGCTCAGCCGGCCGCAAGTCAACCGGAAGCTCGAGCCGCAAGTCGACCAGCAGCAGCAGCCGCAAGTCATCGAGCACGCGATCGAGCTCCCGCCGCTCGACGGCGAGCAAGTCGGGTTCGTCCCGGCGTTCGACCAGCCGTAAGCGCAGCACGCCGTCACGCAGCAGCAGCCGGGCCACCACCGGCCTCGACAAGAGCGTCGAGAACTTCCGTCAGAGCCTGGAGCGCAGCCTGACGCTGAGCCGCGACCGGGTGCAGGAGGTCATGGACGACGCGGTCCGGCGGGGACGGATGACCCGCGGCGACGCCGAGAAGGTCGTCTCGGACCTCGTCGACCGGGGACGAAAGCAGCGCGACTCCCTCCTCGAGGAACTGGAGAAGATCGCCAGCCAGGCGCGCAGCGAGGTCGGGGGGCGGGCGGCGCCGGTCCGCAAGGGCGCCGAGCAGGCCGCCCGCCAGGCCCGCCGCCAGGTGGAAGGGGCCGGTGGCCGCGCGGCCCGGGCGGCCCGCGACGCCGCGGACCCGGCGCTCCGAGAGGCCGACCGCCTGATCCGCCGGACGGGCGTCGGGAGCAGCTTCCCGATCACGGCCTACGACGGGCTGACCGCGCGGCAGATCCAGACCCGGCTCACGGACCTGACGCCGGCCGAGTTGCGCAAGGTGCGCGACTACGAGAAGCGCAACGAGGGCCGCAAGGGCATCCTCAACGCGGTCGAGAAGAAGCTCGGCTAGACGAACTCCGCGGCAAGCGCGTCGAACCTGAGCTCCTCGCCGAGAGTCTCGGTGAGGAGCTCGTCGGCGCGCAGCCGCTGCCCCTGCCGCCATACGCCGCGCAGCCAATCACCGGCCTCCGGGCTGCCGTGCCAGCCCTCGCCGAAGCTCTTGCGCAGATGGCGGCGCCAGCGCGTCTCGAGCGCCCACGCCCGCAGGTAGCCGGCGACGTAGAAGCCCGAGTCGACGTCGGCCAGCCAGCTCGCCGAGTCCCAGCCGATCCCGGTCGCGCCGCCCATCCGCCGCGCGTACTCGGCCGGCATCGCGTCCAGGTCGGGGTCGGCGCCGTGCAACTCCAGCTCGTAACCGATCTTCGCCGCGTAGCGGCGCAGGAAGAAGAGCAGGACGGCGCGGTCCAGCGACACGACCGGCTCCGGGTCGGCCCCGAGCCGGTCCGACAGCCACGCCGGGTCCGTCGTGATGTGCTCGAGCAGGAAGGCGAAGGACTCCGTGACCGAGTTGTCGCCGAAGTAGCGGTACTCGGCCGGCAGCGCCGGATCGACGTTGGCGTAGTGCTGCGCGTGGCCGCCCTCGTGGAAGAGCGCGGCGAAGTCCTCACGACCGCCGACCCGCGGCACCACGAGGTAGACCTCGTCGGGCACCCGAACCGGGGCGCAGTAGGCGCGCGGGGACTTGGTCGGCCGCTGCTCGGTGTCGAGCCTGATGTTCGGCTGGTCCTCGAGCGCCAGCCCCATCGCCGCCACGGTCTCCGCGAACGCCGGCACCAGCCGCTCGTCGGGGAACCCAGCGTCCAGGCCGGGAGCGCGGAAGAAGCGCACGAGGTCCGACCGCCGCGCCTCCTCGAGCCCGAACCCGAGCACCGCCTCGACCTGCGATGAGACCACCGGCGGGTAGACACCTTCGGTCGCCGCCAGGAACTCGGCGGTCTGCTCGGCCAGGCCCCGCAGGTCAATTCCCGACAGCTCGGCACAGGCGTCGGCGTAGCTCGGCCAGCCGAGGTCGGCGACCAGCTCGTGGGACCGGCGCAAGACCGTGAGGTGGAGCGGGTTGAGCTGCTGCTCGAGCGCCTCCAGCCGGCGGCGTTCGATCTCCGCCCGGCGCTCCCGGTCGGGCTCGTTCGCCTGCACCACCGGCGCCGTCCGGTAAGGGATCTTCTCGCCCCCGACCTCGAGCTCGATCTCGGCTTCACGCTCGGCCACCGCCGCCTCCTCCGCCGCGGACGCCCGCCCGAGATAGCCACCGACCGCGAACTCGAGCAGGTACTCCGCCCGCCGCCGCCCTTCGCCGCCGTCGGCGGCGTCAACGCCCTCGCGCAGCCGCTCCACCTCGTCGCGATCGAACAGGGACGCGTGGCGCTCATAGACCTCCTCGAGCTCGAAATCTCGCTTCTGCCCGGAGAAGTGCAGGTGGTATTCGCGGTCGAGGTCGCCGACGAACGCCTCGGCGCGGCGCGAGTAGTGGTCGAGGTCGAAGCTCACCGGCTGGCACGATAGGAGAGTGAGCGCGGAGCCCCAGACCGCCGCCCGGCCGCGTCCCGCCCGGGGCGAGCAGCTCGACCTCGAGATCGACGACCTCGCCTACGGCGGCAAGGGCGTGGCCCGCCGCGACGACGGATATGTCGTCTTCGTCGCCGGCGCCCTCCCCGGCGACCGGGTCCGCGCCGAGCTGACCAAGTCGAAGCGGAACTACGCCGAGGCCCGGGTCGAGCAGCTCCTCTCCCCTTCCCCGGACCGGCTCTCGCCCGAGTGCGTCCACGACGGCGAGCCCTGCCCCGGCTGCGCCTGGCAGTCGCTCCCCTATCCCCGGCAGGTAGCGGCCAAGCAGCGTCAGGTCGACGACGCGCTGCGGCGGATCGGCGGCCTCGACGGCTTCGAGCTCGAGGAGATCGTCCCCGCCGACGACCTCTGGCGCTACCGCAACAAGCTCGAGTATTCGTTCGGCGAGCGCGAAGACGGCGAAGTGACCCTCGGCTTCCACGCGCGCGGCCGGTGGGATCTGCTCGTGGACGTCGACGACTGCAAGCTTGCCTCCGAGGCGGGCAACGAGGCCCGCAACGCCGTCCGCGCCTGGGCGCGGGCTGAAGGGCTGCCAGCCTACGACCGCCGCTCCCGTCGCGGCCTCCTGCGCAACCTCGCCGTTCGCGAGGGGCACCGCAGCGGTGACCTCCAGACCCGCCTCGTCACCAGCGCCGCCCGCTTCCCCCGTCCGCCGGTCGACCTCCACACCGTCATCGAGGGCCCCTCGGGGGGCACCGACGGCCCGACCGGGGTGCTCGGGCGCGAGCGCATCAGCGAGGAGCTGGGCGGCCTGCGTTTCGAGATCTCCCACTCCGCCTTCTTCCAGACCAACACCACCATGGCCGAGCGCCTGTACGGCGTGGCCCGCGACTACGCCTCGTTGCGCGGCACGGAACGCGTCTTCGACCTCTACTGCGGGATCGGCACCATCGCGCTCACCTTCGCCCGCGGCGCCGGCGAGGTCTGGGGCCTCGAGATCGTGCCCGACGCGATCGCCGACGCCGAGCGCAATGCCGAGATCAACGGCGTCACGAACGCCCGCTTCCGCGCCGCCAACGCGCGGACCGGAGTCCGCCCTCTGATCGAGGAGGCCGGGAAGCCCGACGTCGTCGTGATCGACCCGCCCCGGGCCGGGCTCTCCCAGAAGATCGTCCGGCGGGTCATCGAGTGCGAGGCGCAGCGGATCGTCTACGTGTCCTGCAATCCGACCACGCTCGCGCCGAACGCGGCGCAGCTCACGGAGGCCGGATATAGGCTGCGCCGGGTGAGGCCGGTCGACATGTTCCCCCAGACGCCGCACATCGAATGCGTCGCCCTGCTCGAGCGTGAGTGACCGCGGCTTCGGCGTCGCCGCAGGTCTCGAACCGGACGTAGCGCGGCCCCTCGCCGAGCGCTGCACCGAGCTCGGCTATGCCTCGCTCTGGTCGAACGACCACCCCGGCGCGAAGGGACTCGAGACCCTCGCGGAGTTCGCCGCCGCGGCCGGCGGCGTCGACCTCGGCGTCGGGGTGATCGCGCTCGACCGGCAGAGCCCCGGCGAGATCGCCGGTGACATCGACCGTCTCGGCCTCGACCGCTCACGCCTCTGGCTCGGTGTCGGCGCCGGCTTCCAGGACAAGCCGCTGACGGCGATGCGCGAGGCGCTTCCCGAGCTGCGCGAGCATCTCGACGGCGTCCGCCTGGTCCTGGCCGCCATGGGCCCGAAGATGTGCGCACTCGCCGGCGCCGAGTACGACGGGGCCTTCTTCAACTGGATGACACCCGGCTTCGCCCGAGCCGCCCGCGAGAAGGCGGAACAGGGCGCTCGCCAGGCGGGGCGTGAGCCGCCGGCGGTCTTCGGCTACGTCCGCACCGCCGCGGGGGAGGACGCGCCGCGCCGGCTGGCGAAGGAGGAGTCCTTCTACCGCGACCTCCACGACGGCTACCGCAACCACTTCGACCGGCTCGGCGAGCCGCAGGGAACCGTCGGCGTCGCGGTGGCGGACCGGACGGCGGCGCAGGCCGCGCTGGCCGCATACGAGGACGCCCTCGACACCGTCGTCGTCCGGGGCCTGGCCAGCGCCAGCGTCGAGTCGATGGTCGCGGTGGCGGAGGCGGCGGCGCCGTGAGCCGTCCGGCCAGCGCCCTCGCTGTGCTCCTCGTCGCTCTCAGCGCCGGGACGTCGGTGGGCCCACCGGGCGCCTCGGCTGGGTCCCCTGGTCAGAACATCTTCGCGGCGGCGGCGGCGAAGGGGCCGCTGGGCCACTCAGGCCGCTGGCTGACCGACCGCACCGGCCGGGTCGTGATCCTCCACGGCCTCAACATGGTCTACAAGCGCCCCCCCTACGCGCCGGACGCGACCGACTTCGGCGCCGACGACGCGCGCTTCCTGCGTCGGTTCGGGTTCAACACGATCCGGCTGGGCGTCATCTACGCAGGGGTCGAGCCCCAGCCGGGCCGCTACGACGAGCGCTACCTCAACCGGATCGCGCGGACGGAGCGCCAGCTCGCCCGCCGCGGCGTCTTCACCCAGCTCGACTTCCACCAGGACCTCTACAACGAGAAGTTCGGCGGCGAGGGCTGGCCCGGCTGGGCGGTACTCGACGACGGACAGCCAGCCGACCCGCTGACGGGCTTCCCCGGCAGCTACATCTCGAGCCCCGGCCTCAACCGCGCCTTCGACAACTTCTGGGAGAACGAGGCGGGCCCGGGCGGCATCGGCGTCCAGCACCGCTACGCCCGAGCCTGGCGCCGCGTCGCGGCCCGCTTCCACAAGCGCCCGCGGATGATGGGCTACGACCTGATGAACGAGCCGTGGCCCGGCAGCCAGTGGTCGAGCTGCGCGAATCCCGAAGGATGCCCGGCCTTCGACCAGGGTCCGTTCCGCGCCTTCTACCGCCGGGCCTTCAAAGCGATTCGCCGCGCCGACAAACGCCACCTGATCTGGTACGAGCCGAACGTCCTCTTCGACTTCGGCGCCGACACCCACCTCGCGTTCTCGCGCCGGCGGCTCGGGTTCAGCTACCACGCCTACTGCCTCGGCGCTGCGCTCGGCGGCGGTGAGAACGAGGGCTGCGACACCGAGCTCGAGATGGTCTTCGGCAACGCCGACCAGCACGCGCGCGAGACCGGATCGGCGCTGCTGCTCTCGGAGTTCGGGGCCACCGCCGACAACGCCGTCAACCGCGACCTCGCGGAGAGGGCCGACCGCCACATGGTCTCCTGGCAGTACTGGCATTACTGCGGGTGCAAGGACCCGACGACGCAGGCCGAGCTCAACGACCAAGCCCTCGTCTTTGACCCGGCGAGACGGCCACGCGGCAAGAACGTCGACCGCGGCAAGCTGCGCGCGCTCGTCCGGCCCTACCCCCAGGCGATCGCCGGCACCCCGGTCCGGTTCGGCTTCGACCCGAACACGGAGAAGTTCGAGCTCGTCTACTCGACCCGCCGCCCGTCAGGCAGGGGCCGCTTCCGCCGTGGCGTGACCGACGTCTTCGTCCCGCGGCTCCACTACCGCCGGGGCTACAGCGCCAGCGTGAAGGGCGGGTCGGTGGCCGTCGGCACCGGCCAGCACCTGATCATCGTCTCGAACCGCGGCGCCCGACGGGTAAGCGTCGTCGTGCGCCCGCCGCGCTAGAGCTCCGCCGCCTCGTCCTCGGGCAGCGCCTCGGCCTCGGCGGCACAGGTCGTGCAGAGGATGAGCTGGGATCCCTCCTCCAGCGCCGTGGCCTTCTCGGCGTCGGTCAGCGTCGCCCCGCAGCTCTGGCAGCGGTCGGGCAGCGACTCGACGGTTCGCTCTTCGAGTTCCACGGCGGGGAATCTAGTACGGCGCGGGACTAGATCACTTGCGGCCGGCTTCGCCGGCCTGACCTGCTGCTGCCGGAGCTAAAGCTCCGAGCACGACATCAATAGGGGGGAAGATCGTCGTACCAGGCGGACAGCATCCGGAAGGCCCGCCAGAAGCGCTGCTTGGCGCCCTCCTCGTCGAGCGACTCGTCGATGTCGGGCACGTGCAGCGCGTCGATGCTCGGCGTGAACGCCTGGATCTCCCCCTCGCGCGGCTCGACCGCGCGCGAGAGCGGCAGCTCCAAGCCGTTCAGGACCCTGAGCGCCGGCTCACCCATCACGACGACGATCTTCGGCTGGACGATCGCGATCTCCTCGGCGAGGCGCCCGACGCACTGCTCGGCGGCCTGGTCCGGCTCAGCGGTCGGGCACTTGACGCAGAGCGTTCCGTAGACGACCAGCGGGTCGATGCCGAGCCGCTTGAAGCTCTTCATCAGCGCGTTCCCGGCCCGGCCGTAGAAGGCGACGCCCTCCTCGATCTCGGCCGCCGTCGGCGCGTGCTTGAGCATGAAGATGTCGGCCTGCGGGTGCCCGGAGCCGAGCACCGGCATCAGCTTTCCGCGGGGGCAGAACTGGCAGTCCTGCAGCTCGCGGCTCAGCCCGTTGAGCTCGCGGATCGCCCGTTCGAGGTACTTCTCCTTGATCTCGTCATCGGTCGCCGGCATCGCCGCCGACCTCTTTGACGGGGCGCTCGCCGCTCCTTTCGGCGGCCGCGGCTGCATCAGCTCTTGCTCGCCGCCCGCCGCCGCCGCTGCCTGCCGCCGCGGACCGGCTTCGCATCCGGGACGCTCCGCTTCGGCGCCTTCGGCCGGCCGGTCGTCTGGAGGAACTTGAGCGCCTGGACGTACGCCATGTTCTTCTTCTTGCGGGTGATGTCCGCGTCCCGCATCGCCTCGAGGAATTCGGCCGGCCCATCGAAGTCGTGGATCCGGACCCGGACGCTGCCGAGCCCCTGGGCGACGTGGCTGTCGGAGCCCGCGCCGGGGACGATTCGGTACTTGGCGGCGAAGCGCTCGGCCTCGTCGTTGAAGGCGCTGAGGGCGACCCGCGGGTTGAATACCTCGAGGATGTCGATGTCCTCGACCACCGCCTCGAGGTGCTCGTAGTCGGGGACCGAGTGGAGCCGATCGAAGGGGTGCGGCATGTACACGAGGCCCCCCTGGCGGCGGATCTCGGCGATCGTCTCGGCCATCGTCATCCCCCGCTCGATCCGCTCCTCGAGGAACAGGCCGATCACCTCGCCCTGCTCGGCGGTCTTCACCTCCTCAGCGAGGATGACCTTGATCCCGCCGATCCGCTCCGCCACCTCCCGCGCGGCCAGGGCGCCGCTGATCTCGTCGTGGTCGGTGATCGCGATCGCGCCGAGCCCGCGGTCCTTGGCGGTCTCGAGCAGCACCTCCACCGGCGTCGCGCAGTCGGGCGAGTGGTCGGTGTGCATGTGGAGGTCGACGTCGATCAGGGGACGCCGCGTGACGCGCCGGCGCACCGCAGCGTCGCCGGCGGGCTCGTGGCGCCGGGCGACGACCCGCCCGTAGATCCCCTCCAGCTCGTCGGTCACGTCCGCCCAGGTCCGCGCATCACCGGCCCGCTCGCGCAGCTCGCGGGACCCGTCCCCGTCCTCGGCGAGCCGGCAGAGCTGACCGGCCAGGGTCTCGGCGTCCCCCGGCTGGAACATCAGCCCGGCCGCGCCGTCGCCGACCAGCTCGGCGTAGACCGGCAGCCGCGACACCACCGGCACCGCGCCCGACGCGAGTGCCTGGCGGACGACGGACGGGGTCGGCCGGGGGCCGCCGGAGGCGGCGACGACCACGTCGTGGCGCGCAGCCAACGGCGCCAGCTCGGCCTCGCCGAGCGGCGCCACGTCGATCCGCTCACCCAGGCGCCGGCTGACCCGCAGCGGCGCCTCCTCCCCCGAGGGAACGGCCACGGTCGCCCGCCAGTCGACCTCGCCCGGCAGGTGCCGAAGCGCCCGCAGGAATAACCGCAGTGCCCCGCGCTCCTCGGTGGCCGGGAAGAGGATCCGCAGAGCGCCCTCTGCCTCTCCGTCCCGCGGGCTCGGGTCGGCGCCGGGCGGCACGAGGTCGTAGGTCCCGGCGAAGTAGCGCTCGAGCAGGTCCCGGGTGGCGATCGACGAGGCCGTCCGCCCGTCCAGGCGGCCGAAGAAGATCTCGACCAGCGGCCGTGCCACCTGGGTCGAGAGGAGGCGCTCGTGCGGCTCGTGAAACGTGCCGACGTTGAGCGACAACGAGTGGCGGAGCGCCGCCGAGGAAACGCTCGGGGCGAACGGCTCGTGCACGTGGACGACGTCGAAGGGAACAGCCCGCAGCAGCGACTCCAACGCCTTGCTGACATCGACCGGGACGGGGGCTATTCGCGGGCGCGGGCCGCGTGGCAGCGGCACCCCGCCGCCGACCGCCACGAAGCCGGGCGAGCGGCGCGACCCGAACACCGCCCTGGGGTCGCTGCCGGCGGCGCGGATCGCGTCACGACCGGCCCGGACGGCACGGCGGTCATCGGACGGCGCGGCCACCACTACTCGGTGTCCCCGGGCCGCGAGCTCGCCCGATACGCGCCGGACGAAGTCGTTGACCTCGTGGCGCGCGCCCCACGGGTACGGGGTGACCTGGAGAATCGAGAGCCGGCCGGGCTCGGGCACGGGGCCAGCATAGGAGAGCCCGCCGGGTGGCGGGCCCTCCGGAAGCCGATGGGGACCGGTGCCCTAGGCCTCGGAGCGCTCCGGCGAGCCCTCGACCTTGCCGGCGAGCTCCTTCGCCCGCTGGCCCGGCGCCTTGAGGGCGTGCTCGGCGATGAACTCCTCGGTCTGCTCCCTCGCCTCGTCGTCCGGGCGTTGCGTATGCGGCGACTTCATGAGATAGCTCGACGGCCCGTCGAGCTGCCCCGTGATGCCGTCGTTCAGCGCCAGCTTGATGATCCGCACGGCGTCGATCACCACGCCGGCGGAGTTCGGCGAGTCCCAGACCTCGAGCTTCAGCTCGAGGTTGAGCGGCACGTCGCCGAACGAGCGCCCCTCGAGCCGGATGTGGGCCCACTTGCGGTCGGTCAGCCAGGCGACGTAGTCGGACGGCCCGACGTGGACGTCCTCCTCGGGCAGCTCGTGGCCCATGATCGAGGTCACCGCGTTGGTCTTCGAGATCTTCTTCGAGTCGAGCCGCTCGCGCTCGAGCATGTTGTAGAAGTCCATGTTGCCGCCGACGTTCAGCTGCGAGGTCCGCTCCATGAGGACGCCGCGGTCGTGGAAAAGGCGCGCCAGCTGGCGGTGGACGATCGTCGCGCCCACCTGGGACTTGATGTCGTCGCCGATGATCGGCAGCCCGGCCTCCCGGAACCGCTTGTCCCAGTAGTCCTCCCGCGCGATGAAGACCGGCAGGCAGTTGACGAACCCGACGCCGGCGGCAAGCGCCTGCTCGACGTACCACTTCGTCGCGTCCTCGGAGCCCACCGGCAGGTAGCAGACCAAAACGTCCGCCTTGGTCTCCCTGAGGATGCCGGCGATGTCGGCGGTCTCCCCGGGCGCCTTGGTGATCTTCTCCTTGAGGTACTTGCCGAGGCCGTCGTGGGTCATCCCGCGGTGCACCTCGACGCCGAGGTGGGGGACGTCGGCGAACTTGATCGTGTCGTTCTGACCCGACCAGATCGCCTCGGAGAGGTCCTTGCCGACCTTCTCCACGTCGATGTCGAAGGCGGCGACGAACTCGATGTCGCGAACGTGGTAGCCGCCGAGGTCGACGTGCATCAGCCCGGGCACCGACTCGGCCGGGTCGGCGTCCTTGTAGTACTCGACGCCCTGGATGAAGGCGTTGGCGCAGTTGCCGACGCCTACGATCGCGACGCGGACCTTCTCGTCGGTCCTGCCGGCGCCGTTGCCGTGCGCTCCGTTGGTCTCAGTCACGTTGGACGTCCTCCTAAGTCAAGGCTGGGGTCGAAAGGACACCCGTACCCCGTCGTGGTTACATGCCGGCACGGTCGCCCGCAGCCTTGCCTGAAGGTTCCCCGGAAAGCTGGTTTCGCACATGCCAGACACGTTGGATCACGGTGATCGTCGTCAGCACGGCCATTGCGTAGATCGAGAGGTCGAGGAGCTCGAAGTCACCGAGCGACGCGCCCTTCGCGAACACGAGGCCGATCGAAAGTAGCACTACCCGCACGGGCCGGGTGGCAAGCCCGACCTTGCATTCGACCCCCAGCGCCTCGGCGCGAGCCCGGGTGTAGGAGACCATCAGCGAGCCCAGGACCACGTACACGCAGGCCGCCGCGGCGACCGCCTGGCCGCTGTCGGCGAAGTACCAGGCGACCGCGGTGAGGACCAGCCCCTCCTCGATCCGGTCGAGGGTCGAGTCGAGAAAGGCACCGAACAGCGTCCCCTTGCCGGACATCCGGGAGTAGCGGCCGTCCATCGTGTCCATGATCGAGCCGAGGATGAACGCGATTCCAGCGAGGAAGAAGAGCCGCTGGGTGACGAGCACCGCGGCGACGACGTTGCCGGCCAGGCCCGCCATCGAGATCGCGTTCGGGGTCAGCCGGGACTCGATCAGCCGATTGCGGGCGAGCTGCCGAAGCTCGCCGGCGTTCCTCGGCTGGCGCCTCCCGGGGCCGCCACTCGGTGCCCCTGCCGGCGCCGCGGATTCCATTGGCTCAGCTTATGCGCGCGCCTGGTGTGGCGTGCCGCGGAACGCCCAGACCTCGGGCCGGGCGCGGGCGAGCAGCCGGTGGGCGACGACCGCCGACGTGGCGGCGACGAGGGCGCCGGCGGCGGCATCCATCCAGTAGTGGTTCCCGGTGACGACGACCACCCACGTCACCAGCAGCGGGTAGGCGGCCCAGAACGCCTTCGCCGGGCGGTGGCGGGAGAGGATGAACCCCGGGACGCCGATCATCAGCGCGAACGCGCAGTGCATGCTGGGGATCGCCGCGTAGGGATTGACGAAGAGCTTGACCAGGGCGGAGTCGTGGTTGACGCTCGAGAAGTCGTTGATCGTGTCGACGAAGCCGTACTCGGGGAAGAGCCGCGGCGGCGCGGTCGGCAGCAGCGTGTAGCCGATCAGCGCCAGGGCCATCCCGATCAGGAACATGTTGCGGACGAAATAGAAGGAGTCGTTCCGCCGCAGATAGAGCCAGACCAGGAACCCCGTGGTCAGCATGAAGTGGCTGTTCATGTACATGAAGTTCGCGAAGTCGAGGACCCAGCGCTCGGCGATGAAGAACCCCTGGAACCCGGGCTCGAAGAAGGTGCCGGTCGACTGCTCGAAGTCGATCACCGCCTGGCCGTTGGCGAAGGCGACGGCGTTGTTGCCCTCGGCGACCCCGCGCACGGTCTCGTAACAGAGGTCGGCCAGGACGAAGAGGCCGATCTGCTTGAACGCGTCGGGGAGCCCCTTGGGCAGGCGGGACGAGAGGTGAGCGAAGGCCCGGGACATGAACCGGCAATTGTAAAACGGTCTCGCGCGTGACTCGTTAATGATCTTTCGGTGTTCGCGGGGAAGAAGCCGTCCCTCTGCCTCGGTGAGGCGCTGGTCGACCTGATCGCCGAGGAGCGACTCGACCGCCCGGCCGACGCCCGCGCCTTCGCGGTGTATCCGGGCGGGGCCCTCGCCAACGTGGCAGTCGCGATCCGCCGCGCCGGCGCCCCGGCGGCCCTTTTGGGCGGCGTCGGCGACGACCCCTGGGGCTCGTGGCTGCGGGAGCGGATCGGTGACGAGGACGTCGACACGGGCTGGGTCGCCTCGGTCGAGGGCCTCCCGACTCCGCTGGCGCTCGCCACCTTCGGGCGCGACGGCGAGCCGGTCTTCCAGATCTACGGAGACTCGATCTCCGAGACGATGGCCGCGGGGGCACGCTTCCTCGAGGAGGGGGTGGACGGCGCCGCGGCGCTCGTGTTCGGCTCCAACAGCCTGGTCGGCGCCCCCGAGCGCGACCTGACGATCCGCGCCCGCCGGCTCGCGCGGGAGGCGGGCCTGCCGGTCCTGTTCGACCCCAACCTCCGCCCCAACCGCTGGCGCGACATGGACCGGGCGGTCGCCTTCTGCCGCGACCTCTGCGACGGCGCGTTCCTGGTCAAGGCGAACGCCGCCGAGGCCGAGAGGCTGACCGGCGAGACCGATCCCGCCGGCGCCGCGGAGGGACTCTGCCGGCTCGGGGCCCGGCTGGGCGTGGTGACGCTCGGACCAGACGGGGCGCTGGTCCGCGGGGCGTCCAGCGGCGAGGCGCCGGCCCCGGGGGTCGAGGTGGTGTCGACGCTCGGCGCCGGCGACAGCTTCATGGGTGCGCTGGCGGCGGGCCTGGCGGCGCGCGACTGGGAGGCGGAGCGGGCGGCCGAGGCCCTGCCGGGCGCAGTCGAGGCGGCGGCGGCGACCTGCGAGATCTGGGGGGCTTGGTCATGAGCGCCACGGCGCGAACGGAGTGGCGGCGGCCCAGCCGCCGACGCCTGCGGGCGATCCGCGACCGCCTCCGCGAGATGTATGGCGTGCCGGTCAACCGCCCCCACGGCGAGCCCGTGGACGAGCTGATCCGGACGATCCTCTCCCAGGCGACGAGCGACGCCAACCGCGATCGCGCCTTCGAGCGCCTGACTCAGCGCTTCCCGAGCTGGGGGGCGGTCCGCGACGCGCCCGAGGCCGAGCTCGAGGAGGCGATCCGGCCCGGCGGCCTCTCGAAGCAGAAGGCTCCGCGGATCAAAGCGGTCCTGGCGGAGCTCGGCGAGGACCTCGACCTCCACTGGCTGGAGGCGGCGCCGCGGGAGGACGCCCTGGGCTACCTGACCGCGCTCCCCGGCGTCGGTCGCAAGACCGCCGCCTGCGTATTGATCTTCACCTGGGGGATCCCGGAGATCCCGGTCGATGTCCACGTGCACCGCGTGGGCGGGCGGCTCGGCCTGTTCCGGCCCAACGCCCCCTTCGCCGAGGCCCACGACGAGATGATGGCGATCACCGACCCGGCCGACGCGTACGAGCTGCACATGAACCTGATCCGCCATGGGCGGGAGATCTGCCGGCCGCGGCCCCGCTGTGACCGCTGCGAGCTCCGGCGGATGTGTCCCTGGTACAGGAGCCGGCGGCGCGCAGCGGACCGCAGGCCCGAGGGTAATATCCCGCCGCGGGAGCCACGGGCTTCCGACGCATGAGCAAGAAGCCCTTCGTCATTTTCGGAGTCCTCCTGGTCGCGCTCGCGGTTCTCGTTCCGCTCTGGGCGTTCGGCGCGGACGGGGATCCCGAGGCGCGGACCGGCAGCCTCGACCCGTCGCTGGAGCACGGCAAGGAGCTCTTCGACGTCAACTGCGGGACCTGCCACACGCTCTACGCAGCGGGGACCGACGGCAACTTCGGACCGGACCTCGACGAGGTCATCGCCCCGGCGGGACCGCCGACCGGCAAGACTGCGGCGGCGACGATCAAGGGGGCGAAGGGGAGGGTCCTCAACGCGATCGAGAAGGGCGTCGACAGCACCACCACCCCAGGCCGGATGCCGGCCGGGATCCTCAGCGGCGCCCAGGCGGACGCGGTCGCCGAGTTCGTCGCGCAGACGGCGGGCCAGGGCTAGCCGGCGCAACCCCCGGACCCCTACGGGTTTCTGCTGATGACAGGGCAGGGGCCGAGGCCTAGAGTCTCGGGACCTTCATGCAACAGCAAAAGGAGTCCCCTTCGTGAGTGAAGCAACGGCAACACGGGCGTCCTGGCGCCGGCTTGTTCCGGCCGCCGTCCTGGCGCTCGCCGCGGCGATCGTCGCCGCCCTCCTGCTGCCGGCAGGTGGCGACGCGGCCCGCGCCAACGGCAAGGTCGTCAACGTGATGACCCGCAACGTCTACCTCGGCGCCGACCTGACGCCGGCGATCAATGCCAGCGGCCCCAACGAGTTCTCCCACGCCAACGGGAAGATCCTCCGCGACGTCGACACCAACAACTTCCCGGTCCGGGCCCGCGGCCTGGCCAAGGAGATCCGGGGCAAGTCGCCGGACCTGGTCGGCCTCCAGGAAGTCGCGCTGTGGCGCGAGAATCCGAACGCCAGCCTGGCGCCGGCGGTCGGAACCGGTCCCAAGACGGCGACGACCGTTCACCAGGGCGGCGACTTCCTCGCCCTGCTGATGGCCCGCCTGAACCAAGGCAAGAAGCGCTACCGAGTCGTCAAGGTCCAGAACGAGTTCGACTTCGAGGCCCCGGCCGACTACAACAACACGCCTGGCGACGGTGACCCCGCCGTGGCCCCGGTGATGCCGGACGCGGAGATGAACGGCCGGCTGACGATGCGCGACGTGATCCTGGCCAAGGTCAAGGCCGGCGTCAGGACGTCGAACGCCAAGGGTCGTCACTTCAAGAC
>DATFPK010000005.1:0-50169 GCA_035264885.1 Solirubrobacterales bacterium
CGCCCCGGGGGCGCGGGTGATGCCGCCCTCCGAGGAGGTCTTCCCCGGCGGCGCTCCGGAGCGGCCCTGGGAGCCGGGCCAGGAGAGCACGCTCGAGCTGGCCTACGAGGCCGGCGGGGCCCACGCCACCGTCGAAGGGGAGGGCGATATCGCCGTCGAGCTCGACGGCGCGCCGAGCGGCGCGATCCACGTCCCGGGGGCCGGCCTCTACACGCTCGCCGAGCACCCGGTTCACGGAGGCCACCGCGTCGCCCTGACCCCCTCCCCCGGCCTGCGGGTCTGGTCGATCAGCTTCTCGGCGGGTGTGCCGGGCGACGGCGCGGGGTAGAGCGCGGGAATGGCCCGGGCAGCGATCCTCGACGTCGACGGGACGCTCGTCGACACCAACTACCACCACGCGATCGCCTGGCACCGCGCGTTCTTCAGCCAAGGAGTCGAGCTGCCGGTCTGGCGCATCCACCGGCACGTCGGGATGGGCGGCGACCACCTCGTCGCGGCGCTCGCCGGTGACGAGGTCGAGGAGGAGAAGGGAGATGCGATCCGGGGCGACGAGAAGGAGCGCTACATGGACCTGATCGACGAGGTCCGGCCGCTCGAGGGATCGCGCGAACTGATATCCGACCTCCGCGACCGGGGGCTGACCGTCGTCCTCGCCAGCTCGGCCAAGGAGGACGAGGTCGACCACTACCTCGATCTGCTCGACGCCCGTGACATCGTCGACGGCTGGACGACCTCGGCCGACGTCGAGGCAACCAAGCCGGAGCCCGACCTGATCGAGGCGGCGATGGAGAAGGCCGGGACCCGGGACGCGGTGATGGTCGGGGACTCGACCTGGGACGTCGAAGCGGCGAAGCGGGCCGAGATCGAGACCCTGGCGGTGCTGACCGGCGGCTTCTCCGAAGCCGAGCTGCTCGACACCGGCGCCAGCCGCGTGTTCGGGTCGGTCGCCGAGCTGCGCGAGAAGCTCGCCGAGACACCGCTCGGCGGCGGCGGCGCCTAGACCCGGGCGCCGTCCCGGACCTTCGGCAGGACCTGATCGGCGTAGAAGCCGATCGCCCCATGCGGGTCGGCGCCCGAGATGTTCATCAGCGCGATCGTCGTCGCACCCATCCCGGCGATCTCGCCGATCCTCTCCGCGTGGTGATCCGGGTCAGGGCCCATGATCACCGCCTCGGCGAACTCCTGGTCGGAGCTCTCGCGCTCGCCGCGTTCGTACATCTCACGGGGGTCGTGGATGTCCTCGGTGTAGAAGGCGTCGGGCTGGGAGCCCTTCCAGACGCGGGCCCCCTCCAGCGCCTCCTCTTCGGACGCCGCCCAGGAGAACTGGGCCTGGAGGAAGATCTCGCCGGGCTCGCGGCCGGCATCCTCGGCCGCGGAGCGGTACGCGTCGATCACGTCCCCGGTCTCGTCGGAGGGGAGCGTCCAGAGGCCGTCGCCCCACCTGCCCGCCACCGCGGCCGCCTGTGGCCCGAAGGCCGACACGTAGATCGGCGGCCGCCGCCCGGGGTTGGTGTGGAGGAAGGCCCCGTCGGTCGAGAAGTGCGTGCCCTCGCTGCTCAGACGCTCGCCGTCGAACAGAGCGTGGATCATCTCGAGCGCCTCCTCCATCCGCTCGATCTGCTCGCCCACCGGCGGCCACTGTGCACCGAGCGGCGACTCGTTCAGGGACTCGCCCGAGCCGAAGCCGAGGTACGGGCGGCCGGGATACATCGTCTCGAGCGTCGCCCAGGCCTGGGCGATCAGCAGCGGGTGGAACCGCGGGCCCGGGGGCGTCACCGCCGTGCCCAGCGGCACCCTGTCGGTGGCCTGCGCTGCGGCGCCCAGCCAGACCCAGGCGTGGGCGGCCTCGCCGCCGTCCCACCAGGGCTGAAGATGGTCGCTGATCCCGATTCCATCGAAGCCGGCCCGCTCGGCCGCGACCGCCTGGCGCAGGAGGTCGTCGGCGGGGAACTGCTCGGCAGCGCAGCCGTAGAAGAAACGCATGGGGGCCCGTCTACCCGCAGAAGGCGCCCGTGAATCGGCGCTCAGGCTCGAGCCTTCAGCGCCTCGCGGATCTCGCGCGGCAGCATGAAGCGGACGTCCTCCTCGACGGTGCGCAGCTCGGCGACCTCCTCGGCGCCGCGCTCGCGGAAGAACTCGACGAGGTCGTCGACGAGCTCCTCGGGGGCGCTGGCGCCGGAGGTGATGCCGACCGTCTCGACGCCGTCCAGCCACTCCTCGCGCACCTGGGTGTGGAAGTCGATCAGGTGGGACGCGGCTCCGTGCTCGCGGGCGACTTCGACCAGCCGGTTGGAGTTAGAGGAGTTCGTCGAACCGATCACTAGCACCAGGTCGCACTCGCGGGCGAGCTGCTTGACCGCGATCTGGCGGTTGGTCGTCGCGTAACAGATGTCGTCGGACTTGGGACTGACGATCGCCGGGAAGCGGCGCCGCAACGCCGCGATGATCTCGGCGGTCTCATCGACCGAGAGCGTCGTCTGGGTGATGAACGCGACCCGCTCGGGATCCGGGACCTGGAGTTGCTCGACCTCCCCGGCTGTCTGGACGAGCAGGATGTTCTCCGGCGCCTCGCCGGTGGTGCCCTCGACCTCCTCGTGGCCCTCGTGGCCGATCAGGACGATCGTGTAGCCGTCGGCAGCGAACTTGCGGGCCTCGACGTGGACCTTGGTGACGAGCGGGCACGTGGCGTCGATCGTGCGCAGCCGGCGGACGGCCGCGTTGTCGTGGACGGCCGGGGCGACGCCGTGGGCCGAGAAGACGACCATCTCCCCCTCGGGCACCTCGGTCTCCTCCTCGACGAAGACAGCGCCTCGCTCGGAGAGCTGCTCGACGACGTGCTTGTTGTGGACGATCTCCTTACGGACGTAGACAGGCGCGCCGTACAGGTCGAGGGCGCGCTCGACCGTCTGCACGGCTCGGTCGACGCCCGCGCAGTAGCCGCGCGGCGCCGCCAGGAGCACCTTCTTCGGAGCCGCCGCCGTCGCGACCCCGCCGTTCGAGGACATGGTCAGAGGGTACCGAGAGCCCCGACCACGGCCCGCCCGACCAGGCCCAGGCTGGCGGGACAGACCTTGTCGAGCGAGTCCGCTGGCGTGTGCCACCAGGCACCGGGCGGGGGGCCTGGTCCGTAGGCGAAGTCGATCACCGCGACCGCGGGGACGCCCGCCTCGAGGAACGGAACGTGGTCGTCGAGGACGGGCGCGGCCTCGCCCCCGAAGGGCTCACCCTCCAGCCGCGAGTAGAGGTCTCCCTCGGAGTTCGCCTCGCGCGGCAGGGCGAGGTCGCAGTCGCCGACCATGTCGAGCAGGTACAGGGCGCGGATCGAGCGCAGCGCCGGGGTTCCCCGACGGCCGCCTTTCCTGGCAAGGCGAACGAACTGGCGGCTCCCGCGCATACCGTCCGACTCGAACCGACGGTCGCCGCGGGCTTCCTCCCCGTCGAAGAATGCGAGGGTCACCGACGGGCCCGGGTAGGGCTGTGGCAGCACCCGCGCCAGCTCCAGCAGGACGGCTACCCCGGAGGCGCCGTCGTTGGCGCCGGCGAAGCCGGGTATGCCCGCCTTCGTGTCGTGGTGGGCGCCGATGACGACCGTGCCCGGGCTGCGCCCCGGGATCGTCGCGACGACGTTCGGCAGGGGGCGCTGGACCACGACGGACCGGACGCCGGCAGCTCGCAGGCGCGAGGCGATCAGCGCGATCTCGCGTCGCGAGCCCGGCGATCCCGAGGACCGGGGCCCCAGCGCGACCTGGTCGCGGAGGTCGGCGAAGGAACGTTCGGCGTCGAACCGAGCCGCCGCTCCCCCGGGGTCGACGCGCTCGCCTTCGCCTCCGCAGGCGGCGGCCAGGCTGGAGACGGCCACCGCGAGGACGAGGACCCGGAGCGTCGTCACCAGGCACAAGCTAGAGCGGAGCGGCTGGACAGTCCCAATATTCGCTTGAGCGCGGACGCCGAGGCCGCATAATCGGGACTCTGCGCAACCTGTCCCCAAAACTCGCGCTGTACGCGTGGTGCAGCGCCGCGCTCGCCCTCGCCGCCGCGCTCGCCGCGCCGGCAGCCGATGCGATTCCGGTCTACCCGCCGCCGGGTTTCGAGGCAGACGACCCGATCACCACGGTCACGATGCCGACCGCGCTCGCCTTCGCGCCGAGCGGCCAGGTCTTCGTCGCCGAGCACCAGGGCCGGATTCTCGTCTTCGACGGCCTCGGGGACGACACGCCGGCGGTGTTCGCCGACATCAGGGCGAAGGTCCACCACTACGAGGATCGCGGGATCCTCGGCCTGAAACTCGACCCGGACTTTCCGGCGAAGCCGTACGTCTACGTCAGCTACACCCACGATGCCCCGATCGGGGGCACGGCGCCCGTCCACGGCGGCGCCGGCGAGTTCGACGGCTGCCCCGACCCGGCTGACGGGGATTGCGTCGTCAGCGGCCGCGTCTCCCGTTTCGAGTACGACCCCGGCACCGGGCTCGCGAAGACGAGTTCGGGGGGGCAGCCGGCCGAGCAGGTCCTCGTCGAGAGCTGGTGCCAGCAGTTCCCCAGCCACAGCACGGGCGACATCGAGTTCCGGCCGGGCACGCGGCAGCTCTACGCCAGCGGGGGCGACGGCGCCAGCTTCCAGGTGGCCGACTACGGCCAGCTCGACGGAAACCCCTGCGGCGACCCGGCGAACGAGGGGGGTGCGCTGCGCTCCCAGGACATTCGGACTCCGGCGACGGCCGCGGACCCCACGGACTACGGCGGCGCACTGCTGCGGATCGACCCCGACACGGGCGCCGCCCTCGCGGACAACCCCGGGATCCTCAGCACCGACGCCGCCGCCCGCCGGATCCTCGCCTACGGATTCCGCAATCCGTTCCGCTTCGAGTTCCGGCCCGGCAGCGGCGATCTCTACGTGCAGGACACCGGCTGGAAACTCTGGGAGGAGCTCGACCGGATCCCCGACGCGACCGCCGTGCGCAACTTCGGCTGGCCATGCTACGAGGGCGCGAGCAAGCAGCCCGAGTACGACGCCCTCGATCTTGGCCTCTGCGAGAGCCTTTACTCGGCACCCTCGCAGGTGGCGGCACCGTTCTTCTACTACGGAAACCAGGGGAAGCTGTTCGACGCCGACGACTGTCCAACCGATGCCGGCGCCGCCAGCTCAGGGCTCGCCTTCTACCAGGGAGCCGACTTCCCCGATCCGTACACCGGCGCGCTCTTCATGGCCAACTCCGCGCGGGGCTGCATCTGGGTGATGTATCCGAACGCCGATGGAATCCCGGACCCTGGGAACATCGAGCTCTTCGCGTTCTCCGACTTCCTGGGCTTCACCCCGGTGGACCTCGTCGTAGGGCCTGACGGCTACCTCTACGCGGCCGACTTCTTCAACAACAGGATTGTCCGGTTCCGCTACTCCGGACCGGTTGCAGACCTGGCCGCCGACAAGACGTTCGGCCTCACGCCCCTGACCGTGAACTTCGACGCGAGCGGCTCCTCCGACGCCGACGACGAGCCGCTGCTCTACGAGTGGGACTTCGACGGCGACGGGTTCGACGACGGGAGCGGCTCGGACCCCGCGGTCCAACACACCTACACGAACGGGACCAGCAACGTCACCGCGCGTGTGAGGGTGAGCGACTCGGAAACGTCGGACGTGGCGCAGCTGACGCTCTACCCCGGCGACCGGCCGCCGGCCCCGTCGATCACCTCCCCGAGCGCGGCGCTGCGCTGGACCGTCGGCGACCGGATCGACTACTCGGGCGGGGCCACGGACCCGGACCAGGTCAGCGTCGCCCCTTCGGCACTCGATTGGGACGTCCAGATCCAGCATTGCCGCCAGACCTGCCACACGCACCCGCTGACCTCCGCTCGCGGTACCGCCACCGGTTCTTTCAACGGCCCCGAGCACGAGTACGGGTCCTACGTGACGATCGAGTTGACCGCGACCGACGCCCGTGGCCTCAGCGCGACGAGCGCGCCGCTGCGACTCGACCCGCGGACGGTGACCCTGACCCTTCGCTCGTCGCCGGCCGGCATCGCCCTGACCAGGGACGACGAGACGCGCGCCGGGCCCTTCACCGTGCCGATGGCGGCCGGTGCACACGCCAACGTGATCGCGCCCGCGTCGGCGACGCTCGGCGGGATCGAGTACCTCTTCTCCGGCTGGTCGGACGGGGGCGCGCGGGTTCATGCCGTCAGCCCCACCGAGAACACCGACCTGACGGCGAGCTATGCGGGACCGGGCGAACCGCCGCCGCCCTCGACGGCTCTGCTGCGCATCGCGTCGCGACCGCCGGGCATGTTGATCCGAGTCGACGACACGGGACGGCGCACGCCGTTCTCGCGTCTCTACGAGAAGGGCTCGAGGGTGCGGCTTGCGGCACCCCGGCGCGTCCGGCAGCGCGGTCGCCTGCTCCGCTTCCAGCGATGGTCGAACGGCGGGGCGAGGGTGCAGAAGGTGCTGGTCCAGCGGGCCGCCCGGTACGTCGCTCGCTACGCGGCGCAGCCGTAGCGCCGAGCTGGGCCGGGCGTTAGCCTAGGCCGATGTCGCAGCAGCACCTGGAGCGGCTCAGCGCGATCGACGCCTCGTTCCTGTCGAACGAGACCTCCACCAGCCACATGCACGTCGGCGCCGTCCTGATCTTCGAGGGTCCTCCGCCGAAGTACGACGACCTCGTCGCGCACGCTCGATCTCGGCTTTCGCTCGTCCCGCGCTTCCGGCAGAAGCTGGCGGTGCCACCACTTGAGACCGGGCGTCCCTTCTGGGTCGACGACCCCTGCTTCAACGCCAGTTACCACATCCGCCACACCGCGCTCCCGAGCCCGGGAGGCGAGGCCGAGCTGCGTCGGCTCGCCGGCCGTCTCTTCTCGCAGCAGCTCGACCATTCGAAGCCGCTGTGGGAGCTGTGGCTGGTCCAGGGCCTCGAGCGGAACCGCTTCGCGCTGATCAGCAAGACCCACCACGCGATGGTCGACGGCGTCTCGGGCGTCGACATCGCCACGGTCCTGTTCGACCTCAAGCCCGTTCCCGAGCCCGCTCCCGCCGACGACTGGCAGCCCGAGCCGGCGCCGTCGTCGCTGGACCTCGCGGCCCGCGGCCTGGGCGCCGCCGCGACCCTGCCCCTCAGGCTCGCCGGCCGGATGGCCACCGCGATCCAGCACCCCGAGGCGACCGCCCGCCGCGCGGCCGAGGCGATCGAAGCGCTCGGCGAGGTCGCCTGGAACTTCGCGGACCCCGCCCCCGACGTCCCCCTCAACGTCCCGATCGGCCCCCACCGGCGGTTCGTCTGGACGCGCTCGGAGCTGGAGACGTTCAAGCGGATCAAGGACGCGCTCGGCGGGACCGTCAACGACGTCGTCCTCACGGTCGTCACCGGCGCCCTGCGGGACTGGCTGCGGCGGCGCGGGGTCCGCACCGAGGGGCTCGAGCTCCGCGCCCTGGTCCCGGTCTCGATCCGCAGCGAGGACGAGCAGGGCCAGCTCGGAAACCGGATCGCCGCCGTCCGCGGGCCGCTGCCGGTCTACGTCGAGGACCCGGTTCGACGGCTCGAGATCGTGCGCGAGGCGATGGAGGGCGTCAAGGACTCCAAGCAGGCGCTCGGCGCCGAAGTGATCTCGCGGTTCAACGACTTCGCCCCGCCGACCTTGCTCGCCCAGGCCTCGCGGATCAACTTCTCGACCCGGCTCTTCAACCTGATCGTGACCAACGTCCCCGGCCCGCAGATCCCCCTCTACGTCCTCGGCCGCGAGCTCGAGGACGTCTTCCCGGTGGCCTTCCTGCCCCAGGACCACGCTCTCGCGATCGCGATCATGAGCTACAACGGCCGGCTCAACTTCGGCCTGCTCGCCGACTACGACACGATGGAGGACGTCGAGGAGGTCGCGGCCCGGATCGAGGACACGCTCGGCGAGCTGGTTGCCGCGGCGAAGCAACGGCAGGCCGGTGGCGCGAGCGCCGAGCCCGCCCGCGCGTAGGCTCAGACCAGCTCGAACAGGGTCGTCTCGAGGTCCAGCATCCGGACGACCGTGAGCGCCGTCGTCAGCTGGGCCGAGCGCGGGGCCCGAACCCTGACCCGGCGCTCCTCGCCGCCCACCCTGACGTTGACCGTGCAGCGACCCGTCAGCTCCAGCGCCCGTAGCGCCCACTGATGCAGGGCCACGTCGAAGATCAGCCGCAGGGAGAAACGGCGAGGGGTGCGGAATTCCAGGTCGAGCCGGGCGAGGACGCCGCCGCACCCCGGCAGCGTCGCGATCCCCCATTCGGCGTGGTAGTTCGAGAGGACGCCGGCGGCGCTGAACTGGAGAAGCTCGCCACCGGGATCGGCCAGGTCCTCCAGCTCGACGACGACCTGCGCGCCGACGATCCGGTCGAGGTCGTCGCGCTCCTCGCCCGAGTAGTCGACCGTGAGCGCTCCCGCTCTGAACTCCTGGAGGGCCTTGTCGGCGGCCTCCGCCCGCCGCGCCTCGAGCGGCCTGCCACGCCCGCCGACGACCGTGCCCCCCGACGGGAGCCGCCTGATCGAGCCGAGCGCCGCCAGGGCCGCCTGCGCCTCGTCGGCGGTGACGTAGTCGTCGGCGTCCTCGAGCGCTCCCTCGAGGATTCCGCGGGCGGCCTCCGCCCCCTCGAGCAGGAGCAAGAGCTCGCCGTAGCGTTCCGCGCCTCGCCTTTCGTCCACGTACCCCATGCCTGAGCGGATCGTGGCATACCTAAAATTAGGTGTCGAGGGCAACGGACGACTGGTTGATTTCCTGCGCCCGCGGCCTGCGCTTACGATTCCGCCGTGGCCGACGTGAACTTCCATCTCGAGCTGACCCCCGAGCAGCTCAAGATCACGCACACCGCGTTGCGGTCGCTCCTGGACGACTTCGGCCACGAGCAGGCCGACGTCCACCGGATCATCCACGAGGTGCTCGAGAAGCTCCCCGACGAGCATTCGATCCGCGCGATCGGTCTCGGCGGGGCCGGAGCCCCCGGCTCCTAGGCCCCCGGGCAGGGACCTGCCCGCCGCTACCCTGCCTCACCCATGTCGCTCTCGGTACAGGTCGGGCTCCTGCTCGCGGTCGCCACCGCGCTGACGTCGATCGTCGGCTTCCTCTACAAGCACCGTGGCGCGGTACAGGCGCCCGACGTCGACTTCCGCCGTCCCGTGCGCAGCTCCCTTGTCCTCTTCGGCTCCGGCTGGTACGTGCTGGGGATCGCCGTCTCGATGGCGTCCTGGGGCCTCCACGTCTCCGCCCTCGCCCTCGCGCCGATCTCGCTCGTGCAGTCGGTGATCGCCGGCGGACTCGTCCTCCTGACGGTCGTCGCCGACAAGGCGTTCGGCCTGACGGTCAGCCGCCGCGAATGGATCGGCGTCGCCCTCGCCGCAGCCGGGCTGGCCTTCCTCGCGGCGACACTGGAGGGCGCGGCGAGGGACGCCCACGCGGACTACGAGCCGCTGACGATCGCGGCCTACGTCGGGATCACGGCGGGTATCGGGCTGGCGATCGCCGCGGTTGCGCCCGGTCGCGCCCGGTCCGGCGTCCTCTACGGCGCCTCGGCGGGCCTGCTCTGGGGCGCCTCGGACGTCTCGATCAAGGGAGCCACCGGCAATCTGGACACCGGCCTGGTTCTGCTGATCCATCCGCTCGTCGCGGTGATCGTGATCGCTTCGCTGATCGGCCTCCTGGTCTCCGCCAAGAGCCTTCAGGTCGGCGAGCCGGTGCCGGTGATCGCGGTGACGGCGGTCGCGGCCAACTCGGCGACGATCGCGTCCGGGCCGATCGTCTTCGGCGACCCGATGCCGTCCGAGCCGCTGACCCTGGCGGCGCGATTGGTCGCCTTCGCGCTGGTGATCGGCGCCGCGGCGCTGACGCCGGCACCGGTCCGGGCCGCCGGGATCGACGACGCCGAGCCTCAGCCGGCCTAGGCGAGCTCCTCCTCGGGCACGTCCCCGCCGCTCCAGCTGCGCAGGCTCTCGGGCGGCAGCGCGGCCTGGCAGAAGTCGCGGCCGAACGGGGTCAGGTGGACGCTGCGGCGGACCGTGTGGCCAAGCCGGCCGGCACGGTTCAGCGCGTCGACCACCTCGGGCTGAGCCTCGATCACCTGGTAGCGGCCGACGTCGGGCACCTGGTCGCGTGAGAACCAGACAAGCCCGAGCCGGTGGAGGTTGTTGAGGTAGGAGTGAACGCGGTCGGTGTGCCGCAGCCCGGCCTCGGCCCCGATCAGCGAGAGGCCCTGCTCGACCAGCTCGGAGCCGATCGGGACCATCGGCACCCCCCTGCGGACGTCGACCGCGGCCCGCGCGCCGTCCCGGTAGAGCAGCCTGAGGACGCGCACCTCGTCGGGTGCGAGCTCCTCCAGGATGCGCGCGTAGGCGGGGTGCAGGTCCTCCTCGAAGCGGACGTCGGCGGAGCGGCTCAAGAGCTCCTCGCCGCGCCGCCGGAGCTCCTCCGTGGTCAGCGGCGGCTCGTCCTCCTGATCGGCCGGATCCTCCGACGTCGCCTCGTCCACCATGCCGAGCAGCCGGCGGGCGTACCCCCGCATCTCGGTTCCCGTGTCCTGAAGCAGCTCGGCGGCCGACTCGCCGGATACCGCCGCCCTGGCCATCCGCGACCCGGCCCGGACATAGGCGTCGAGCGCCCAGACGCCGCCCCGCCACGCCGCGGTCGCCGCCAGCCGGGCCATCCCGGGTCCCAGCTCGCGGACGCCCCCGTCTGCCTCCTGCCTCGCCGCCGGGTCGCGCTCGGCCTCCTCCCAGACGTCACGCGGGGGCTCGCTCATCCGAAGATCGCCAGGTGGAGAAGGCCGCCGCCGAAACCGAGCACGGCGCCGTGCAGATAGAGGAGCCATTCGTCCTCGCGCATCGCCGAGCGCAGCATCTCCGAGAAGTCTTCCGGCCGCATCTCGCGCATGCGTTCGCTGATCAGCTCCCTGATCCGGTCGTTCTGGCGCTGGTTGAACTCGGGATCGGTGAGCGGGGTCATCGTGTAGTCGACGGCCTCGGTCGCGACCGACTCGCGGATCGCGTCGTACTCGCGGGTCCCGACGGCGACGCGGACCGCGGAGCGGGCGATCGCCGGACCGACGGCGCGATCGACCGCGGGGCGCATGGCGTCCTCGATCATCCGGCGGGTGCGGTCGCAGCGCGGGCCGTCGAGCAGCTCCTCGCCGATGTTCCTCAGGGTGACGATGTCGTCGGCGATGACCCCCGCGTAGACGTCGGCGACCTCGTTCTGGCGCCGCAGGAAGAGTCCCTGCCAGAGGAACCTGCCGATCTGCCGCGGCTCGACCGGCTCGAAGATCATCTTGATGCCCAGCAGGTTGGTCACGTAGCCGATGAAGACCCCGACCAGCGGCAAGACCCACCACTGCGTCAACACATATTCGGTCAGGAAGGCGGTGGGGATTCCGAGCAGGAGGCCGAACCAGAAGCCGAAGTTGATGATGAACCGCAGCTCCTTGCGCCCGACCTCGAGGAAGATCCGGTTCGCCAGCTCGGGGTTCTGCTCGATCCGCCGGATCACCATCAGCTTGATGTCGAGGAGCTGGTCGACGTTGTTGCCGATCTCGCCGGTGACGGTCCGGACGATGTCCGGGAGCTGGCGCTGGACCCGTTCGTGAACGGCCTCGCGCAGGCGCGGGGGCAGATCGCGCCAGAGCTGGGGGTTCTCCCGCTCCATGATCCGCTCGACCGCCTTGCGGATGTCGCGACGGGCGGTGCGGAGGATGTGCTCGGCGATCCGGTCGGGCTCGAGCTGCTCGTAGAAGTCGGCCGGCCTGCCGAGCTTGGCGATCCCCTTGTCGACCGCGATCGACCCCATCTTCGCGGCGCGCGAGGGAATGATCCCCTGCCAACCGAGCCCGCCGTGGGCGACCCCGGGAATCTGCTGGATCTTGCGGGGGAGGACCGTCGCCAGGCCCGCGAGGCCGGGGACGCGGATGCCGCGGAAGCGCACCGGGTAGAAGAGCATGATCACGCCGGTCCAGTTCGTCACGTAGCCGATCGCGCCGGTGAACAGCGGGACGGTGATCAGGCTGAGGGTCTGGGAGTCCATCGGCGCCTCAGTGCTCTTTTCCCCGCAGCAGCCGCACCGCGTGCGGGAGCGCGTCTTTTATCGCTTCTCCGGCCTCCGGGATGCTCTTCGGGCTTCCCGGGAAGTTGACGATCAGGGTGGTGCCGCGGACGCCGGCGACCCCACGCGACACCATCCAGAGCCGGACGTGGTCCCGTGACGCGAGCCGCATCGCCTCGCCGATCCCCGGCGCCTCGCGCTCGATCACCGCTCGGGTCGCCTCGGGAGTGACGTCGCGCGGGGCGAATCCGGTCCCGCCCGTGGTCAGGACGAGGTCGACGGCGGCCTCGTCGGCCCAGTGGCGCAGACGCGCCTCGATCGCCGGCTGCTCGTCGGGCACGACCTCGCGCGCCGCTACCTCGGCCCCGATGTCGGCGGCGAAGGCGGCCAGGCGCGTGCCGCTTTCGTCCTCGGCCTCGCCGCGGGCGCGGGAGTCGCTGACGGTGAGGACGACGGCCCTCACCCGGGCGCTCGCGGGCGGTCGTAGTCGGATTTGCCGCCGCTCTTGTGGACGAGGGCGATCTCCCCGATCGCCGCGCCCCGCTCCAGCCCTTTGACCATGTCGTAGATCGTCAGTGCCGCGACTGCCGCCGCGGTCATCGCCTCCATCTCGACCCCGGTTCGGCCCACGGTGGAGGCCTCCGCGGTGACTCGCACCCAGCCGTTCTCGGGCTCGACCTCCGCGCTCACGCCAACCCGGGTCAGCGCCAGCGGGTGCGCCAGCGGGATCAGCTCGGCGGTCCGCTTGCCGGCCTGGATGCCGGCGATCCGGGCGGTTCCCAGGACGTCGCCCTTGGGCGCATCGCCGCGCCGCACGGCCTCGAGCGTCTCCGGCTGCATCGAGACCAGCGCCTCGGCGACGGCCCGCCGCTCGGTCTCGGGCTTCGCGCCGACGTCGACCATCCGGGCGGCGCCGCTGTCCTCCAGATGGGTGAGGCGCTCGTCGCTCACCGGGGCGCCTCGCCCTCGACCCAGCGCGCGGCGCCGGCCGCGACCTCCTTCTTCCAGATCGGCGCCTCGGCCTTGATCCGGTCGATCGCCTCCCGGGCACCCGCGAAGGCCTCCGGCCGATGCGCGGCCGACACCGCGACGACGACGCTGGGCTCGCCGAGCGCGACACTGCCGACTCGATGGTGCGCCGCGGCCGCCTCGAGCCGATGACGGCGGACGCAGTCGTCGAGGATCGCCGCGATCCGCTCCTCCGCCATCTCGGCGTACGCCTCGTACTCGAGCGATCCCACGTCGCGCGTCGTGCCCTGGAAGGTCACGATCGCTCCGGCGCCCGGCCGGCCCACCGCGGCGCCGACCGCGGCGGGGTCGAGCGGCTCCGCCGTCACCCGGGCCTCGGCGCCGGCGCCGCCGCTGACCGGCGGGATCAGGGCCAGCTCGTCGCCACCGCGCAGCTCCGTCGCCGGCTCGACGTACTCGCGATTGACGGCGAGCCGGGCCGGCATCCGGTCGAGGACGTCGAGGCCGGGGATGTCGCGCAGCCTCGCCAGCGCGTCCGCGGCGGTCGCCCCCTCCTCCAGCTCGATCTCCAGCGAATCGGCGCCGGCGCTCTCACGCAGCATCGCGAAGAGCCGCACGCTCAGCTTCATGTCGCCATGGTAGATCCGGGCAGCAGCTCGACCTCCACCTCGTCGCCCGCGGCCGCGGCCGCGGCGGGCGCCGGCAGGATCGCCAGGGCGTCGGCGCCGAGCATCGAGGTGAGGACGTGGGATCCCTGCGGCCCGGTCGGCCAGGCCACGAGCCCGCCGAGCGTCAGCTCGAGCCGGCTGCGAACCGCGTGGGCCCGGCCCGGCTTCTTCTCGTAGCCCGCGCCGAGCCTGGCCCGCGACCTGACCGCGCCCGGTTCGCGGCCCTGCATCGCCAGCAGCGCCGGCCGGGCGAACAGGATGAAGGTGACCATCGCCGAGACCGGGTTGCCCGGCAGCCCGAACGCGAGGCCGCTCGGTCCCTCCCCGAACCAGGTCGGCTTCCCGGGCCGCAGGGCGACCCCCCAGAAGACCTCTCGCGCCCCGAGCTCCGCCAGGGCGGGCCGGACGTGGTCGTGGGGCCCGACCGAGACGCCGCCGCAGACGATCGCCACGTCGGAGCCGAGCGCCCGATCGAGCGCGGCGAGGGTCTCACCGGGATCGTCGCCGACGTGCTCGACGCTGAAGACCTCGGCCCCCGCCCCCGCAGCCAGGGCGGGGACGGTGTAGGCGTTCGAGTCGCGCACGGCGCCCGGGCGGATCGGGTCGCCCGGACCGACCAGCTCGTCGCCGCTGACGACGACGCTGACCCGTGGGCGCCGCCCGCACCGGACGGCGTCCCGCGCCGCCGAGGCGAGGACGCCCTGCTCCGCGGCCCCGATCGCGGTGCCGGCACGCAGGACCGCCTCCCCCGCCTCGACGTCCTCGCCGGCCCGTCGCACGTTCAGGCCCGGCGCGGCGGCGGCTCGGACCTCGACTCCGTCCCCGTCCGGACCGGTGTCCTCCAGCCGGACCACCGCGTCGGCGCCGTCGGGCACCATCGCGCCGGTCGAGATCGCGATCGTCTCCCCCTCCCCCACCGCGGCCTCAGCCGGGTGCCCCGCCCGCGACTCGCCGACAAGCCGCAGCCGGACCGGCACCCTGGCGGTGTCCGCGGCCCTGACCGCGTATCCGTCCATCGCCGAGTTGTCGAATCCGGGGACCGGCTCGGGTGCCACGACGTCCTCGGCCAGGACCCGCCCCAATGCTTCGCGGAGCGGTACCTGCTCGGCGGGCAGGGCGCGGACGCGTTCCAGCACCGCCCGCCTTGCGTCCTCGACCTCGACCAGCTCGCCCGGCATGCGCCTGCGACCCTATCCCCCGTGGACGCGATCGCGGCCATCCTCGCGGGCGGGCGGTCGACCCGGATGGGGCGCCCGAAGCCGGGCGTGCCCCTCGCCGGGCGCCCGCTGATCGCGTACCCGATCGCCGCCGCCAGGTCGGTGGAGGTGGAGCCGTGGGTGGTCGCCAAGGAGGGGACCGAGCTGCCTCGCCTCGATTGCCGGGTCCTCGCCGAGCCGGATGAGCCCCTCCATCCGCTCGCCGGCCTCGTGGCTGCCCTCCGGGAGGCGGGCGACCGGCCCGTGGTCGCGATCGCCGCCGACATGCCGTTCGTCGAGGACAAGCTGATCGCCTGGCTCGCCTCGCACGACTCGACGACGGTCGTCGAGGCGCTCGGCTGCGTGCAGCCGCTGCTGGCGCGCTACGACGGGGGTGACATCCCGCCGCTGGAAGCGGCGCTCGGCCGCGGCGCGTCGGCCACCGAGGCGGCGCTCGCTCTCGAGCCCAAGCTGGTGCCGGAAATCGACCTGCGGCGGTTCGGCGAGCCGGACCGGCTGCTCTTCAACGTCAACACGGAGGCTGATCTGGCCCGCGCCGAGGAGATCCTCGCCGCCCTGGCGGCGAGGCCATGAGCCCGCGGTGGCGCCGCCGGCTGGTGCGCGCCGTTCCGTGGGCGCTCGCCCTGCCGTGGGCGCTCTGGGCCGCGGGCCGGTTGCTCGGACTCGAACGGGGCTTCCCGCTCGTGCCGCTCGTCTCCTATACGCCCTACGTCGCCGGGACGGCCTTCGTGCCGCTCGCGGTCGCTCTGGCGATGCGGCGCTGGGCCGCGGCGGCGCTGTCCGCGGCGGCTTTGGCCTGCCTCGCTCTCGCGGTGCTGCCGCGGATCGTGCCCGACGCCTCTGCCGACGGCCATGCGGGACCCAAGCTGAGGGTGTTGACCGCCAACCTCTACCGCAGCCGTGCCGACCCGCGCGAACTCGTCCGCCTCGTTCGCGAGAAGGATGTCGACGTCCTCACGGTTCAGGAGCTGACCCCCGGCGGAGCGGCGCGTCTGCGGCAGGCGGGCATCGCCCGGCTGCTCCCGCACGACTACCTGGCCACGCGCGCCAGCGTCTATGGCAGCGGCATCTACGCCCGCTACCCGCTGCGCAGGATGGGCGCGCCGGCCATGCCGTTCCGGATGCCGCGCGCGCGCCTGCGACTGCCGGATGGGCTCCGGGTCGATTTGGTCTGCGTGCATCCGTTCCCGCCCAGCGGCCCCGACGCAGTCGCGAACTGGGCGGACGCGCTCCGCAGCCTCCCCGACGGCGGCGGCGGGCCCGTCGGGGTCATGGCCGGCGACTTCAACGCCACCCTCGACCATCGCGAGCTCCGACGGGTCCTCGACCGGGGGTGGTTCGACGCCGCCGACGCGACCGGCCGAGGCCTGACCCCCACCTGGCCGGCCGACCGCCTGGTGCCGCCGCCGGTCACGATCGACCACGTGCTCGCCGACGAGCGGGCGGGGGTCGGCGGCTACGACGTCCTCGACCTCGCCGGGAGCGACCACCGGCCGGTCCTTGCGGTGATCGCGCTCGGCCGGGTGCCCCGCGACCGCTAGCCGGGGCGGGTGACCCCTTCGGCGAGCTGCTTCAGCTCGGCGGGGGGACGCCCCGAGGCGCCGGCCAGCCAGCAGGCCAGCGGGGCGGCGGTGCGGTGCGAGGAGTGCGCGGCAGTGGCCGCCAGGTCGAGCAGGTCGTCGATCTCCTCGGCCGTGGGGGGCGACAGGCCGAGCCGGGCCGCGAAGTCGGTGATCCACTCGTCGCGGGACATCGCCGGCTTCCCTGCCGGCGGATCAGCCGCCACGGCTGACCATCACCGACGCGAAGCGGCCCCGGGCCGGCTGCGAGCCGGCGATCTTGTGGCGGTCGGGCATCCGTCCACAAGCATTGCGAAATTGAAGGCGTCGCGATGGGCGGTCGAAAGCTTTCGGCGATGGATCGGCGAGTTCTTCTCTCGCTCGGCCCGGTGGTGCTGAGCGCCGCGGTGGCCGCGGCGGCCGTTCCCGCGGCGGCCGGCGGGTCCGATGGGCCGAGCGGCGCCGGCCAACCGAGCGCGCAGCGACGCGGCCATGGCCGCCTGATCTTCTCCGACCAGTTCCAGGGCAGGCCCGGCGACCGGCCCAACCGGCACAAGTGGGTCCGGATGAACTGGTGCGACAACTGGGGCAGCCTGAGCTGCAACACCGGGCGTCGCCGCAACGTCGCCCTGACGGGTCGCGGCCTGCTGCGGATCACCGCCATCCGCCAGCGCTGGCGGGACCGCGACGGCAACCGCGGGTCCTGGACCTCGGCGCGACTGGAGACCCAGCACAAGTTCTCGTTCCGGTTCGGGACCGTGAAGGCCAGGATCAGGGTTCCGAAGGGGCGCGGTCTGTGGCCCGCCTTCTGGACCAATGCCGCGACGAAGCGCGGCTGGCCTGCGACCGGCGAGATCGACGTGATGGAGCTGCTCGGCGACGACCCGTCGATCTACTATTGCTCGCTCCACGGAGCCAGTCTGTCGGGCCGCCACCTGGCCCGGACCGAGTGGCTCCGGCACGGCCGCTCACTGGCCCGGCGCTTCCACGTCTACGCCGCCCGCTGGCGCCCCCGCGGGGTCACGTTCTTCCTCGACGGCGAGCGCTGCGGGTCGATCGGGACCGTCGGCATTCAGCCGATCCGCAGCCAGCAGCTCCTCGTCGGGCTGGCGGTCGGCGGTGACTGGCCCGGCCCTCCCAATCGCTCCACGCCGCGGCGGAACGACATGCTCGTCGACTGGGTGCGGGTCTACGCACGCTAGACGGCAGCCGCCACCGGCTCGCCGGACGCCGCGGCCTGGGCCCCGCCGCGCCCCCGCAGGCCGAGGGCCACGACGGCACCGCGTCGCGGGCTGACCGTGATCGCCCGACGCCGCGCCGGCTCGAAGGAGTCCCCCGCCGGCCGCAGCTCCCGCGCGGCCAGGACGCGGCGCAGGACCGCCTTCATCTCCAACAGCGCGAAGCCCGCCCCGAGGCAGCGACGGCGCCCGCCGCCGAACGGGATCCACGTGTAGGTCCCGGGCTTGGTCCCCAGGAACCGCTCCGGGCGGAACGCGTAGGGGTCGGGGTAGATCTCCGGATCGTGGTGGACCAGGTAGGCGTGGGCGTTCAGGCAGGCGCCGACCGGATAGCGCCAGCCGCCGATCTCGACCTCCTCCATGACCAGGCGCGGCGCCGCGTTGGGCAGCACCGGCCGGCGGCGCAGGGTCTCGTGAATCACCGCCATCAGGTACTCCTCGCCCCCGTCGTCGATCTCCTCGACGAGACGGCCGAGGGCGGCCGGGTTGCGGGACAGCCGCTCGAACGCCCAGGCGAGCGCCGAGGCGGTCGTCTCGTGCCCGGCGACCAGCAGGGTCATCAGCTCGTCGCGCAGCTCCTCGACCGACATCGGCGTCCCGTCCTCGTGGCGGGCCTCGAGCAGCATCGAGAGCACGTCGCCGCGGTCATCCCCCTCGCGACGGCGCTCGGCGACCAACCCCTCGATCAGCTCGTCGGCCTCGCGCTTCTGGCGGTCCACCTCGGCGAACGGCCCGCGGCCGTGGAGCCGCTCATGCATGTCCAGCATCAGCGAGAGGGGGCTGACGCTGAACTCGAGGACGCCGGTGAGGCGGGAGCGGAGGGCGTCGAGGCGCTCGCCCTCCTCGAGGCCGAACACGGCTCTGAGGATCACGTCGAGCGTCAGCGCCTGGAGCCGCGGATGCAGGCTGATCGCGCCGTCGGCGGGCCAGGCGGCGACCTCATGCTCGGCCACCTCTTCGACCACGTCGGCCAGCTTCGCCATCCGCTCGCCGTGGAAGGCGGGCAGCATCAGCTTGCGCTGCTCGAGGTGGCGGCCCTCGTCGAGCAGGATCACCGAGTGCCGTCCGACGATCGGCTCGAGCACCCGGGCGCCCTCACCCGGGTGGAGCACCTCCGGCGGAGCGGTGAAGACCTCCTTGACGTCGGCGGGGTCGGACAGCATCACGAACGGCGGCATGCCGACGAGCTCGATCGTGAAGCGCTTGCCATAACGGCGGCGGCAGCGCTCCATGTAGGGGCCGGTCCGCTTCCACCAGCCGACGGTCTGCACGATCTTCGGAGCCCGCGGGCCTGGGGGCAGCGCTGCTCTCATCTTCCCTCTCCTCTCATGCCGGCGCTGGTCGCCACACATGACCTCGCAGGCCCGGACCAAGGTGTGTGAGATCGGTCACTCACCCGCCGATCGCGGACATGGTCCGCGGCGGCCGGCGGAAGCCGGTCTCGCCGACGCGGTGCTTGAGCTCCTTGCGCCAGACGGCGTCGCGGACGATCGCCTCGATCTCCTCGTCGCCCGCCCCGGTCCGCAGCGGCTCCCGCAGGTCGGTCTCGTGGATCGAGAACAGGCAGGTGCGCAGGCGACCCTCGGACGTCAGCCGGATCCGGTTGCAGTCGGCGCAGAAGGGCTCCGACACGGGGTTGATGAAGCCGATCTCGCCGACGCCGTCGGTGAAGCGAAAGACCCGGGCCGTGGCCGACGGCTCGCGCGGCACCTCCTCGAGCGGGTGGATTGCCTCGATCATCCGGCGCAGCTCGTCACCGGTGAGGACGTCGGCGGGCCGCCAGGCATGGTCGCCGTCGAGCGGCATGAACTCGATGAACCGGACCTGGAAGGCGCTCGACCGCGCGAACTCGGCGAAGCGCACCGCCTCCTCCTCGGTGAAGCCGCGGATCGCTACCGCATTGACCTTGACCGGGCGGACCTGCGGGAACGCGGCGATCGCATCCAGACCCCGCATGACCTGCGGCAGCGCGTCCCGCCGGGTCATCCGGAAGAACCGGTCGCGCTCCAGCGAGTCGATCGAGACGTTTACGCGGCGGATTCCGGCGTCGACAAGAGCCGCGGCGTCGCGCTCGAGCAGGTAGCCGTTGGTGGTCAGCGAGAGGTCTTCGACGCCGGGGACGCCGGCGAGCATCGCCACGAGGCGCGGGAAGTCGCGCCGCACGAGCGGCTCGCCGCCGGTCAGGCGCACGTCGGTCACGCCGAGCCGCGCGAACAGGCGGACCAGGCGCTCGATCTCTTCGAACGAGAGCAACTCCGAGCGCTCGAGCCATGGCAGGCCCTCGGCCGGCATGCAGTACTGGCAGCGGAAGTTGCAGCGGTCTGTGACCGAGACCCGCAGGTCGGAGATCAGGCGGCCGTGGCCGTCGCGCAACGGCTCCATGCAGCCATCATGACACCGGCCGGCGTCCTGTCAGCGATCGCAGGGGCTAATAGCCGAGCGCGAACTTGGCGTCCTCGGACATCATCTCCGGGGACCACGGCGGGTCGAAGACCATCTTCGGGTGGACCGCGCTGACGCCCTCGAGGTCGCCGACGAACTCCTTCATCTGCTCGGAGACCTGAGGTCCGATCGGACAGGCGGGGGTCGTCAGCGTGAAGGTCACGTAGACGTCTGAGCCCTCGATGTCGACGTCGTAGACGAGCCCGAGCGAGACGAAGTCCAGCCCCAGTTCGGGGTCGATGACCTCTTCGAGCGCCTCGAGGACCTCGTCCTCGCCGATCGTTGTCGTGTCGTTCTCCATGAGGTGAATCGTAACTAGGCTTGGGCGCGTGCCCCTGCTCGTGCTGCTGTTCATCGTCGTCCCGATCATCGAGCTGTACGTGATCATCGAGGTCGGCCGGGCGATCGGCGTCGTGCCGACGCTCGCGATCCTGGTCGCCGACGCGCTGCTGGGGTCGCTGCTCCTCCGCCAACAGGGCCGCCAAGCGTGGCGGCGGTTCAACCAGGCGCTCGCCGAGCGCCGGTTCCCGGCGCGGGAGGTCGCCGACGGGCTGATGATCGCGGTCGGCGGGACCCTGCTGCTCACCCCGGGCTTCGTGACCGACGTGTTCGGTCTGATCCTGCTGATCCCGCCGACGAGGGCGCTGGTGCGGCGCGGACTCCAGGCCGTCGTCGGCCGCAGGTTCAGGCTGGTCAGCGGGCCGGCGGCCTGGGGCTACGGGCGGATGCGGAAGCGGGGGAGCTCGCGTGGCCCCGCCGGCGGCGACCCCGGCGCCCCCGGCGGCGGGGTCCCCTTCGACGTCGAGGGCAGCGCCCGCGAGGTCGACGGCGAAGGCGAGGGCCCGGCCGCCGGCGAGGGGCGGACGCTGCCGCCGTGAGACGCTTCGAGATCTGTGACCCGGGCCGCGGCTTCTACGCGGCCGGCGACGAGAACGGGCCGTTCGGCGGGTCGCCGCTGGGGGCCGAGCTCGATCCCCTGGGCCCCGAGGCGGTGCTGGAGGGCGAGCTGATCGGCCGGCGTCGCGTTCGGCTCTGCCGCGCCTTGGTCGAAGACGGCGGCGGGAGCTTCGCCTGTCTGGGCCTCCTCGTCGACACCGATGAGGCCGAAGCGGGCCTGCGGCGCTCCGCCGGCCTGGTCCTTGGCGACGGTGGCGTGCTGGCGCTCGCCGCCGCCAGGCCCCCCGGCGCGGAGGAGCACGATGCCGAGGAGGTCGTCGCCGTCCTGGTCGAGCCCGACGGCACGGCGAGCCGATTCCAGCGCACGCTGCTCTCGACCGAGTACGACGCCGAGGGGCGACACCGGCGGGCGACGCTCGAGCTCGAAGGGGGGAACGCCGACCCGCCGATGCGCGGCGCCGGCCTCGCGATCGAGGGGACCTGGCTCGACGGTCCGTCGGGGCGGGGGCCCTTCTTCCGCTGGAGGCTGGAGGGGCGCGAGGGCTTCGGGCGCTACGAGATCGCCGGTCGGTGATCACCGCCGTCATCTCCGACTTCGGCGGGGTCCTGACGACGCCGCTGATCCAGTCGTTCATGGCCTTCCAGGACGAGACCGGGATCTCGATGGAAGCGCTCGGACACGCGATGCAGCGGATCGCCGACCGCGACGGCGAGCATCCGCTCTTCGAGCTCGAGCGCGGGGACGTCACCGAGGCCGAGTTCCTCGAGCGGATGGCATCGGAGCTCGAGGGCGAGCTCGGCCACCGCCCGGAGATGCACCGGTTCAGCGAGATCTACTTCCGGGCGCTGTCGCCCAACGACCCGATGATCGAGCTGATGGCCGAGCTGCGCGACGGCGGCTACGCGATGGCCCTGCTGACCAACAACGTCCGCGAGTGGGAGCCGCTCTGGCGGTCGATGATGCCGGTCGACGAACTGTTCGCGGTCGTCGTCGACTCCGCCTTCGTCGGCTGCCGCAAGCCGGAGCCGCGGATCTACGAGATCACCCTGGAGCGCCTCGGCGCCGAGCCGCCGAGCTGCCTATTCGTCGACGACGTCGAGGTCAACTGCGAGGCGGCCCGGGAGCTCGGCATCCACGCCGTCCACTTCCGCGACAACCAGCAGGCGATCCCGGAGATCCGCGCGGCGCTCGGCCGATAGACGCCTAGTTGTCGGAGCCGGCGCGGTCCCAGACGTAGAGGTCGACGGCCTCGGCCGTCAGCTCCATCAGCCGCGGCGACGAGAGGCAGTCGAGCACCATCTCCAGCGCGTGGTCCTCCGTGACGCCGGCGTCGACGGCTTCCTCCCCCCTGAAGCCGGCGGCCAGCTTCAGCGCCTCGCGCCGGTGCTCGCCCAGCGAGGGGAACGCGCCCATCAGGAAGTCGCGGTTCGGCAGCGGCTGGCCGACGTCCAGCGATCCGTGCCAGGCGGCGAGCATCGAGAGGTCGTGCTCGTCGAGCTCGGACAGCGCCTTCGCGTAGTGGGTCTCGAGCTCGTCGTCGGGGATCTCGTCCACCCACGCCCGCACCGCCTCGCCCAGCAGCTGGCGGCGGGCCTCGCGGCCGACCGAGTCGGCGATCGCGCGGATCGCATCAGCCGGGTCTACGAAGCAGAGCGACATATGTCGGCGTCCTCTCTGGCGGGGTGGTCGGGACGAGGCTGAAGATAGACCCGCCGCCCGACGGCAAAGCGGCGCCGAAATCGCGCTGGATGCGGCTTCCGTCAGGTGCCGTACGCCGACGCCGACCCTAATCTCAGAGCCACCACCAGATGTCGCTCCACCTCCTCCACGGTCCCCCCAACTCCGGTCGCGCCGGTCACGTCCGGCGGCGGTTCGCGGAGGCCCTGCCGCGCGAACCGATCCTGGTCGTGCCCACCCTGGACGACGTCTTCGCCTTCGAGCGCGAGCTGGCCCGCGACGGCGCGCTGCTCGGCGGCCGGGTCGCCACGTTCGAGGCGCTGTTCGGCGAGGCCGCGGCGGCCGCCGGGATCGCCGGCGGCCCGGTCCTGACGCCGACGCAGCGATTGCGCCTCACCCGTGAGGCGGCCGCCCGGACGCCGCTCGGGGTCTTGCGGCGGTCGGCTGCCACCCCCGGCTTCGCCGTTGCCCTGGACGAGCTGATCGGCGAGCTCCAGGCGGCCGGCGCCAGCGCCGACTCGGTCGCCGCGGCCGCCGGGGACCTCGGAGAGTCCGCCTACCTGTCGGAGATGGCGGCGCTGTTCGCCGCCTTCCTGGACCTGCGCGAAGCGGCGGGGATGAGCGACGTGCACGCGACGGCGGCGGCCACGACCGCGGCACTCGAGCGGGACCCCGACCTCTGGCGCGGACGGCCCGTGCTGCTCTACGGCTTCGACGACATGACCGGTGAGCAGCTCGAGCTGGTGGCCGCGATGAGCCGCGGCGCGCCGGTGACCGTCGCGCTCACGTACGAGGACCGCCGAGCCCTGGCCGCCCGGGCGCGGCTGCTCGAAGAGCTGCGCCGCCGCGGCGCCACCGAGGAGGCGCTGCCAGCGCAGCCGGACAACACCGCGAGCCCGCTGCTCTTCGCGCTCGAACGCGGCTTCCTGCAGAAGTCCGCCGTGCCGGTCGCGCCCGACGAGAGCCTCGTATTCCTGCGGTCGGCGGGACGGCGCGCCGAGGCCGAGGCGATCGGCGCCGAGATCGCCCGCCTCCTCGCCGACGGCCTAGACGCCGACGTCGTCGCGGTCGCGCTTCGTTCCCCGGAGTCGGACGGGACGCTCTTCGCCCGGGTCTTCGGCTCGTTCGGGATCCCGGTCGCGCTCGAGGCGAAGGTCCCGGTCGCCCGGACGGCGACCGGCGCGACGCTGGCCGCGCTTCTGCGCGCCGTGACCGAAGGCTCGGCCGAGGCGCTGATGCGCTATCTACGCGGCCCCGCCCGGGCGGCGCCGGCTCGGGTCGACTCGATCGAGCGGCGCCGGCGCCGCGAGCGCCTCGGCGACGCCGCCGAGGTGGCGGCACTCCTGGCCGAGCGCGAGGAGCGGGCGGCCGGCGAGTTCACTCGTCTCCGCGAGCTGCGCGGGGACTCCGCCGGGCTGCTGGACGAATGCGCTCGCCTGGTCCGCGACATCGCCGAGTGGCCGCTCGCGCGGCAGGAGACCCGCGGGCTGGTGCCCGGGCCGGCGGCTGCGCTGGAGGTACGAGCCGGCGCGGCGATCGCGGCCGCGCTCGAAGAGCTCGGCGCCCTGCCGGGACTGCAGCCCGGGGCCGCGGACCTGCCGGCGCTCCTCGAGGACCTCCAGCTGCCGCTCTGGGCCGGGCCGGCGACCGGGCGGGTGCGCATAGCCAGCCCCTACCGGCTGCGGGCCGGCCGATTTCACACCCTCTTCGCCGCCTCCCTCCAGGATGGGGAATTCCCCCGCCACCGCGACTCGGGACCCTTCCTCACCGACGAGCAGCGCCATTCCCTCGGTCTCCCCGAGCGGGCCGAGACCGAGGCCGAGGAGGCCTACCTCTTCTACTCCTGCCTCTCCCTCCCCACCCACCGGCTGTTCCTGTCCTACCGGGGGAGCGACGAGCGGGGCGAGGCCGAAGCGCGCTCACCATTCCTCGACGACGTGCGCCGCCTGCTGGCCCCGCCTGTCCCGGCCTCGGGCGAGGACCCAGTCGAGGCGCAGATCACCCGGGCGCGCGGGCTCGGAGACGTCGTCTTCGAGCCTTCGGCGGCCCCCGGCGAGGACGAGTTGGCCCGCGCTCTCGCCGCGACCGCCTCCGCCGACCTCCTCGGCGGCATGCCGGTGCCGGCCGCAGTCGCCACCCGCGTGCTCGGTCGGCTCGAGCGGGCGCGCGAGAAGACGTTCCTCCCGGAAGGAATCGAGAGCACCGAGTTCGCGGCCGAGCTGGCCGGGCGGGCGGCCTTCGGCGGGACCACCCTGGAGGCATTCGCGACCTGTTCCTACCGCTGGTTCGTCGACCACGAGCTCCGGCCGGACCGTCTCGAGCCGAAGCCCGAGCCGCTTCTGCTCGGTGGGCTCATGCACAAGGTCCTCGAGCGCCTCTACACCGAGCGGCCCGGCGGGGATCCGATCCCGCGCGAGGGCTCGCTCGACCGCTGGGTCGCCCGCGCCGGAGAGCTGACGTCGGAGGAGGCCGGGGGATTCGATTTCTCAACCGAGCGGTCGATCGACCGGGCGCTCCTGCGACGCGCGGAGGCGCTGCTGGCGGCCCTGCTCCGTCGCGAAGCGACGAGCTCGCCGACCGCGCTGCCCACACCGGAGACGGTCGAGGCCGGTTTCGGCTATGAGGACGAGAAGCCGGCGCTCGACCTCGGGGGCTTCTCGCTGCACGGCCGGATCGACAGGATCGACCTGAGCCCCCGCGGCGCCGTGGTCCGCGACTACAAGCTCGGCGCCGCGACCCCCTACAAGAAGTTCGACGACGAGGCGAAGCTCCAGCTCGCCCTCTACATGGCGGCCGTCCGCGAGCTCTGGGGGGTCGAACCGGTGGGAGGCCTCTATGTCCCGCTCAGCTCGGGACGCGACACACGGCCGCGCGGGATCGTCCTCGAGGAGGCGGCCGCTGCCGAACTCCAGGGCGTCGGCGTCTACGACAACGACGCGGTGGGTCGTGACGAGCTCGAGGCGGTCCTCGCCGCCGCCAAGGCGAAGGCGACGACGGTCGTGGCCCGCATGCGCGAGGGCGACATCACCCGCGACCCGGTCGGCGGAACCTGCCCCCGCTACTGCACCTACGCCCCGATCTGCCGCCGCGAACGCGGGGCGATCGGCGAACCCGAGGCGATCGAGGGCGAGGAGGACTCCTCGTGAGCACGGCCGCCGCCGCGGCTACCCGCGAGCCGACTCCCGAACAGCGGGCGGCGATCGATGCCCGCGACCGCGACGTCTTCCTCGAGGCCGGCGCCGGCACCGGCAAGACCGGGGTGCTCGTGGACCGCTATTGCGCGGCGATCGAGGTCGACGAAGCGACGCCGGAGTCGATCCTCGCGATCACCTTCACCGACCGCGCCGCCGCCCAGCTGCGGGCCCGGGTGCGCGCCGAGCTCGACCGTCGCTCGCGCGCGGCTTCGGAGGCCGGCGACGCGGCACTGGCCGAGCACCTCGCGACGGCCGTCTCGGGCCTGAGCGCCGGGTGGATCACGACGATTCACGGCTTCTGCCGCCGCCTCCTGGCCTCTCACCCGGTCGCGGCCGGTCTCGACCCGCGGTTCGGCGTCCTCGACGCTCCCGCCGCCGAGCGCACCGCCACGGCGGCGTTCAACGACGTCCTGGAGGAGTTCCTCGCCGGCGGCGATCCCGTCCGCGAGACGACGGTGGCCGCCTACCGGCCGGATGGACTGCGGGACCTGGTCACCGGCGCCCATGCCGAGCTGCGAAGCCGCGGTGAGCTGCGCCCGCGGCTGCCGGATCCGCCGACCACCGACCTTCCGAGCTCGCTCGACGAGCTGGAGGCGGCCGCAGAGGAGGCGCTGGCGCAGGCCGGCCCGGTCGCCTCCCAGCGCGCGGTCATCGAGGAAGCGCTGGCGCTGGCGCGAAGTCGCGCCACGCGGTTGCCCTCCGTGGACGAGCTGGCGGCGGTCTGCCGGAAGTGGAAGCCCGAGGGGCTGGCGCGCTTCTGTGCCGCCGCAGCGGTGGCGCGCTCTCGCGCCGCCGAGGTCGATGGCGGACTCGCCGCCTACGAGCACGTCCGCGAGCTGCTCGAGCTGTTCGACCGACGCTACGAGGAGGCGAAAGCGGCGCGGGCGTCGCTCGACTTCGAGGACCTCCAGCTCCTCGCGGTCGCGCTGCTGACCGAGAGCGAGCCCCTCCGCCAGGCCTACGGCGAGCGCTTCACCCATCTCATGGTCGACGAGTTCCAGGACACGAACCGACTCCAGCTACGGCTGGTCGAGGCTCTGACCGGCCCCGCCACCCGGCGCTTTGTGGTCGGGGACGAGTACCAGTCGATCTACGGCTTCCGCCACGCCGACCTCGACGTGTTCCGTGGCGAGCGCACCCGCCTGCGCGGCGAGGCGGCGGGCGACCGCCCGGCCGACGTCCTCGGTCTGAGCGGCAACTTCCGCGCCCGGCCGGAGCTGATCGCAGCCACGAACGCGATCGGTGCATCGCTCCTCGCCTCCGCCCACCCCCAGGGCTTTCGCCCTTTGACCGCCGGTGCGCCGCCCGCCGAGCCCGATCCCCGCGGCGGCGCGCCGTCCGTGGAGCTCCTGATCACCCGCGGGAAGTGGGACGCGGACGAGATCGACCTCGCGCTGCGGGTCGACGACACGACCCCGAAGGCCACGGTGGCCGAGGCGCGGTTCCTGGCGGCGCGGCTGAGCAGGCTCGCCGAGGCCGGCGTCCCCCGCGGCGACATGGTCGTGCTGCTGCGGGCCTTCTCCCACGTCGACGCGTTCGAGGAGGCGCTCGACCGGGCCGGCCTGCGGCCCTACGTGGTCGGCGGGCGGGGCTACTGGTCCCGGCAGCAGGCGCAGGACATGCTCTGCCTCCTGTCCGTGATCGCCAACCCGCGCGACGAGGAGCCCTTGTTCGGGGCGCTCGCCTCGCCGGCCGGCGGGGTCGGGCCCGAGACGCTGTGGCTGCTGCGGCGCGCCGGCGGCTCCGGCGGGCTCTGGACGGCCGCCCAGAAGGCCGGCGGCGTCTGGCCGGAGGCGGATGTCGAGCAGCCGGAGCTGCTCGAGCGGATCGAGCCGGGCCAGCGTGAGCGGCTCGCCTCGTTCTGCGCCATCGTCCTGCTGCTCCGCGAGGCCGCTCCCCGCGTTGCGCTCGAGGAGCTGATCGACCGGGCGGTGCGGGAGACCGGCTATGACCTGGCCATCCTCCAGCAGCACCTGGGCACGGAGCGGCTGGCGAACGTGCGGCAGATGATGCGGCTCGCCCGCGAGTTCGAGGACGCCGAGGGCCGTGACCTGCGTGGCTTCATCGACTACGCCCGGGCCCGGGCCGAAGCCGGCGATGACCCGATCGCCGCCACCGCGGAGGAGGACCACGACGGGGTGCGGGTGATGACGATTCACACCGCGAAGGGCCTCGAGTTTCCGGTGGTCGCGGTCGCCGACCTCGGCCGCGGGCTGATCCAGGGCGGGTTCCCGCCGGCCCTGCGGCTCGGCCCCGGTCGTCCCCCGGCGGTCGGCATGCGGCTCGCCCGGATGGGCGCGGAGTCGGCCCCTCTCTTCGAGATGGAGCGCCTCCGGCGCATGGCGGAGGAGCGCGACATCGCCGAGGAGCTGCGCCTCTTCTACGTCGGCGCGACGCGGGCCGAGGAGCGGCTGCTGCTCAGCGGAGTCATGTCGGGCAACGGATCGGCCCGGCGGCCCGTGATCGCGCGGCTCCCCGCGGCCTTCGGCATCGACGAGGTAGAGGACGGGGCCACCAGCACTGTGCCGCCGCCGGAGCCGCGGCCCGGTCTCGGCGCGGGCTTCGCGCCGGCCGAGGTGCTGACGCGGGTCAACGACCAGAGCCCGGAGCGCGCCGCCGAGCTGGTGCGCTCGGCGGGGCGCCAGCGGCCGGAGGTGCCGACGTCGACCGGCGCCCCGCCCCTGCTCGAGCACAGCGACCCCGCCCCCGCCCTGCCGGCGCTCTCGTATTCCGCGCTCGCCGAGTACGAGCGCTGCGGCTATCGCTTCCACACCGAGCGCGTGCTCGGGCTGAAGGCGGCAGGGGCGGGCGGTCCCGGAGCGCTCGCATTCGGCAGCGCCGTGCATGCGCTGCTCGAGTGGAGCGCCCGCAACCGCTGGGTCGAGCCGAAAGAGGACTTTGCCCGGCGCCGCCTCGCCGGCGCCGGCCTCGACCCGGACCGGACTTTGGAGCGAGCGCTCGCCCAGGTCAGCGGCTGGCTCGCGTCACCGCTCTGCGCCGAGCTGCGGGCGATGCCTTCGGTCCGGCCCGAGGCCCCGTTCCTGCTCGCCCTTCGGGGGCAGCTCGTCCGCGGCTCGATCGACATGCTGGGCAGCGGCCCGGGCCTGACCCCGCTCGTCATCGACTTCAAGACCGACCGTCTCGAGGGAGCCGATCCGGCCGAGGCGGCGGGCCGCTACGAGCTGCAGCGGCTGCTGTATGCGCTGGCGACCGCCGAGGCGACCGGGTCCGAGCGGGTGCGGGTCGCGTGGGTCTTCCTCGAGCGGCCGCAGGAGGCGGCGCAGGCCGAGCTCGGACCGGAGGATGTCGCCGCGGGCCGGGCGCGGCTCGAGGAGACCGTCGCCCGGGCGGCCGCCGGCGAGTTCGAGGTGACCGCGACGCCGACCTGGGAGCTCTGCCGCGACTGCCCGGCGCGGCGGCGTCTGTGCAGCAACCCGGCCCGGCCACCCGCGACCGCCGCGGCCTAGCTCACTGGGTCTCGAGTCTCGCCGCGAGCTCGTCGAGCCGCAGCTCCTTGAGCCCCTCGCCTACCGCATCAAGCTCCGACGCGCAGTAGGTGACGAGCTCGCGCCCCTCCTTGCAGAGGTCGAGCGTCTCGCGCAGCCCGGCCTGACCCGAGTCGAGCCGGTCGATGATCTGCTCGAGACGCTCGACGGCGGCCTCGTAGCTCTTGGGTTCCTCGCTCACTCCCCGTCTGCCTCGTCTTCGACGGTCGCGCCGAGCGCGCCGTCCGCGAAGCGAAGCCTGACACGTCCAGCGGCGGCTGCGGCGGCCGCAGTGGTCACCGGCTCGCCGTCGTCTCGCTCGGCGCGGGCATACCCCCGCTCCAGGGTCCGCTCGGGATCGTGCGCCCGAAGCGCGACGCCGTTGCCGGCGAGCGCGTCGCGGCGGCGCCTCACCGCTGCCTGCCCGGCCCGTTCGAGCGCCGCCGCCCGGTGGCCGCTCTCGCCGACCGCGGCCGCCGCCGCTCCGGCCGCCCGCCGTCCGGCCCGGCCCAGGACGACGAGGGCGATCCTGCGCTGGTAGTCGGCCCGCTCGCCGACCCGGCGCTCGGCGGCGGCCCGGAGCTCGCGGATCGACTGGTTGAGGACGAAGCGCTCCCGCTGGAGCGCCCGGGCCGGGCCACGGGCCAGGGCCGCGAGGTGCCGGGTCCGCTCGCCGACGGCCGCGGCGGCGGTGCGGCCGAGGGCGGCGGCGCAGCGGTCGAGGGACTCGCGCGCTTCGCGGCAGTCGAGCGGCACGGCCGCCTCGGCGGCGTGGGTGGGGGTCGAGCAGGCGACGGCGGCCACTTCGTCGATCAGGGTCCGGTCGCGCTCGTGACCGACCGCGCTTATGACCGGCACCCGCAGCATCGCGGTGGTCCGGCAGAGCGTCTCGTCGCAGAAGGCCCAGAGGTCGGCGAGGCTGCCCCCGCCCCGGGTCACGACGATCGCCTCGACCTCGGGTCGCGCGGCGAGGTCCTGCAACGCCCGCGTGATCGCGGGTGCGGCGTGGCGGTCCTGGACCGGGGCGAAGCCCCAGATCACCGTGCCCCGCCAGCCGCGGCGCTCGAGCCCGGCCAGGAAGTCCTGGCGCGCGGCGCCGCGCTCGCCCGTGACGACGCCGATCGTCCGCGGCAGGCGCGGGCGGCGAAGCTGCTTCTGGAGGTCGAAAAGGCCCTCCGCCTCGAGCTGGCGGCGAAGCTGCTCGAGCCGGGCCAGCAGGTCGCCTTCGCCGGCCAGGCGCAGGTGGGTCGCGCGGAACGTGAAGCCCGGCGAGGACTGGGGCCCGCCCGGGTAGTAGTCCGGACCGCCGCCGACGACGACCTCGGCGCCGTCGCGGAGGGTCCGCTCGTCGAGGCCCATCCGCTCGAGGTCGGAGAGCCACATCGCGCACGGGACCGCGCCCTCGCCGTCGCGCAACTCGAAGTAGACCTGGACGCGGCTGCGGCCCAGACCGGTCACCTCGCCGATCAGGAGGACCCTGGCGCGGCCGCGCAGCCACTCCTGGAGCTTGCGGGCGTAGCGGCCGACCGCGAATGGCCCGGGCAGCTTCGGGTCCGCCGCGCCGCTGGGCTCACCGGGGATCGGGATCGATTCCTGACCCATGGCAGGGAGAATGACAGCCGCAGATGACCCTCTCCGCGGTCTTCGGATACGGATCCCTGGTCGACGCCGCGAGCGCCGCGCGGACCCTCGGGCGGGCGGTCCCCGAGCCGCGCCCCGCCCGTCTGCGCGGCTGGATCCGCCGCTGGTCGCTCCTGCGCGACAACCTGAGAGCCGAGAAGACCTTCGCGATCGAGCCCGGCGCCGAGCTGCCGCCGTTCATCCTCGGCCTCAACCTCGAGCGTCATCCCGACGGCGGCGCAGCGGGACCGAATGGGGCGCTGGTCGAGGTCAGCGAGGCCGAGCTCGACCGCCTCGACCTGCGAGAGATGCGCTACGACCGGGTCGACGTGACGAGTGACGTCGAGGCGCCGGACCAGCCCTTTGACCTGGTCGTCGCCTACGCCGCCAAGCGCGGCAACCACGCCCCCGCCGCACCCGAGGGCGCGGTCGTCCTCGCCAGCTACGTCCGGGCCGTCGAGGCGGCATTCGACAGCCTCGGCGCCGGCCAGCGCGACCTGTTCCGGGCGACGACGGAGCCGCCGCCGGTGCCTGTGGTCGAGGGGAGGCTCGTGCGCGACGAGATCCCCGAGGGGAACCCCCGGGCGTGGTGAGCCCCCGAACGCGAGACGCCCGGCCGGGGGGCCGGGCGTCTGTTCATCGGGAGGTCGTCCCGGCTAGTCCTGCTTGACGGCGGCGAGGTCGAGCTCCAGCTTGACCTTGTCGGCGACGACGGCGTTGCCGCTGCCGAGGGCCGCGTTGAAGCGCATCCCGTAGTCGCGCCGCGAGAGCTGCCCGGTCACCTCGAGACCGATCCGCTCCTCGTCGCTCGCCCCGAGTCCGGTGCCGAGGATCTCGGCCTCGAGCTCCAGCTCACGGGTGACGCCGTTCAGCGTCAGCTCGCCGACGACGCGGATGGTGTCCTCGTCGATCGCCTCGATCCGGGTCGACTCGAAGCGCAGCTCCGGGTGAACGTCGGCATCGAAGAAGTCGGCCGAACGGAGATGTTCGTCGCGCTGCTCCTGGTTCGTGTTGACCGAGGCGGCCTTGACTACGCCGTATGCGCGTGAGGACTCGAGGTCCTCGCCGATCTCGATCGTCCCCTCGAACTCGCGGAATTCCCCGCGCACGGTGGCGACGCCCATGTGCTTGACGGCGAAGCCGACCTTCGAGTGGGCCGGGTCAATTGCCCAGGTGCCGGTCGGGACGGTGGGTCGGGTGAGAGTTGCAGTTGCCATGTGGTTCCTCCTCAGTTCCTTGCATACGCAAGTATATCAGATGCTTGCACAAGCAAATAACTGCGGCTAGACTTGCCTCCGTGACCGCAACGGCCCGACAGCGAGCGGCAGCGGAGCCGCTGAGCGAAGCGGGACTCGCTGTCTGGAAGGACTTCCTGCGCGCCCACTCGCGGCTGATGCGCGAGCTCGACGAGGAGATGCGCGACGAGCACGGCGTGGCGCTGGGGGACTTCGACGTCCTCGCCCAGCTCGGCGAGGCCGCCGGCGGGCGGCTGAGGATGTGCGACCTGGCCGCAGCCGTGGTCCTCAGCCCGAGCGGCCTCTCGCGCCGGGTCGATCGGCTCGAACGGGAGGGGCTCGTCGGCCGGGAACGGGCCGAAGACGACGCCCGAAGCGTCGAAGCCAGCCTGACCGCCCGGGGCCGGCGACTACTTCGGCGGCTGAGGGCGACGCACCGGGCGGGGGTGAAGCAGCGCTTCGCCGATCACTTCAGCGCCGCCGAGCTGCAGACGCTTCGCGAGCTCCTGCCCCGGCTGACGCAGGGTGGTCCGGGCGAGGTCAGCTGAAGATCAGGAAGGCGATCGCCACGGCGATCATCAGCAGCATGCCGGTGACGCCGAACGTGAAGTCCTTGCTGCCGATGTCGGTGCTGTCGCGGTCCATCCCTCTCTCCTTTCGGTCTACCGGACCAACCATTACACGTGATGGTCAAGTGTGCCAGCGAATCGCCCATTCGCGCAGCCGCTGAAGCGTGGGTTGCAGATCCGCTCCCTTCTCGGTCAGGGCATAGCTGACGCGCACCGGCGCCCCCTCCTCGACGCTCCGCTCGACCAGGCCCCAGTCCTCGAGCTCCCGGAGTCGCCGCGACAGTAGACGGTCCGAGACACCCGGAACCCGACGGCTCAGCTCACCGAAGCGGACGGGTCCATCCCCCAGGGCCCAGACGATGGCCCCGGACCAGCGCTTGCCGACCAGCTCGATCGCCGTGTGGAAGTGCGGGCAGACCTCGCCGGGTCGCTCGGCGACGGCGACGGCGGTGCGCCGTCCGAGCGGCGATCCGGCCACGCGGCCGCGCGCGGGGTCGTTCGACTGTCGCGGGCTGGGCATCCCTTGCACCCGGACGCAGCTTACCCAGCGTAAGTGATCGACGCTGGAGATCCCGCTGCTCGGCCCCTCAGCCGGTGCACGGCCCGGTGTCGACGGGGTGCCCGGCCTCTCCGAGCGCTCGCCGGACCACGCCGTTGGGGATCCCGTAGCCGCTCGGCGGCCCGCTGGTGGTCGCCGCGAAGATCGTCCCCAGCACCCGCCCGTCCTCACCGACGGCGGGGCCCCCTGAGTTGCCGCTCCGGACGCTCCCCCGCAGGGCGACGATCCGCCTGCGCACCGGACCGCGTCCGTAGGCGTCCTGGCTGATCACCTCGCTGGTCGTGCCCATCCGGGCCGGGCTAACCTCGTAGGGCCCGTTCTCGGGATAGCCGAGGACCGCTGCCCTCGCCCCGGCCCTGACCCGGGCGTTCATTGCGAGCGCCTCGAGGTCCAATCCGGTCTGGAGGACGGCGAGGTCGTCGTGAGGGTCATAGAAGACCGCCTGGGCGGCGGCCGAGGTGCCGTCCTGCGTGCTCACCGACGTGTCGTCCTGCCCGGCGACCACGTGCGCGTTGGTGACCACGAGGCCGGGGGCCGCAGCCCATCCCGAACCTTCGACCCCCAGCCCGCAGGCCGTCCCGAGGACGCGAACCACCGAGTCGCCGGCGGCGAGCACGTCGGGATCCTGCGCCACCTCGCCGTCCGGCGGCGCCACCCGCGCCGACGGTCCCGTGATCGAAGGCGCCGGGTCGACGCGGTTGAGCGCGTTGATGATCGGCCCCGACGGCGGCAGGACCTCGTTCAGCCGCTGGAGGATCAGCGAGCGCTGGACGTCGCCGCGAAGCTCGGTGGCGCCCGGCGCGTGGAGGGCTACGGCGCCGAACAGCCAGGAGAGTCCCAGCGCCGCGGCCCCGATCAGCACCGCTCCCCCCGCGCCGTCGACCAGATCGAGAAAGCGGCCTCGCACGAGGCGGGCCCTGAGCTCGATCGCGAGTCCCTCGAGCATCACCGCGGCGACCGCGCCGAGGAGGAGCGCGCCGATCGCGGCGAACAGCGGCGCGTAGGGGGACTTCGATCCTCCTTCGAGCACGGCCGGACCGACCCGGCTGCCGAGGAACGCGCCGGCGGCGAACCCGCCGAGCGTGAGCGCCCCCACGACGAGGCCCTGCTGATAGCCCCACAGGGCGAGGGCGATCGTGAACGCGGCTATGCCCCAGTCGAGGAGGGTCACCCGCGAATCAAACCAGGCGCCCCCGTCCTCTCGGACCGTTGGCGACCGGCTTAGAATCGTCGGCCCGTGAATCAGAATCCGCCCGGAGCGGAGCGGCGCCGCCGTCTCGTCACCCGCACACTGCCCCTGGCCCTCGCAGCAGCCGTCTCGTTCGTGGCCGGCGCCGCGACCGGAGCCGACGACCCGCCCGAGAAGCTCGCCGCGGAGCGGTTCGTGGATGCGTGGGCGGACAGCGACTTCGCCACCATGTACCGGGAACTGACCCCGGCGGCCCGTGACGAGACGTCACGCACCGACTTCGCCAACGCCTATCTCGACGCCGAGGAGACCTCGACGCTCGACCGCCTCGAACCCGGCGAGGCGAGCGATCCCGAGGACCCGGGCGGGGAGAAGGTGGTCCGCGTCCCGATCCGCGTCGGCACGGTGGCGTTCGGCGACGTCGAGGCCGAGGTCGAGATCCCGTTCGATGGCGAGGAGGTCGCCTGGGCGCCGCACCTCGTCTTCCCGGGACTGCGGGAGGGCGAGCGGCTGGATAGCCGCATCAGGCTCGCCGGGCGGGCGCCGATCCTCGCCCGCGACGGCACGCCGCTCGCCGAGGGACCCGTCGAGGAGCGCTCCTCTCCACTGGGCTCGACCGCCCTTGACGTCGCCGGCGAGGTGGGCGAGGCCGAACCCGAGGACGCCGCGACTCTCGCCCGACAGGGGTTCCCCCGGGGCACCCCGGTCGGCGTCAGCGGCCTCGAGCAGGCCTTCAACTCGCGCCTCGCGGGCCGGCCCGGAGGGAGCTTGCTGGCGGTGCCGGAGGACGGCGGCGAGCCCCGCGTCCTCGCCGAATCCGAGCCCGTACGGGGCGAGCGGGTCCGGACGACGATCGACCCCGACCTCCAGGAGGCCGCCGTGGCCGCTCTCGCCGGCAGGCTGGGCGGAATCGCCGTCCTCGACGCCCGTACCGGCGACGTCCGGGCGCTGGCCGGGTCGGCGTTCAGCGTCCCGCGACCGCCGGGATCGGCCTTCAAGATCATCACCACAACCGCCGCCCTCCAGGAGGGCAAGGTGACGATGGACGAGGAGTTCCCTGTCCTCGACGGCGTCAACGTCGGCGGTCGCGAGATCCTCAATGCGAACGGCGAGTTCTGCGGCGGCGACTTCCGCGAGTCATTCGCCCACTCCTGCAACTCCGTCTTCGCCCCGCTCGGCGTCGAGGTCGGCGAGAAGGCGCTGGTCGACACCGCGAAGCGGTTCGGCTTCAACGAGGAGCCACAGCTCTACGAGCCCGCGGCCGTCGAGGCGATCGACCCGCCGAAGCCGTCGATCCCACGCGAGGTCGGCGACGACCTCGACGTCGGGGTCAGCGCGATCGGCCAGGGTGAGGTCCTGGCGACGCCGCTCGTGATGGCGAGCGTGGCCCAGACGGTCGCCAACGACGGGGTGCGGGAGCCGAACTCGATCGTCGCGCAGCCCGAGCTCGGCCCGGCCGCGTCGCCGCACCGGGTGATGTCGAAGCGGATCGCCGCGCAGCTGACCGACCTGATGGAGGGCGTCGTCGAGTTCGGGACCGGGACGGCCGGCGCCATCCCCGAGGCCCAGGTCGCCGGCAAGACCGGGACCGCCGAGCTCGGGCCGAAGCCCGGCCAGGAGAACCTGCCGCCCGGCACGCCGGTCGAGCAGTACGTGGATGCGTGGTTCACCGCGTTCGCACCCTCCGACCGGCCGCGCCTCGTGGTGGCGGTCAACCTGATCGACGCGGATGCCGCCGGCGGCGAGGTTGCGGCGCCCGCCGCGGCTCAGATCCTCTCCGCCGGCCTCTAGGGCGCCTCAGCGCGAGCCGCGCGCGGGTATGCCGAGGGCGACGGCCACGGCGACGAGGATCGCGCCGAGCGCGGTGATCAGCCCTCCGGGCGTCTCCGCGACCAGCCCGAGGAGCGTCCCCGCCAGGACCATCGCCGCGCCCGCCGCGAGCAGGTTCCACCAGCCGGAGATCGCGGCCGGCCGGTCCGCGTGCGTGGCCGACAGCATCGTCCCGACGAGGATTGCGACGACGCCGATGACGGTCCCCGGAGTGCCGGCGAGCCGGACGAGGACGAGCGCCGCGCCGGCTCCCGCGACCAGCAGCGGGACGCCGGGAGGCGCGAGCGCCTCAGAGGTCGAGCTCAACCTCGGCCGGGCCGTCTTCGCCGTCGATCAGCAGGGTCAGCGGGCGGTTCTCGGTCGAGGACTCGGTGATCTCGAAGATCAGCAGCGAACCCTCGATCGGCCCGACCGCGGGCACGGAGTCCGGTGCAGGGATCTCGCCCTTCGGCGGGATCTCCTCCCCGAGCGGGAGCGCGTAGGGGCTCTCGCTCTCGACCGCCTCGAACTCGTTCTCGTCGGCGTCGACGATGGTGAACGTGCCGGGCAGGGTCTGCGACTCCTCGGAGTCGTGGTTCTCGACCTGGGCGAAGATGCCGAAGTAGATGGTGTCCTGCCCGGGTGCGGGCTGGCCTTCCAGGTATGCCTTGTCCTCGGTGTCGTCGGGGTTGAGGAAGCGCGAGAAGAGGACGTTGTATTCGAGCGAGCCGAGCTCCACCGGCTCGCCCTCGACGACGCTGGTGGTCTCTTCGCCGCCGCAGCCGGCCAGTGCGATCGCCGCGGCGACGAGCCCTGCCGCCAGCATCAGGCTTGTCGCTCGGCGCCGTCCGGCCATCAGCGGCGTGAGTCTATTGATGTGATCGAGAGGCCGGACCCGGGCGCCGCTGCGGCCAGGCGGTCGCCTCCGGCCACGCCGACGGCGCCGCGGAGAGGTGCCTCGGACTCGAGCAGGTCGCGCAGGCGCCGCAGCGCGATTGCCCAGTCGCGCTCGTACCAGTGCGCCGCCACGCCCACGGTCTCACGAAGCCGGTCGCGAACGTCCGGTGACTCGGTCGCGTAGAGCACGCGGATGGTGGTGAGGGAGCCCGGACCGGGCTCCACCTCCCAGACGGTGGTCGAGGTGACCCGGTTGTTGCGACCGCCTCCTCCCCGCTCGACGATTCGGCGACCGGGGTCGATCTCGGTGATCGCCGTGTCCATCCAGACCGCCTTCGGCGGGGCAAAGAAGCGGAACCTGGCGCCGGCGCCCACGCCCGTCGTATCGACGCTGAGCAGGTGGTAGTCGGACGCGAAGTGATCGGTGAACACCGGGCGCAGAGCGAGGTCTCCGACCGCCGCGAAGGCCCGCTCGCGCGGCACGTCGACGTCGATCTCGGCGCGAACTGGGCCCATCCGCGGCGATTCTATGAGTCGCCGCGACGGGGAAGGAACGCGGCCGGCGCCGCAGAAGAGGCGAGCGTGGAGGAATCCGCTCTCTGCTCGGTCTGCTGCCGGACGCCGCTGGTCGGCGAAGAGGTGACGGTGGTCGGCCGGGGCCGGCGCGAGTCATTCGTCTGCGACCTCTGCAGCGCGAAGCCGCGGGCCGAGGCGCTCGGTGATCCGCTGCGCCGCGAGCGCGTCCGCACCGCGGGCGGCGCCGCCACCGTGCGTCGCGAGTATCCGCGGCCCGTGCCCGCCGGCCGGCCGCGGACCGCCGCTGCGCCCCTGGCGTGAGCGGCGCCACGTCCTCGTTCGCCGCAAATTGCTGGAGATTCGGTTGAAATGCGCACGAATTTCCAAACCGCTCCTTGAGGCGTCTGTAGCATGAAACGCGGCAGGGAGGAAGGACCAGTCGTGATCAGCGCCGCGAGCGATTCGTACGTTTCAGGCATGTCCCCGGGGGCCGGGACGTTCTCCTGCGTCGGGTGCAACTCTCACGTCTCGCTTCGCCAGCTCGACGACCTCCCCGACTGCCCCCGCTGTCGCGGCACGGTCTTCCGACGCGCGTCGATGTTCGACCCCTCCCCCACCGACGACGCCGACGGGACCGCCACCATGATCGGCAGCGGCGGCCTCCTCGAGCGCTCGGTCTCCGACCGGACGATCGAGTTCCAGGTCCCGCCGGGGACCGAACGCCAGCCGCACTGGCTGGCCGAGGCGCGCGCATCCCTTCCCGGGCCGGGGCGGTATTTCGCCTGGGAGGACGACGGCATCCACGTGCACGAGCTCGACCACGGCTGGAACCGCGTCGGGCGCAGCGTGACCGCCGACCTGCGGCTCGACGACCCCACGGTCTCGCGCCGCCACGCACTGGTCGTCTGGGAGGAGGGGCGCCGCCTCCGCGTCCTCGACGACCGCAGCCTCAACGGGATCTACCTGAACGGCGAGCTCGTCGAATGGGCGGCGCTCTCCGACGGCGACCAGCTCGCGATCGGTCGCTACCGCCTCGTCCTGATCGAGTCCTAGCCTTCCGTCGAGTGACGGAAGAGTCTGGAGAGGGCCGGGGGCCCGAAGAACCGCCTGTCACGCCAAGCGAGTGGCTGCGGCGGCTCGCAGAGCGGCGTGCCCGCGACGGGCCGGCCGACCCGGCCGGCGGCGACGATGAGCGGGCCGAACGGGCCCGCCGGGCACGCGAGCGGCTCCACCGGGAGATGGAGCGGGTCGAAGCGGGGATGCGCCGGCCTCCGGCCGACCAGCCGGATCAGCCTGCTCCCCCGCCCGAGGAGCCGGCCCCGGCGCTGCCTGCCGACCTCGCCACGCGGATCGACGAGATCGAACGAGAGGTCGGCCGGCGGCTCGAGGAGCGGATCGCGGAGCTCGAGCGCAGGCTCGGCCAGCGTGACGCGGGGCGGATCGACGTCCTGCGAGCCGAGGCGGCCGAGGTGGCCCGCAAGGAGACGCGCCGCCGGGCCAAGAAGCTGCGCCGCAGGCTGGCCCGCGACGTCGACAAGCGGGCCTCGAAGGCCGTGGCCAAGGCCGTGGACCGGCAGGCACGGGCGATCGAAGAGGAGCTCGAGCGCCGGGTCGAGCGGCGGATCGCCGCCGCCGAGCAACGTCTGCACGCGGCCGCGGACGCCGCCGTGGCCCGCGCCGCCGACGGGACCAACTCCCTCCTCGACACCCTGCTCGAGGAGCTGCGCGGGATCGGCACCCGCCCCTGACCGGCGTCTACTCGGTCGAGATGCTCGGGTCCGCCTGGACCTTGTGGGGCACGACCATCAGGAAGTGCTCCGGCGCGGCGGCGGCGAGGCCGGAGATGCGGCCGGCCTCGTCGTCCTGTCCCGTCGCCCGCAGCTCGTCGGCGTAGTGGCCGAGCAGGTCCTGGACGTCGAGCTCCCCCTCGGCGTCGAGCTCGGCGAGCTCGACCTTGGCGCCGTCTCCGAGGCGCCGTTCGATCGCGGCCCTGTCGATGCCGAAGGCGTTGTGCCTGACGTAGACGCGCCCGCCGGTCATGCCGGCGCAGGCCCAGGGGCCGATGTCGCCGAGGACGACGGCGCGCCCCGACGTCATGTACTCGAAGGCGAATCCCTTGGCGTTCGCGCGGTCGACCACGCAGCCGCGGCCGTCGTCGATCTCCTCCGCGGGCTCGCCGCCGAGGACCACGTCGGCGCCGGAGAGCCGGATGCAGAACCGCGAGTCGGCCGACCCCTGCACGAACAGGCGGCCGCGCTGCGCGCCGTATGCGAACGACTTGCCGACCGAGCCGTTGACCCGCTGGCCCTTCGCCCCCTTGCCCTTGAGGACCGCGACCGTCCCGCCGAGCATCGTCTTGCCGACGCCGTCCTGGGCGCCGCCCTCGACCCGGATCGCCACGCCGTAGGCGTTGAAGGCGCCGAGCCCCTGGCCGGCCACTGAGCCCCCGTTGAAGGTCAGCTCGGCGAGCACGTCCTCGGTCGGCTCCGGCGCCTCGCCGTAGATCCGGCCTCGGGCCAGCGCCCCGGCGAGCTCGGTGCCGAGCACGCGGTCGTTGGCGTCGGTGGCGCGAGGGAAGTCATTGCGGACGTGACCGCCCGCGCAGACCTCGTCGGCCAGCGCGGCGATCTGCGCCGAGGCCTGCTTGCGCTCCATCCGGATCGGACGGGCGCGGACGAGGCCGGCCTCAGCCCGGGCTTCCACCAGCTCCTCCTCGGCGACCGGGAGGTCGACCGGCTCGAGGTCGAGGTATTCCTCGAGCGGCGTGATCAGCTCGGCGAGGTCGATCCGGTCCCGGTGGCCGATCTGCTCGAGCAGGTCATAACGGCCGACCAGGTCCTGGGCGCGCTCGAAGCCGAGCGAGGCGACGACCTCCTTGACCTCCTCGCCCATCGCGGCGAAGAAGCGGGCGCAGCTCTCGGCGGCACGGTCGACCTCCTGGGGCGTGAACTTCTTCAGGCCGTGCTCCTGCGCCTGCTCGACGGTCTCGATCTGTGTCGCGATGCCGACGTGGCAGGTGTCGAGCTGGCAGCCGCGGCAGATCGTGCAGCCGAGGCTGACCATCGCGAGCGTCCCGAAGCCGATCCGGTTGGCGCCGAGGCAGTGGAGCTTGACGATGTCGTGGCCGTGCCGGTAGCCGCCATCGGCCCAGATCTCCACCCGGTTGCGGAGGCCGGCCTCCATCAACGCCCGGTGGACCGCGCGGGTGCCGATGTCGGACGGGAGCCCGACGTGGCGGAGGGCATGTTGCCGGGCGGCGCCCGTGCCACCCTCGAAGCCGGACAGGGTGATGATGTCGGCGCCCGCCTTCGCGATCCCCAGCCCGATCGTCCCGATGTTGGGGACGACCGGGACCTTGACCGACACGCGGACATCGGGGTTGACCGTCTTCAGCTCGTCGATCAGCTCGGCGAGGTCCTCGATCGAGTAGAGGTCGTGGTTGTTGGAGGGCGAGATCAGGTCCGTCCCCGGTGAGGCGTTACGGGCCGCGGCTACCTTCTCGGAGACCTTCTTCCCGGGCAGGTGCCCGCCCTCGCCGGGCTTGGCGCCCTGGCCGATCTTGATCTCGGCGACGTAGGAGGAGTTGAGCATCTCCGCCGACACGCCGAACCGCCCGGACGCCACCTGCTGGCCGCGCCACTTGCGGTAGTTCCCGTACATGTCGCGGATCTCGCCGCCCTCGCCGTTGACGCAGAGGATGTTGGTCGCCTTCGCGGCCTCCGCGTAGGCGCGGAAGGCAGACTCGGACTGGGAGCCGAAGCTCATCGAGCTGATCACGATCGGATAGTCGTGGTGGCCGATCCCGGCGTCGACACCGGAGGGGTCGACCGGGTCCCGATCGGAGCGCAGGCCGATGATGTGGCGCATCGAGATCGGGCTCTGCTCCTCGAGGTCGCGCACCTTCTGGGAATACTCGGAGTACTCGCCGCTGCCGTTCGCGGTCGCGATCGCCGCCTTGTAGACCTTCGGGTAGAACCGGAAGGTCTTGGCCGGCTTGCCCTCCTCATCGCCGGCGAGGATCCGGGCTCGCTCGTTCGCCTCGGAGTCGAGCTGCGCGAAGCCGACTCCCCCCTTCGCCGAGGCCGCGTAGGCGGGCGTCTGGAAGATCTCGGCAAGCTCGGGCTTGACGCCGATCGAGGAGAACTGGCGGGCGTAGCCGCGGAGCTCGTGGATGCCGATCGTTGAGATGACCTTCTCTATCCCCTTCTTGAGGGCGGCGCACAGGTTCGAGACGTCGGTCTCGTAGTCCTCGACGCAGACCACCTCGACCATCACGTACGGACAGACGCCGTTGGCGCCGAGGCCGAGGGCCAGCATCACGTCGTGGACGTTGCGCAGCGCCGCCGAGCGCAGGGCCAGGCTGCAGCGGCGCCGCAGGTTCTCCTCTCCGGAGTCGACCCGGTAGTGCTTGAGCGCCTGATCCACCGCCGAGACGGCGAGATGAGGGTCGAGGAAGCGACGCTCGCCCTCGTAGGCCGTCCGGTCCGTGAGGACGATCAGCTCGGCGCCGTGGCGCGCCTTCTTGACCGCCTCCTGCTTGATCCGCTCGATCGCGCCCTGCGTCGTCTCGGATTCGAGCAGCGAGATGTCGACGGCGGCGGCGCGGCCGCGGAACTCCTCCCAGAGGTCCTCGAGGAGGTAGGTGCGATGCTCGCGGGCGATCCGGCGATAGACGGAGTCGGGCAGCGGCGCGATGTCGTCGTGCCCGCCGAGCAGCACGGGGAACGAGGTCTCGATCGTGCCGGTGTCCTCGCCGGCGGCCCCGATGCTCGGGCGCCGGCCGAAGACGGCGCGGGTCGAGAAGTGCTCGATCTCGCGCTCGCGGTCGATCGCCGGGTTGGTGACGACGGCGACCGTCTCCTTGAAGTAGTCGGCGAGGTTGTGACGCTCGGGCGAAAGGGCGGCCAGCGGGCCGTCGTAGCCGAGCGAGCCGATCGGCTCGGCGCCGTTCGACGCCATCTGCTGGACGAGCTTGACGTCGTCCCGCTGCCAGCCGAAGCCGGCGAGGACGCGGTCGGAGACCTTGACCGGCTCCTCGGGTCCGGCGTCGGAGTAGCCGGGGACCTGCTCGCCCTCGAGCGGGCCGCCGGTGGCCAGGGCGCGGTCGTAGGGGCCGGCCTCGTCGTCGCCGGCCCGGGCAAGCCAGCGGTCGCGGACGACGCGCAGCATCGCATCGTGGGGGCTGAGGGTGGAGCGGCGGGCCCCGCGATCTATCTCCACCAGGACCTTCTCGCCTGGGGCGAGCGGCTTCGGCTCGGAGACCAGCCGATCGACCGGGACGACACCGGGCTCGGAGCTGAAGACGAAGTCGTCGGAGGTCTCGACCTGCCAGAGCGGGCGCAGGCCCATGGCGTCGGCCGAGAAGACGCACTCGTCGTCGTGGCGGGCGATCAGGGCGACCGGTCCCTGGGCGAACGGACCCATGGCCTGGCGCAGATACATGTAGAAGCGGTGCAGCTCGGACGGGAGCCCGCGGACCTCCTCGACGATCGGTGGCACGACCATCTCCATCGCCTCGGCGAGCGAGAGCCCGTCGCGGCGGATGAGGGTGTCCACGGTGCGGTTGAGGTCCTGGGAGTCCGAGGACCCGGCCTCGATCGGCACCCCCAGCATCTTCGCCTCCTGACGGAGCTGCTCGATCGTGTTGATCTCGCCGTTGTGGCCGAGGACCGTGAACGGCTGGACTCGCTTGAAGGAGGGCCAGGTGTTGGTCGAGTAGCGGTTGTGGCCGAAGGCGCCGATCGTCTCGAAGCGCGCGTCCTTGAGGTCGGGGTAGTAGTCGCCGAGGACCGTGGGGGCGCCCATGACCTTGTAGACGCAGGTGGTCGCCGAGAAGGAGGCGGCGTGGACGCCGAGCTGCTGCTCGAGTTCGATCAGGAGGTCGAAGAGGAGGCGCTCCCGGTCGCCGGCGTCGGGGACCAGGCCGGCGACTTGCCAGAAGTGGGGCTCTTCCTCACGCGCGGTCGGCCCGAGGGCGGGCGAGTTGACGGCGCCGATCCGCTCTGCGAGTACCCGGAAGCCGCCGCGGCCGAGAAGCTCGCGGGCGTCGTGGCGGACCCGCTCCTGGTCCTGGGAGCGCTCGATGAAGACGTGGCCGACCGCGAAGGCGCGGTCGAGCGTCAGGGAGGGGTCGTGGCCCCCGGTCCGGACCTCCTCGGCCCAGATCTTGCGCGGGATGTCGACGAGGAGGCCGCAGCCGTCGCCCTCGCCGTCGACGTTGCCGGCCCGGTGGAGCATCTTCTGGAGCGAGGAGACGGCGAGCTCGACCGGCTGATGGCTCGGCGTCGCGTCCTTGCGGACCGAGGCGTAGATCGCGCAGGCGTCCTTGTCCTCGACGCTCGGCGGGGAGACGCGGGGGCGCCAGGGAAGCTCGGGGGAGTAGCGCTGCGGGCGCGACTGCTCCTCGCCGCTCGCGGACCTAGCGGCGCCCTCAGGGCGGCGCCCGGGTGACTGGCTGCTGGTCATGCTGCCTCCGAGTTCCGCGCCTTCTTCGAGCGGGCGCGCGACGGGGTCTTCGGCCGGGCGTCCAGCTTGCACGGCCGCTTACGGGGGGACAGCTTATAGATCAAAACGGCACGAAAGCGGGATCGGCCGCGATCTCCTGCCCGATGCGTTCGACGTTGACCGCGACTATTCAGGTCAACGTCGAACGCGTGGGATGCTCGCCGAGCTCGACGGTCTGCTGGGCGAGAACGAATAGGCTCGCGATCCCATGGCGACGACGATCGCGATCCTCTCCCAGAAGGGGGGCACGGGGAAGACGACCATGACCCGGTCGCTGGCCGACGTCCTCAGCCGCACCGGCGCCGAGGTCCTCGCGGTCGACGGCGACCCGCAGGGCAACCTCTCCGACTACTTCGACACCGACCCGGGCGCCCACCCGACCCTTGGGGAGGTCCTCGCGGGCCAGGCGAAGGCGGTCGACGCCGTCCACGGCAGGGTCATCCCCGCCAACCTGGGGCTCGCGGAGGCGGAGCTGATCCTCAGCGGCAAGATGGGCCGCGAGCTGACGATGCGAAACGCGCTGCGCGAGTGCAAGCGCCGCTACGACTTCGTCCTGATCGACTGCCCTCCGACCCTGGGGCTCCTGACCGTCAACGCCCTGGTCGCCGCCGACCGGGCGCTGCTCTCGACCGAGGCCGAGTACTTCTCCCTCCAGGGCGTCGAACAGGCGCTCGAGGTGATCGGGCTCGCCCGCGAGAACCTGAACCCCGAGCTCGACGTCCTCGGCATCGTCCTCAACATCGCCAACATGCGTACGAAGCACGCCCGTGAGACGCTCGAGTCTCTGCACGAACACTTCGGCGACAAGGTCTTCGACACGGTGATCCGTAGGTCGATCGCCTACGCCGAATCGGCCGAGCGGGCGATCCCGATCCTCGACTACCGGGCCGACCGGGGCGCCGACTACCTGCGCCTGGCGGCGGAGCTCCTCGAGCGCCTCGGGATGCCCGAGCGGCGGGCCCGGGTCGAAGAGCTGTTCGAGGAGCTCGTCCCCGAGCGCGCCCGGGTCTGACGGCCGGACGGTTGGAGGCGATCGACCACCTAGACCTCGTGGTCAGCGACCTGGAGCGCAGCCTCGGGTTCTACTCCGCGCTGCTCGAGCCGCTCGGCTACGTGCGCCGCTCCGAGATCGAAGGCGAGCGCGGCGAGCCGGTGGTGTACGTGGGCCGGAGGGGCGGCTACGGCTCGTTGAGCGTCAGGGAGCGGCAGTCGGATGCCCACGAGGTGCCATATGACCGCTACGGGATCGGCATCCACCACATCGCCTTCGCCGCTCCCGACCGCGATGCGGTCGACGAGCGCGCCGAATGGCTCCGCGCGGAGGGCGTCGAGATCGAGAGCGGTCCGCAGGAATACGGCTACAGCCGCGGGTACTACGCCGTCTTCTTCTACGACCCCGACGGCATCAAGCTCGAGATCGTCCACGCCCCGTCCGAGGCGGAGTAGGCGCTAGCCCCAGCCCATCGGCTCGTAGCCGCTCGAGCGCGGCGCCGAGACGATCATGATCCGCGCGTGGGAGTCGCCGTCGTTGCGGATGGTGCGGCGCACGTGGGGCGAGACGCGGACGAAGGTGCCCTTCGGCGCCGGCTGGTCCATGCCGTCGAGCACGGCCACGGCGTTTCCCTCGATCACGATGAACACCTCCTCCTGATCGCGCTCCTCCTCGGTGTGCTCGGGGATGTTGCCCCCGGGCCCGATGTCCACCACGTTCATCCCGAAGGCGCCGATGCCCAGCGACTTCCTCGCCAGCCGCCAGGTGGATTCACCCGACCCCTCCATCTCCTCGAAGTCGGTGAGCTTCTTGACGCTAAAGCCGTCCGCCTCGGTCATCTCTCCTCCTTGCTGGGTTCGCTTCGATTCTCCACCAACCTGCGGCCGCCGCGCCAGGGCTCCATCAGAGCTCGGGCACGTCGCCGCCGTGCGGCGTGAACGGCACGCGGCGGACCTCGGCCCACCCCGCGCAGCGACGCTCCAGCTCTGCCTTCACCTTGCCGGCGTCCTGCCACGTCGTCCAGACGAGCACCGTCGGTCCGGCACCGGAGATCGTCGCCCCGAGCGCCCCGGTCACCCCCGCCGAGTCGACGATCTCCATCGAGCGCGGGTAGAGATGGCGCCGGCGCGGCTGATGGACGCGATCGGCGAGCCCGCGTGACACGAGGGTGAGGTCGTTGCGCTCCAGCCCGAGTACGAGGGTGGCGGTTGCACCGGCGTTGGCGATTGCGTCGGCGAGCGGCACCTCGGCCGGGATCGCCTCGCGCGCCTCTCGAGTCGGCACCTCGTCGGGCGGGACCACGGCGATCGCCTCCAGCCCCTCGGGGGGATCGAACCGCGCCGCCGCCGGCCGCCCGTTCTCGGACCCGCAGACGACGAAGCCGCCGTAGATCGCCGCCGCCACGTTGTCGGGATGGCCCTCGATCTCGGCCGCCTGCGCCAGCAGGTCCTCGCGACTCAGCGCCAGCTCGTACAGGTGGTCCGCCGCCATCAGGCCGGCCACGATCGCCGCGGCGCTCGAGCCGAGCCCCCGGGCCAGTGGGATCTCGCTGCGGATGGTGAAGCGCAGGCCGTCGGCAGGGTGCAGCGCCTCGAACGCCCGCACCACCAGGTTCTCGCGGCCAGCCGGCAGGTCAAGGCCCTCGACGAGCACCTCCATCTCTCCGGCCTCCTCGACGTCCACCTCGAGGAACAGCGACATGGCCGCCGCCATCACGTCATAACCCGGACCGAGGTTCGCCGAGGAGGCCGGCACCCGGACGAGGCGGCGGCGGCCGGTCATCGCCACTTGATCGAGCAGCCGACCGGTTCGGTCTCGTCCCGATCCACCTCGTGGCCCGCGAGGACCGCATCGAGCGCCTCTCGCAGCCAGCCCGCGCGCTGCTCCTCGTCGTCGTAGTCGCCGTCGGGGGCACCCCGGTACCGCAGCGCCAGATCGCGGTCGAAGACGAAGACGTCCGGGGTCTTCTGCGCACCGAAGGCGCGGGCGACCTCCTGCGTCGGATCGTGGAGGAACGGGTGCTCCCAGACGCCTTCGCGCTCGACGCGGTCGGCCATCGCCGCCGGCGAATCGGCCGGGTAGCGGCCCGGGTCGTTCGAGTTCACCGCGAGGAAGCGGACCCCACGGTCGCCATAGTCGGCGACGACGTCGTGGATCCGCGGCTGCCAGGCCAGGGCATAGGGGCAGTGGTTGCACGTCCAGTAGACGACCGTCGCGGCGGCGTCTCCCCCGCCGTCCCCGCCGACTGCGTGCTCGGCGCCGCTCGTGTCGGCCAGGCTGAACTCCGGTGCCCGGTCCCCGATCGAGATCCCGTCGCTCATCTGCATTTCCCCTGTTCGTCCGCGAGCGCGGCCAGCGCGCTCCTCACCCGCTCCGGGTCGGGAAGCGGCGACACCCGCCCGTCCGCCCGCCGGTAGACCCGGCAGGTTAGGCCGATCGGGGTGTCGGGGCCGGGCGGATCTATGTCCTCGCCGCGGACCCTGATCGTCGGCGACCCCGGAAAGCCCAGTCGCTCGGCCGCCGCCTCATCGTTCACCTCGGCCACGCGGAGGTGCGCGGCCGGCAGTCCGGCGCGCTCCATCTCCTCGCGGACGATCGTGAGCGCCCGCTCCCACGAGGGGCACTCCCGCCACCAGAGGAACTCGACCGCGGGTTCCATGGCCTGACGGCGCACACTAGACGCCGCGAAGCGGCGGATTCAGTCGGATCGTTGTCGCGGGTGAACGTGGACGACGGTCCCCGACCTCGACGCTCCGCCTGGCCGAGTCCTTCATAAGGAAAGGTCGATCCGTTCCTTCCAGGCGCCTGGTCCGCACGTGGATCGCCGCTCGCTGATCTCCAGCTGGCAAGGTTCTCCCACGCACCCAGGATCGAAGTTAGATCACCCCACATGAACCGAGCAAGGTCGATTTCGGGTATCGGTAGTCAGGCGAAGACGACCCGCTCGACCGCCGCGATGTCGTTCTCGCAGTTGGTCACCGCGGGTGCCTTCCCGAGCGCGGTGTCCGGGTCTTTCAGCCCGTGCCCTGTCAGGACGCAGACGACCGACTCGGGGCCCGTGCCGCCCTCGGGCACTGGAAGCCCGTGGGCGAGGATCCCCGCCACTGACGCCGCCGAGGCGGGCTCGCAGAAGACGCCCTCGTCGGCGGCCAGCCAGCGGTAGGCGTCGATGATCTGCTCGTCGGAAACCGCGGCGACCCGGCCTCGCGAGGACGTGAAGGCGTCCATCGCCTCCTCCCAGCGGGCGGGGTTGCCGATCCGGATCGCCGACGCCACCGTCTCCGGGTTCGCCACCGGCGCCCCCTGCACCAGCGGCGCCGCGCCTTCGGCCTGGAAACCGTAGAGCACCGGCGCCGCGCCGACCTCCTGGAAGCCCCGCCACCAGGACGTCACGTTGCCGGCGTTGCCGACCGGGATCGCCAGCGCCGCGGGAGCCTCTCCCAGTTCGTCGACGACCTCGAAGGCGGCCGTCTTCTGGCCCTCGATCCGGTAGGGGTTGACCGAGTTGACCAGCTCGATCGGGTGGCGATCGGCGAGCTCGCGGACGATCGTCAGCGCCTCGTCGAAGTTGCCGCGCAGCGCGATGACCCGCGCCCCGTGCATCAGCGCCTGTGCCAGCTTGCCGATTGCGATCTTGCCCTCCGGCACGATCACCGCGCCTCGCAATCCGGCCCGCGCCGCGTACGCGGCGCAACTCGCCGCGGTGTTGCCGGTCGAGGCGCAGATGACCGCCTCGGCCCCCACTCCCCTGGCCCGCGACACGGCCACGGTCATGCCGCGGTCCTTGAAGCTCCCGGTCGGGTTCGCACCCTCGAACTTCAGGTACGCCTGCGCGCCGATCCGTTCGCTCAACCGCTCGCTCGGAATCAGCGGCGTCGACCCCTCGTTCAGGCTGACCACCGGGTCACCGGGCTCGAGCGGCAGCCGCTCGCGGTACCTCTCGATCAGCGGCTGGGGCACCGGCGAGCTCCCCTCCCGGGGCTCATACGAACTCCTCTTCGATGACGCGGATGTAGCGGGGTGGCGAGCGGAGGAAGTCCAGGCGTGAGATCTCCTGCACGGCTCCGATGAAGCTGTCCTCCGGCGCCTCGTGGACGACCATCACGAGCCGGGCGTCGTCACCGAGGCCCCGCTGGACGACGCTCTTCACCGAAACGCCCTTCTCGCCGAGCACCCGGGCGATCTGAGCGAGCACCCCGGGTTCGTCCGCCACCTCGAGGTGCAGGTAGAAGGACGACGTGACATCGCGGACGACGGGCAGGTCGGCGCGGACCTCGTGGACCGGCGCGTCTCCGGAGAGGATCGAGACGACGTCGCCCAGCACCGCCGATGCGGTCTGGACGCCGCCGGCGCCCGGCCCGGACATCGTCACCTCGGTGATCTCGGGGGCCTCGACCATGACCGCGTTGAACGGGCCCTCGACCGGCGCGAGCGGGTGGCCGCGGTAGAGGAAGCAGGGGAAGACGCGGATGCTGATTCCGCCGTCGCGGCGCTCGGCGACGCCGAGCAGCTTCAGTGAGAGGCCGAGTTCCTTGGCGTAGGCGAGATCGTCGGGGCGGATCGACTCGATGCCCTCGTAGTCCACCTCGTCGAGCGTGACCTGCGTGTGGAAGGCGAGGCGGGCGAGGATCGCCATCTTCGCCGCGGCGTCGGCGCCGTTCACGTCCTCGGTCGGGTCCGCCTCGGCGTAGCCGAGCTCCTGGGCGCGCCGCAGCACGTCCTCGTAGGCCGCACCGCTTGAGGCCATCTCGCTGAGGATGAAGTTGGTGGTGCCGTTGACGATCCCGAAGACCTTGGCGACCTCGGTGACGCCGAAGCTCTCCTGGATCACCCGGATGATCGGGATGACGCCGGCGACCGCCGCCTCGAACCGGAGCTGAACGCCGGCCTCGCGCGCG
>DATFPK010000006.1:0-3577 GCA_035264885.1 Solirubrobacterales bacterium
GAGGAGCAGGCCGAGTTGGAGCGCATCGCCAGGCTCGAGCGGGAGCTGGCGGCGAGGGCCAAGGCGAGAGCGCGTCCCGCAGCGGCCGCCGTCGAGGACTAGACCCCGACCGCTCGCGCCTTCTTCTTCGCTCGCTTGACGCAGCGAGCGCGTGCCTTGCCCTTGAACTTCTTGGCACACCTTCGCTTCGCCGCGCGGAGGTTGAAGCCGGTAGCGACGGCGCCGGCGGGCGACTGCTCCACGTAGGTCAGCGCCGCAGAGCAGTCCGAGGTGCTCGCCGCGACGGAGTCGGCGGCGTAGAAGCGCGTCGTCGAGTTGTCCGGCACGTGGACCGGGATCCCGGTGGTCTCGAGCTCATCCGACGTACCCGACGCGGCCAGCGACACGCAGCCCGGATCCGTGTAGATCCCGACCGTTGACGCGAACTGAGCCGTGCCCACGATCCGCGGCGAATTCTCGTTCGCCCCGGAGGCCGGGCTCGCCGCGACCAGGGTCGGTGCGGTGGGCGGCCCGTACCGCACCCTGAGCAGCCTGCCACCCGGGGTCACCGGCGACGCCAGGTCCCTGTCGTTGTAGAGCTCGGTGAAGTACAGGCCGTCGGGTCCTGCGGCGAGCCCGACGGCCGTCGCCTTGCCGGTGCCGGTGTACTCGACCAGGTCGTGGGGGTGGCCACCGATCTCCCCGGTCTGCGGGTCGGGGTCGAACTCCACGATTCGCTTGCCGCGCTCCTGCGGACCGGTCGCCCAGGTGGGCCCGGACTCGGTGACGAACGCCCGATCCATCTGGGGGGCCGGGAAGCCGCTCCCGCCGAAGGTCGCCGGCTGGACGAAGGCCATGTTCACGGGCGCGTGCGACGGCGCCCAGTTGTAGAGCGCGCCGATGAGCATGCTTGCGTCGCTGCCGTCGTAGCCGTAGTTGACGCCCGGATCCACCCTCACCAGCCGGTCGACCGCCGGGCCGTTCTCGACCTCGTAGTGGGCGCCGTTCGCGGCGCGCCAGGCGCCGCCGAACGGATTCCGTAAGCCATATGCCAACACGTAGTCGCGGGCCGTGATCCCGTCGGATGCGTCGTAGAGCGGATTGTCGGCCGGCGCAGTGCCGTCCACGTTGACCCGCAGGATCTTGCCGCGGAACGAACTCAGGTCCTGGGCCGTCTGCGGGACGAAGCCGTCGCCGACATGGACGTAGAGCTTCCCGTCGGGGCCGAAGCTCAGATTCGAGACCTGGTGAGACGGGCCCTGCGTCTCGCCCGCCATGTCGAGGATCGTGGCCCGGCTCGCAGCCGACACGCCGCCGTCCGCGCTGTGCAGCCGCACCACCTTGGGGTAGTGAGCCGCCGGGTCCGACGGCGAGGCGTAGAGCATGCTCGCCAACACATCGCCCGAGGCGGGATCGACGGCGAGGCCGGTCAGACCGTGCTCGCCCGAGCCCGGGAACGACCCCAGCGGATCGAAGTTGAGGAGCCCGGTGGCGTAGTCGCTCACCGTGCCGTCCCTCGTGACCACCTTGATCGTGCCGTAGAGCTCGGCGACGTAGAGAAGCGGGTCCTTCGGCCCGGGTCCGGGCGCCGGGACGAAGGCGACGTTGAGCGGCAGCTGAAACCCTCCTGCGACCTCGTCGATCACGTAGCCGGGCTCGAGGGGCGTCCACGGGATCCCGCCGCCGGGGGATGAAGGCGGGACCGTGTCGAAGCGCCGCAGCGCCCAGCCGCCGACCTCGTCCAAGTCGTCGCGGAAGCGGGCGCGGAGCACGTAGCTCGAGTCGTATTCGAGGCCCCTCGCGTCGCGCAGGAAGCTGCCGTCCCCGAGATGGATGTGGTGCGCCAAGACCCCCTGGGCGCAAGGGGCGCGCCAGAGCGCTTGGGCGAGGTCCGCCGACCAGATCTCCCAGTCGGTGCAGGCATCCTCCTCCGGGCTCGCGGGCTGCGCCACCTCCATGTGCACGTCTGCGGGGTGCACCAGCTGCGCGTCGGTGGCGGGCTCCGTGATCGTCGGGACTGGAGGCGGATCGGCGGAGGCGGTTGCGGCGAAGAGGAACATCGCCGTGGCCCCGCCGACCCCCCATGCAGCGAGGCGGGCGATCGGACGCATCCGGCAACCCTGCCCGACCGACGGGCTCCGCACATCAGTAGCTCTCCGCAATCATGCGGCTACGCGCCGCCTGGGGGCGAAACGCAATACTCCGCCGCCGTGTTCGAGAAAGTCCTGATCGCCAACCGAGGCGAGATCGCGATCCGCGTCGCCCGCACCCTGAAGGAGATGGGAATCGGCTCCGTCGCGGTCTACTCGGAGCTCGACCGCGACGCCCCGCACGTCCGCGAGGCGGACGAGGCCTTCCTGCTCGGCCCGCCGACTCCCGCGGAGAGCTATCTCAACATCGAGAAGATCATCGAGGTCGCCAGGGACGCCGGCGCGGAGGGGATTCATCCTGGATACGGCTTCCTCGCCGAGAACGCGGCATTCGCCCAGGCCTGCGAGAAGGCGAAGATCACCTGGATCGGGCCCCCGCCGAAGGCGATCGAGGCGATGGGCTCGAAGACCCGCTCCCGCGAGTTGATGCAGAAGGCCGGCGTCCCAATCGTGCCCGGCTCGATCAAGCCCGCCAAGGATGTCGAGGAGGCGCGCAGGCAAGCGGCGGAGATCGGTTACCCGATCGCCTGCAAGGCCGCCGGGGGCGGCGGAGGCAAGGGCTTTCGGGTGGCGGAGTCCGAGGACAAGCTCGAGGAGGCCTTCGAGGGTGCCTCGCGCGAGGGCGAGAAGTTCTTCAGCGACCCGGCCGTCTACCTCGAGCGCTACATGGAGGATCCGCGCCACGTCGAGGTGCAGGTGCTCGCCGACTCGAAGGGGAACGTGATCCATCTCGGCGAGCGCGACTGCTCCGTCCAGCGCCGCCACCAGAAGCTGATCGAGGAGTCCCCCGGGCCGCACGTGGACGAGGAGATGCGCGAGCGCATCGGCAAGATCGCCACGGATGCCGCTGAGGCGGTCGGTTACCGCTCGGCCGGCACCGTCGAGGGGCTGCAGGTCGGCGAGGACTACTTCTTCCTCGAGATGAACACCCGCGTCCAGGTCGAGCACTGCGTGACCGAGATGGTCACCGGCATCGACATCGTCCGCGAGCAGATCCTGATCGCCGCGGGCGAGGCCCTCTCGATCTCGCAGGACGAGGTCGAATGGCGCGGACACGCGATCGAGTGCCGGATCAACGCTGAGGCCGCGCACAAGAACTTCGCTCCAGCGCCGGGCCGGATCGCGACCTACCGGGAGCCCGCGGGTCCCGGGGTCCGCGTCGATTCCGGCGTCGAGGCCGGCTCGGAGGTGACCCCGATGTACGACCCGATGGTCGCCAAGCTGATCGTCTGGGACGTGGATCGCGAACACGCCACCAGGCGCATGCTGCGGGCGCTCGACGAGTACGAGGTCGGCGGCGTCACCACCCTGATCCCGTTCCACAAGGCCTTTCTCGCGACCGAGCAATGGGCGAATGGGGAGACAGGCCGAGACCTGATCGCAGATCGCGATTGGCTCAAATCGCTGGCGCCGGAGGAGCAGGCGGAGGCCGCAGCCGGCAAGGCCGA
>DATFPK010000007.1:0-3150 GCA_035264885.1 Solirubrobacterales bacterium
CCAGCCACGGCTGCCCCCTACTCGCTCACCATGACCCGCGCCGCGCGCAGGACCTGGCCGTCGAGGCGGTAGCCCTTCTGCAGGACCTCGATCACCTGCCCCGGCTTGGACTCGTCGCCGGCCGGCTGGGTCCCGAGGGCCTCGTGCCAGGCGGGGTCGAACGCCTCGCCCGCCGGGTCATAGGCCTCCACGCCGGCCCGGCGCAGGGCCGCGGTCAGCTCGCGGTAGGTGAGGAGGATCCCCTCCTCCAGGGGCCGATCCGAGGAGGCCTCGCCGTTCAGCGCGTCACCGGGGTCGACCTCGGCGGCCGCGAGCGCTCGCTCGAGGCTGTCGACGACGGCGATCAGCTCGCCGGCCAGCTCGGCTCTGCCGCGGGCGGCGGCGGCCTGTGTCTCGGCCGCCATCCGCTTGCGGTAGTTCTCGAAGTCGGCCCGCGTTCGCTGCGCGAGGTCGAGGTACTCGTCCCGCTCCCGCTTCGTCTGGTCGAGGAGGGCATCGAAGTCCTCCTCGACCGTTTGGGCGGCCTGGGCCTCCTGGGCCCTCTCCTCGGAGACCTCGTCGGCCGGGGCCTTGCCCTCGGCCGCCGCTTCCTTGGCCTCCTCCGGCATTACTTGTCCTCCTCGACCACCTCGGCGTCGACGACCTCGTCGTCACCGGCCGCGGAGGCGCCGTTCTCGGAGCCGCCGGCCCCGGCCGCCTCGGCCTGAGCGGCCTGGTAGACCTGCTCCGACACCTTGTGGAAGGCGCCCTGGAGGGCCTCGGTCTTCTGGCTGATCGCCTCGGCGTCGTCGGACTCGAGTGAGGAGCGGACGTCGGCGATCGCCGCCTCGATCTCGCTCCGCGCGGACTCGTCGACCTTGTCCCCCAGGTCGCCGAGCTGCTTCTCGGCCTGGTAGGCGGCGTTCTCGGCGACGTTCCTGGCCTCCGCCAGCTCGCGCGCCTTGCGGTCTTCGTCCGCGTGGGACTCGGCGTCCTGCACCATCCGCTCGATCTCGGACTCGTCGAGCCCCGACCCCGCCTTGATCTCGATCTTCTGCTCCTTGCCGGTCCCGAGGTCCTTGGCCGACACGTTGAGGATGCCGTTCGCGTCGATGTCGAAGGTGACCTCGATCTGGGGCATGCCGCGCGGCGCCGGCGGGATCCCGGTGAGCTGGAACTTGCCCAGGCTCTTGTTGTAGGCGGCCATCTCGCGCTCGCCCTGGAGGACATGGATCTCGACCGAGGGCTGGTTGTCCTCGGCGGTCGAGAAGACCTCGCTCTTGCGGGTCGGGATCGTCGTGTTGCGCTCGATCAGCTTGGTCATGACGCCGCCCTTGGTCTCGATCCCGAGGGTCAGCGGCGTGACGTCGAGCAGGAGGACGTCCTTGACGTCACCGGCCAGGACGCCGGCCTGGATCGCGGCGCCGACCGCGACGACCTCGTCGGGGTTGACGCCCTGATGCGGCTCCTTGCCGGTCAGCTCGGTGACCTTCTCGCGGACCGAGGGCATCCGGGTCATGCCGCCGACCAGGACGACGTGGTCGATGTCCGGCGCGCCGGCGTCGGAGATCGCCTGCTTGACCGGGCTGACGATCCGGTCGAGCAGCTCCGCGGTCAGCTCATTCAGCTTCGAGCGGCTGAGCCGGAGGTCGAGGTGCTTCGGATCGCCCTCGACCGCGGTGATGAACGGCAGGCTGATCTGCGTCTCCTGGGCGGAGGAGAGCTCGATCTTCGCCTTCTCGGCCGACTCGTAGAGCCGCTGAAGGGCGCGCTTGTCCCTGGCGAGGTCGACGCCCTGGTCGCGCTTGAACTCGGCGACGAGCCACTCGACGATCGCCTTGTCCCAGTTGTCGCCGCCCAGGTGGTTGTCGCCGGCGGTCGACTTGACCTCGAAGACGCCGTCGCCGATCTCGAGGATCGAGACGTCGAAGGTGCCACCGCCGAGGTCGAAGACGAGGATCGTCTGGTCGCTGGCCTCCTTGTCGAGGCCGTAGGCGAGTGAAGCCGCGGTCGGCTCGTTGATGATCCGCTTGACCTCGAGGCCGGCGATCTTGCCGGCGTCCTTGGTCGCCTGGCGCTGGTCATCGTTGAAGTAGGCGGGGACGGTGATCACGGCGGAGTCGACCGACTCGCCGAGCTTTGCCTCCGCGTCGGCCTTCAGCTTCTGGAGGATCATCGCGCTGATCTCAGGCGGCGAGTACTGCTTGCCGCGGGCGTCCACGCGGACGTCGCCGTTCGGGCCGGCCTCGACCTCGTAGGGGACGATCGTCTCCTCCTCCTTGACCTCGGCCTCCTTGCGGCCCATGAACCGCTTGATCGAGAAGATCGTGTTCTCGGGGTTCATCACGGCCTGCCGCTTGGCAACCGTGCCGACGAGGCGCTCACCGGACTCGGTGAAGGCCACGACGGACGGGGTGGTCCGGCCGCCCTCGGCGTTCTCGAGCACGGTCGGCTCGCCGCCCTCGAGGACGGCCACGCACGAGTTGGTCGTGCCCAGGTCGATCCCAATCGTCTTAGCCACTTTCGCTCTTCCTCCAGCTTCTGTCGTTTCTGCCTAAGAAATCTGAGCGAGAGTATAGAAGATCGTCGCCTGGATCTGACGCGGCGGCGGAAACCGCCTGCCGGCGCAGCCCAGCCGCCTGCCGGAGCAAGGGCCGGAACGAGAACGGCCCGCCCCCGGGGGGACGGGCCGCACCCGTTCAGCGCTGCGCGCGATGCCTACGGCAGGACCCGCAGCTTGCTGAAGACCCCGGCGTGGTCGGAGTCCCAGTAGCCGTTCTGCGGAGCCCGGCCGGTCACCGCCGCCGAGATCCTCTTCACCTTCCGCGGCCTGTTGGTCAGCACGTGGTCGATGTGGTGGTCGAAGTCGCTGACCGCACCGAAGTTGGACGTGAGGATGCCCGACTTGATGCAGCAGCTCATCGGCCGCTCGGTGGACCGGTCGACGAACCCCTTGCGCTTCAGCGCCAGGTAGGCCTTGCGGTCGGCACCGCTGACCGTGTTGTCGTCCGAGTTCAGGTCACCCACCAGGACGACGGCGAGCCGGCCGCGGGCGGGACCGCCCTTGGCCGTCAGCTCCTTCGCCTGCGCCTCGCGGATCGACGGGTCGCCGAACGCCTCGAGGTGCGTGTTGACGAAGCGGAACTTGCGGCTGCCGCGAACCACTACGTC
>DATFPK010000008.1:0-3105 GCA_035264885.1 Solirubrobacterales bacterium
GACGGGCCGGCCACCCAGGAGAGCGTGCCGTTCCCCGGCGTGACCATCCTGCGCGACCGCTTCAACGTGCCGCACGTCTACGCCGGCACCCGGCAGGGCGGGATACAGGCGTCCGGCTGGATCCTGGCCGAGGACCGCGGACTGCTTCTGGAGCAGGCCCGCTACAACGCCCGGGTCGCCGTCATCGACGCCCCCGGCCTGAGCGCGATCGAGCTGACGGCGGGCCTGCAGAGCTTCAAGCCGAGCGCCCAGACCGAGGCCGCCGTCGCGCAGGAGACGAGGGTGCTGAAGCGCCACGGCAAGGAGGGCAGGGCCGTCCTGCGGGACATCGACACGTACGTCTCCGGGATCAACACGTACCTGGCGGCGACCAACTCCCCGAATGCGCCCTGGACCCGCAACGACGTCTACGCCGTCAACGCCCTGAAGGGACAGTTCCTGGGCCAGGGCGGCGGCCGCGAGGCGAGGAACGCGGAGTTCCTGAATGGGCTCCAGAAGCAGCTCGGCTCGGGACGCGGCTTCGCGGCGTTCAACGACCTTCGCCAGTTCAAGAACCCGCGCAGCGTGACGTCCGTTCCCGGGAACTTCCCGTACGGGCACATCCCGAAGAAGCACCCCGGCAGCGTCGTGCTGGACCACAACAGCTTCGCCACGACGCCCGCCGTTCGCTCCGCGAGCGTCGCGCGCCGCTCGGCGCGCGTGCAGGCGAGCAACGAGCTGATGGTCACCGGCCGCCGTTCCACCACGGGACACCCGATCCTGGTCGGCGGCCCGCAGATCAGCCACTTCTTCCCCGGGCTCGTCCTCGAGATCGACATGCACGCCCCGCATCTGCACTGGCGAGGCGCAACCTCGGCGCCGTTCCCCGGCTATCTGCTGATCGGGCGCACACCCCGCTTCGCCACCACGCTCACCTCCGCGGGCGGCGACATCATCGACCAGTACGCGGAGACGCTCTGCGGCGGAAGCACCGAGAGGTACGTGTACAAGGGCCGGTGCCGGCCGATGGGGCACTTCGACGCCGGGACCCTGGACGGAAAGCCGGTGAGCTTCCTGACCACCGTGCACGGCCCGGTCCAGGGTTACGCCAAGGCCCACGGCCGCTGGGTCGCGATCTCGTCCAAGCGCTCGAGCCGCGGGAAGGACATCCTGGACCAGCTCTACTACCGCCGCCTCTCCAACGGCCAAGTGCATGACCCGAAGAGCTTCTTCAAGGCCATCTCGCTCAGCCCGCAGACCTTCAACGGCTTCTACATCGACAGCAAGCACATCGCCGAGTACACGAGCGGCCGGCTGCCGATCCGCCCGCCCGGGGTCGATCCCGGCTTGCCGACGAAGGGCACCGGGCGCTTTGAGTGGCGCGGCTTCCTGAAGCCCGACCAGCATCCCCAGGGAGTCGATCCCGGCCAGGGCTTCCTGACCAACTGGAACAACGGCGCGGCCCACGGCTTCGGCGCCGCGGACGACGACTGGGCCCGAAACGGCTCGGTAGGCCGCATCCAGCTCCTCAACTTCAACCTGAAGCGGCTCCGCAAGCATGGAAGGTGGTCGCCCACCTCCGTGACCGCGGCGATGAACGCCGCCGCCACGCAGGACGTCCGCGCGATCGCGATGGTGCCCCTGCTCGCGAAGCTCCTCCACGGCTCCACCCCGCCCTCATCCCAGGCGAAGCAGATGCTCGACCTGCTCCGGAGCTGGCGCCAGCACGGCGGGAACCGGCTGGACCTGGACGGCGACGGCAAGATCGACTACCCGGGTGCCGCGATCATGGACGCCGCCTATCCCAAGATCGTCAGCAACGAGCTCGCGGCCCGGCTGGGTCAGTCGCTGCTTCCGGAGCTCGGCAAGCTGATGAACCGCTGGGAGGCGCCGCCGGGAGGCCAGCGCGAAGGCTGGTACATGTACTTCGACCGCGACATCCGCGCGCTGCTCTCCAAGAAGCGACTTCCCGACCAGTTCCGCCTGACCTACTGCGGCAAGGGCCACCTGAAGGCGTGCCGGCAGGAGATCTGGACCGCGATTCAGGCCGCCGGCGACCAGCTCACCAGCGAGCAGGCGACGCCCGACCCCACGGCCTGGCGCGCCAGCGCGATCGCCGATCAGTTCAAGTACACGCCGCTCCCGCTGGTGACCTCGCCCTACTCGAATCGCCCCACGGGGATCCAGCAGGTCATCTCGTTCAGGAAGTAGCCGGTTCCGGGAGACTCCCGTTATGCGAGGGTGTGCGAGGCACAGCCGAGTGCAACCCGTTTGATGACTACACGGAAGAAGGCGACCGTCGGTGCCCACGTCTCCCCGAGGAAGCCACTCGAGGCCGCGGCGGCCGTCGGGGGCGACTGCGCGCAGATCTTCCTCTCGGACCCGCAGGGCTGGAAGAAGCCCCCGCCGCGCAAGGACGCGGACCAGCTGCTCTCCTCGCCGGTGCCGCTCTACGTCCACGCGCCGTACCTGATCAACGTCTGCTCGCCGCGCAACAACGTCCGCTACGGGTCGCGGAAGATCCTCCAGCAGACCTGCGAGGCCGCGGGAGAGGTCGGTGCGGCCGCGGTGATCGTCCACGGCGGCCACGCCGAGGACGAGGTCGGCGAGGGCGTGGGACGGTGGCTTCGCACCCTCGAGATGCTCGAGTCGGAGGTGCCGCTGCTGATCGAGAACACGGCGGGCGGCGAGAACGCGGTCGCCCGGCGCTTCGACGCGCTCGAGCGCCTCTGGGAAGGGATCTCGAAGCCCGATCCCGGCTTCGACGTCGGATTCTGCTTCGACACCTGCCACGCGCACGCGGCAGGCGAGGAGCTCGATGACGCGGTCGACCGGGTGCTCGCGATCACCGGGCGGATCGACCTCCTGCACGCGAACGACTCGCGCGACCCGCCAGGCACCGGAGCGGACCGGCACGCCAACCTCGGCAAGGGCCAGATCGGATCCGAAACGCTGCGGGCGATGATCGCCCGTGCAGGCCCGCCTGTGGTGGTCGAGACGCCCGGCGGCGTCAAGGCGATGGCCGAAGACGTGCAATTCGTGCGTGAGGCGCTCGCCTAGGCACCGGGACGCCTGGCCAATTCGGGTTAATACGGTGGCGATTGGCCCGATCAGGCCGATTTCATG
>DATFPK010000009.1:0-27322 GCA_035264885.1 Solirubrobacterales bacterium
TCGACCGTCTCCTACTGGCTGAAGAAGCACGGCCTGGAAGCAGAGGGGAAGGCTCGCCACGCCCCGAAGGCGGTGCTCGACCCCATCCGGCTGCGGGAGCTCGTTGACTCCGGCGCCACGATCCGCGAGATCGCGGACCGGTTCGGCGTCGGGTACTCGAGCGTGCGGCACTGGTTGAAGAAGCTCGGCTTGAGAACCGCTTACTCGGAACGAGTTGACGAGTTCGAGGAAGCCCGGAAGGCGGGCCGCCGGAAGGCTTACGGGCGGTGCCCCAAGCACGGGCACACCGCATTCTTCCAGCGCCCCGATGGGGGCTTCCGCTGCGCCAGGTGCAATTCGGACGCGGTCGCCGCGCGGCGGCGCAAGGTCAAGCAGCTACTCGTCGAAGAGGCCGGGGGCGCGTGCATCATCTGCGGGTACGACGGTTACCAGGGCGCGCTTCAGTTTCACCATCTGGATCCCTCGCAGAAGGCGTTCATCGTCAGCCGGCAGGGCGTGACCCGTTCGCTCGACAGTGCGCGTGCGGAAGCGGCGAAGTGCGTGCTGTTGTGCGCCAATTGCCACGCGGAGGTCGAGGCAGGATTGGCGGACGTGCCTCTGGAATAGGGCGCTACAGTTTTCTTCCGCTCTTCGGTTATCCGAAGTAGCTCAGCACGATCCGGGGTAGCTCAATTTGGCAGATGCGCTCGGCTGTTAACCGAGAGGTTGTGGGTTCGAGTCCCACCCCCGGAGCTCTCTAGCTTCTGATCGTCCCCCGCCGTGTCGCCCGCGCCTGGTCTTCGACCAGCGCGGCGGCGCGAGCCGCTCCGTCGTTCACCTCGGACCACCGGGCGATCGACTCCGCCCGCTCGCGGAACCGAGGCTCCCCCAGCAGCTCCCGCGCCGCCCACCGCAACGGCCCGGGCCGGCAGAGCCGCCAGGGCACAGACAGCCCCACCTTCGACCAGGTCACCCGCGCCGCCGTCTCGGCCATGTCGCCGACCGCGGGACAGACCAGGACCGGCACCCCCTCACCGAGCGCCCGCGCCACGGTGCCGTGCCCGCCGTGGCATACCACCAGCGAGGCCTGCGGCATCACCTGGCTGTAGGAGAGCCAGTCGACCAGCACCGCATTGCCGGGTACCGGGATCGGCTCCGGCGGCTCCACCCGGTTCGTCGTCGCCACGACCCGCACCGGTTCGTCCGCCAGCGCCTCGAGCGACATCCGCACCAGACGGTTGCGCGGATCCTGCGACGTGCTCGGGGCCACCAGCACCAGTGGCTGCTCACCTTCGGGCAGCTCGATGTTGCGGTACGGAAGCTGGAAGTGGAGCGGTCCCGCCACCTTCACATGGGCCGGCCACACCCGCGGGTACTCGAGGTGGGGAAACGTCCCGACCAGCACCAGCTCCTCGCTGATCCCGCCGTGGAACCGAGCCTGCGGCCGCAACCCCAGGCGCTCCCGCTGCCCGTTCAGCTCCTCGCGCCCGATCCGCAGCCCCGTCTCCAGGAGGGGCAGCGACCTGCGCCACAGCCACCGTCCCACCGGCGTCCGCGGCGGCTGCACCCCGACCGCGAAGAACGGCAGCCCCGGCTCGTGCACCGGATAGATGTGCGGGATCAGCGTCGCCCGCGGCACCCGCGCCACCTCGGCCGCCAGCGCCGGGGCCAGCGTCAGGATGTCGCTCACCACCAGGTCCGGCTCCAGCTCCTCCAGCAGCGGCGCCAGCGCCATCGCCGCGTCCGCCGCGCCGGCGTCGCCGCTCTCGGGGCCGGGGGGCGGAAACACCCTGTACTGCTCGGCGGCCCGGAATTCCAGCCCGACCTCTTCGGTCGCGTCCCGCCATCGCTCCCACGTCTCGACCACGACCCGGTGCCCGCGCGACGCCAGCTCCCGCCCCAGCGCGATCGCCGGGAAGGCGTGCCCCGGGTCCCCGAACGCCGCCACGAGCAGCCGCATCTCCGCCGACCGCTTCAACGTCCTCCGCCCATGCAACTTCCCATCCCGCCGGCGCAAACCCCTGCGCGGACCCGCCGCCAGCCGCTATCCCTCCGCCGGTGAAGCGGCGGCGCAACAAGGCGGAACGCCTTCGCACCGCGGTTGCCGTCCTGCCCCGGCACACGCGCGAGGCGATGCTGCGCGGGATCGACGGCAACACGATCATCGTCGGCGCCTACACCGACCGCGACGGCGGCGTCTGCCCGATGCTCGCCGCACACCGCAACGGTGGCCGCACCAGCTTCGCCTCCTTCGCCCGCGCCTGGGACGACTTCACCAGCGCGACCAAGCGCCCTCGACCCGCCTCGCGCCGCGAGGTCGCCGTCCTTCGCAGCTACCTCGAGATGAGCCTGCTCGCCGACGACGCCCCGCAGGAGTCGCTGACCGAGATTGCCGGCCGGATCCGTTCCGAGCGCCGCGCCGCGCCGCCGGTGCCCGAACCCGACCCGCCGACCGGCCGGCGCGAGCGCATCCGGATCACCGACCTCCGCGGCCGGCGCCCCCGCCCCCGGCGCGGCCGGCCCGTCGACCTCTACGAGGCGACGCTCGCCGCTTCCGCCGACCGCCGCGACTGACCTCCGCCTCAGGGCGCCCCGATGGCCTCGCCGGGCCGCGTGAAGACGAGCTCCGGGACGCGGCAGTTCGGCGACATCCTCAGCAGGAAGAGCACCGCCTCCGCCAGGTCCTCCGGCCGGATCATCTCCTCCGGCTTCACCTGCTCCTTGACGAAATCGGTCATCGCCGTGTCGACGAATCCCGGCGCCAGCGCCGTGCAGGCGATCCCCTGGCCGCCGACCTCGCGCTCGGTCGCGACCGTGAAGTTCAGTACCGCCGCCTTCGTCGCCGCGTAGACCGACAGCCACGGCTGCCCGCTCTTGCCGGCGATCGACGCCGTGTTGACGATCAGCGCCTTGCCGTGTTCCCCGCCGGCCTCGCGCAGCAGCGGCAGCGCCTCGCGCGTGCCGATGATCAGCGCCCGCAGGTTGACCCCGAGCTGCATGTCCAGGTACTTCGTCTGGATCCCGTCCATCGGCGCCCCGATCCCGACCCCCGCATTGTTGACGAGAACGTCGAGGCGCCCGTACGCCTCGCGGTGCGTCGTGACCAGGCCGACGACGTCGCCCTCCTCGGTCATGTTGGCCGGCACGCTCCGGACCTCGAACCCTTCTGAGCGCAGGCCCTCGGCCGCCTCCTCGAGCTTCTCCGGCCGGCGAGCCGACAGCGTCAGCGCGTAGCCCTCGCCGCCGAGCGCCCGGGCGATCGCCAGGCCGATGCCACTCGAACCTCCGGTGATCAGTGCCGCCCGGTCGGCCAAATCCACTCCTCTCCTGGAGTCGCCGTCGCCGCGAGACCCTACCCCGACCCCGCCAACGCCGCTCAATAACATGGGCGCGTGCGTTTCCTCCGAGTCGCCGTCGCCGCGGCGTTCAGCGCCGCGGCCGTTGTCCTGCCCGCCGGCTGTGGCGGGTCCGACGGCGACGGCTCAGGCGGCAGCACCGTCGCCGATCGACCGGCGCCGCCCGCGAGCGAGTTCCCGAGCGCCAAGGGCAAGACCCTGGGACAGGTGCTCGAAACGGCCGACGGCTCGGCTGAGGAGGCCGGCATCGTCGTCTCGCCGGCTTCGATGGTCTTCGAGAAGGGACAGAACCGCTACGGGTTCGGCGTCTTCTCGACCGGACGGGAGCAGATGACCGACGCGGAAGTCGCCCTCTACTTCGCCCGCGTACCCCCATCGGAGTCGACGGTGATCCCGAAGGGCGGCGCAAAGGAAGGCGAGTCGGGCAGCGCCCAGCCGCCGCCGGAGAACCTGGCATCTGCCCTCGACCAGAAGGCGACCGGGCCGTTCCCGGCCGCGGTCGAGAGCCTCGAGACCGAACCCGCCTTCCGCGCCAAGACGACGACCGACGACCCCGACGCCGCGCTCGCCGTCTACACCACCACCATCGACTTCCCCGCCAACGGCGAGTGGCGCGTCGCCGCCCTGGTCAACGACGGCGGCGAGACGCGCGCGACGCTGCTGCCGAGCGCCGTGGTCGGCCAGTTCGGCCAGGTGCCGCAGGTCGGCGACCGCCCGCCCCGCGTCCATACGCCGACCGCCGAGGAGGTCGGCGGGGACCTCGCCAGCATCGACACCCGCCTCCCCCCGAGCACCCAGCACGAGCAGGACTTCGCGGACGTGCTCGGGAAGAAGCCGATCGTGCTCTTGTTCGCGACCCCTCAGTTCTGCCAGAGTCGTGTCTGCGGCCCCGTCGTCGACGTCACGGAGCAGCTCAAGGAGGAGTACGGCGACGAGGTCACCTTCATCCACATGGAGATCTTCAACGACAACGACCCGAACAAGGGCGCGCGCCCGCAGGTCCGGGCCTTCCACCTGCCGAGCGAGCCCTGGGTCTTCGTGATCGACCGGGCGGGCGTCATCCGCACCGCCATCGAGGGGGCCTTCGGGGTGAATGAGCTCGACGAGGCGATCCAGGGGGTCACGGGGTGAGCGAGAACGCCGAGGCCGACCTGATCGAGTCCTTCGCCCAGGAGGCGCGCCGCCGCTGCGACGTCATCTCCGCGGGGCTCGACACAGGAACCACCGACTTCGAGACCCTGCGCTCCGAGGCACACGCGTTGCGTGGCACGGCGGCCGTGGTCGGCCTCCAGCGCCTGGCCGAGCTGGCCGGCCTGATGGAGTCCGACCTCAAGGAAGCCGCCAAGGCCGGCACCCTCCGGCCCAACCGCGCCAGCCAGATCTCCGAGGCCGCCAAGGCCCTCGCCGACGGCGCCGCCGCCGCCGCCGAGGGCAGCGAGGAGCCGCCCGACGTCGGCCGCTCCCTCGCCCAGCTGTTCAGCGCCTGAGCGAATCCGCAGCGGCTCGAGCCTCGTCCTCCTGGTGCTGGAGGAAGATCTCGATCCGCGTGATCAGGCCGTCGTCGTCGAACGTCCAGACGGCCCATGAGCGGACGTCGAGCTCGATCCCGCTGGTCATCCCACGCGCCCGGATGTGGAGCCGGCCGAGCACTCGGCAGCCCCCCGCCAGGACCGGCTCGAACTCCTTGACCTCCTGCCCCTCGAACGCATCCGGCTCCATCCAGCGCCGCATGCTGTCGACGCCTCGGTAGGGCGGCTGCCCACCCGGCGGCACGAGGACGACGTCCCGATCCACGAGGCCAGAGGCTGTCTCCACGTCCTCCTCTGCGACGGCATCGAGCCAGCGCCGGGCGGTCTCCACATTCGCCTGGGACATGGCGACGCAGTATCGCGCCATCGCCCATCCGCCTCCACGGCCCGCGCTACGCTCGCGCCGGCGGGCCGGTAGCTCAGCTGGTCAGAGCAGCGGACTCATAATCCGTCGGTCGGAGGTTCGAGTCCTCCCCGGCCCATCCCACAAAGCGCTTTCCAGTGCGGTTCTCCGGGAACAGCGTCGAGGCCCAACTTGACTTCACCACCACTTCACCACGGCGAAGCCTGGCTGTGGAGGGCTGACGCACCGCTTCCTTGGGACTCCTGCCTGGCGGGTTTCCCTCCGGTAGGGTCTTCGGTGCGGGGGCCCGGCAAGGATGCTGGGGAGACAGACCCTCCGAGTCCCCGCGTTATTCCTGTCTCTGTCACCCGGCGGGCCTCAGAGGGTCTGTGCCTTGGCGGGTCATCCACGCGTCCGATGCGCGATACGCTCGGCTCACATCCACCGAAAGGACTGCCATGCATGCAGTAGTGGTCAGCGTGACCATCAACGACCGGGAGGCGGCCACGGACCATCTGCGCAACGAGGTCGTGCCAGGTGTGAAGCAGGCCCCCGGCCTGGTTGCCGCGTATTGGGTCAGGGTTGACGGCAAGGGCCGGAGTATGGGCATCTTCGAGTCCGAGGATGCGGCTCAGGCTGTTGCGGACCGAATCCCCGAGATGCTCACCGATGCTGTCACGCTCGAGAGCGTGGACGTCGGGGAAGTCGTCGAAAGCGCCTGACGCCTCAGCGATCACCAGTCGCCTCCCGCTCCTGAACCCCGCGCGGCAGGTTCGTGACCATCTCGATCACCGTGGCGGTGTGCGCATCCTCGGGATCGACCGACTCAGGCGCCGGCTGACGAGCACCGCCGGGCGGCGATTGGGGGCGAGCCGGACCCGGCGGACACCGCCAATCCGCACCGTCCTAGGCCGACTGATAATCCGTTGGGCGGAGGTCCGAGTCCTCCCGGGTCCACTACGAGCACCGCTTACTGAGGCCGTTTGTCAGGCGGGCGTAGCTGCGGTAGCGCTGGTGAAGATCGTGTCGGCGTCGGCCTCGGTCTCCTCTACGGTTGGCGGCTCGTAGGGCGGCAGGTCCTTGCTCATCGCGTTCCCTCCTCGACGGTGCGTGTTCCTTCGATGCGGAGCCTATGATCGGAGCCCGGCGCCCGCAACCAGTCGCCTACCCCCGCAGGCCAGCGGCCTCGAGGGCTTGATCCTCACTTACGAAGATCCGCCACTCCGCGATCTTCCCCTCGCGGACGGCGAAGGAAGCTCCGGGCGGCTGCGTTATCTCGATGTCCTCGGCGCAGAGCTGCAGCACCGCGTCTGTGTCGCCGCGGATGAAAGCGGCAAACGCGGCTTGCACGACATCTACGTTCGCTTGCGACATTGCCTTCGCATTATCCGCTCGCGGGTCGATTTCTTCGAACGGCTGCGGTGGCTCTTGAACTCGCTTAGAGGTCGCCGAAAAGACCTGCGAACCCGGATCGTTTGTCCGTGAGCCCCTGAGTAGCATTGCCTCCGTGCCCTTCACGCTCAGGAACCTCAAGGAGGATCTGGAAGACATCGGGTCGAGATTCGACGGGGCACCGGACCTGGAGTTCCGTCTGGCGACGGATGCCCTCCAGCTCGAACAGTCCGGCCTGAGCCTGCAGCGCGTCCCGCCCGGGTACCGCTTTCCCTACGGCCACACGCACGAGAAGCAGGAGGAGGTGTACGTGGTCGTGCGCGGGAGCGGGCGGATGAAGCTCGACGACGACATCGTCGAGCTCAAGGAGTGGGATGCGGTCCGGGTCCCCCCCGGCACGTGGCGGGGCTACTCGGCCGGGCCGGAGGGCCTCGAGATCATCGTCATCGGCGCGCCCAGTCTCGGGGAAGCTCGACGCGGCGACGTCGAGGGCCAGCGCGACTGGTGGCGCTGACCGGGCCACCGGCGCGCAAGAGAGAAGTCCCCGCCCGGACTACTCACGGGCGGGGACTCTCGCTGAGGTCTTGGTACAGCTACTCCGCGTCCTGGTCGCGAAGCAGCTTCGCACCGGCCATGACGCACTCCGCGAACGGCGTGCGGCTCATGCCCTCGACGTGCCGCTTCGACTCGCTCCGGCAGGCCTGCCGCGGCGAGCTCGTCGCACCGTTGCGCAGCCTTGCCTGCGCGACGACGCACTCCGCGAACGGGGTCCGCTTCATGCCCTCGACGTGCTCCTTGGACTCGTTCTTGCAGTAGAAGCCGGGGGCAGCGACGCGATGCATCTCGCCCGGGCCGTCCGCCGGCGGCGCGGCAACCGCAGGTGCGGCCACCAAGGCGAGCCCTGCAGTCGCAAGCGCGGTCTTGATCAGGTTCTTCACCGTCGTTCCCTCCAGTGGGTCAGCGCCTCGTCGAGACGCGAAGTCGGTTTCGATACCAGCGTTATCGGCAACCTGCCGACTCCCCCGAGCGCCGGCAAATGCGAGAACCCGGCATCGGCGGGAAAGTTGCTCCCCGAGTGGACGGAACGACCATGAAAAGGCCCTAGGGCTCCCTCCACCGCCCGACGCTTGCCGGACGGCGCCGTCGTGGCAACCCCAGGTGTTGGCCCCGCTCCCCTACGATCGAGCCCATGACCGTCCAGCGGATGGAGCACGTCGGCATCGTGGTCAACGACCTCGCGGGCGCGACCAAGTTCTTCACCGAGCTCGGACTCGAGCTGCAGGGCGAGGCGTCTGTCGAGGGTGCCTGGGTCGACCGCGTCGTGGGGCTCGAAGGCGTAAGTGCGGAGATTGCGATGCTGCAGACTCCGGACGGCAACGGACGAGTCGAGCTGGCCAAGTTCCACTCGCCGCCCAGCCAGGGTGACAGGGGGTCCGCTCCGGCCAACGCCCCGGGTATCCGCCACATCTCATTTGCCGTCGAGGACGTCGACGCCGTCGTCGCCGGTCTGCGAGCGCGCGGCGCCGAGCTCGTCGGCGAGGTGGAGCGCTATGAGGACAGCTACCGGCTCTGCTACGTCCGCGGGCCGGAGGAGATCATCGTCGAGTTGGCGGAGCGGATCGGCTGACGGTATCCGCGGCGACCCTCAGGGGTCCGCGGCGCGGGAGCTGACCACCCGCGGCCCCGGGACCTAGCTGATCACCCGCGGCTCGGGACCTAGTAGTAGTGGCGCCGACCGCCAACCGCCCGGCCCATCGCGCCCAAGATCCAGAAGATCACACCGAGGACGATCAGGATGACGCCGATGGCCCAGAGGATGCCGAGGTCGAACAGCGCCCCGAGGATGAGCAACACGATGCCGAGGATTATCAAGCCGTGCCTCCTAATGCTCGGGGCCGAAAGCCCGCTGCTACCCGCCTCATTGGCGGCCTGAACATGAACCTACCCCGCGGGCGAGGAGTTGAATCCCCTTCTGCGTCAGGCGGGCTGCACCGCGTCCGCCGGCACCCACACGGGCGAGCGGTCGCGCGAGCAGATCAAGCATTCCCAGCGGACGGTCTGTCGGCCGTTGTCGCGGTCGATGCTCTCCGGCTGGCGATCGACCAAAAAGCCCTCGAACGGCAGGTCGGGCGGGTTGAGGACGCGGACGCGGGACCCCGAGGGCAGATCCATGCCCGTTCCTACCCGCGCACCGGACTCTCGAATCCTCACGCTGGCGACGGTGGGGTCAGACGCCGTCACAACATAGGTTCGGAGCCGGATGGCCCCCTCCTTGAGGAGCGGGGCCGGGATTAGGAACTCGCAACCCCCGGTGGTACGTTCGAACCCCTCGTCCCCTGAACTCCGGAGGCACCCATCCGCAGCATCCGAAATCGCAGGGCCCTGATCACCACAATGGCCAGCGCCTGCGCGGCAGGCTGCCTCGTCGTCGCCGGCGTGGCCTCCGCCGCGTTCGCGCCCGTGGACCGGACGTTCCAGGTGGTACAGACGGGTGGCGGGTCCGACTCGCGGGTCAGCGACGGACCCAAGGTCGCGTTCAACCAGCAGCGGCGGGAGTACTTCGTCGTCTGGCGCTCCAACGGCAGCGGCGGGTTCGACGTGTACGGGCAGCGGCTGAGTCCCACTGGCGGCAAGGTGGGTGCGCGCGTGCGGATCTCGAACTCACAGGACATCGGCAGCGACCGCGGAGTGAACAGTCCCGCCGTGGCGTACGGCCCCCAGGCCAAGCGTTATCTGGCGGTCTGGCCCGGGGACGAACTAGCGAACGACGGGGAGTTCGAGATCTTCGGCCAATTCATATCCGACACCGGCGTCCCACTCGGATCCGACTTCAGGATCTCGAACGCCCTCGACTCCCCCAACGGGAACCTCAGCGACAGCCTGGTCGCGGACGTGGCCTACAACTCCGCCGCGAACGAGTTCCTGGTCACCTGGGATGCCGACCAGGGATCGGTCAACGGGCAGCGCGAGGTCTGGGGCCAGCGGCTCGACCCGAACGGCACGCCCCTGGGCGGCGACTTCCAGATCTCGAACGCCGGTGCGGTGGGCTCCACGCGCATCGCGGTGCTCGGCAGCGTCGTCTACAACCCGCAGGCAAACGAGTACCTCGTGGCCTTCATCTCCGAGGCGGTCGCCGAGAGCAAGGGCGAGGCATTCGGACAACGCCTGAATGCGAACGGAGGGGAGATCGGTGCCGACTTCCGCATCTCCCAGACCGGTCTCGACAGCGACCCAAACCGGGACGCGACCCGCGTCGCGGTGGCCTACGACTCGCGCGACAACGAGTACCTGGCTGTATTCACGGCCGACCACTCCTTCACCGGCTTCGGGGAGACCCCCACGAACAACGAGGAGGAGATCTTCGGCCAGCGGCTCAGCGCGGGCGGAGCCGAGATCGGCGCAAACGACTTCCGCATCTCATCGGTCGGCAATCCAGACAGCAGCGGCCTTTATGACGCGAACCTCCCGCGGGTGGCCTACGCCGCTCCGGCGAACGAGTACCTGGTCACCTGGACCGCGGACGAGATCGAGAATGCCTGGCCGGAGATCCAGGGCCAGCGCCTCACGGCCTCCGGCGGGGAGATCGGGCCGGACCTCCGGATCACCCGAGACGAGCCGCAACAATCGGCCTCCGTCGACGGCGACGTCGTCCGCAGCACGGCGGCCGGCGAGTACCTGAGCGTGTTCCTCCACTCCACCCGGGCGAAGCAGGACTACGACGTCTACGGGCGGCGGGTCGGCCAGCTCGCTAAATGCGGCGGGAGGGCGGCGGGCAGGCAGGGCACCCGGCTGGCGGACTCGATCGCGGGCGGCTCCGGCAAGGACGTGATCGCGACGCTCGCCGGCAAGGACACGGCGAAGGGCGGCGGTGGCCCCGACCGGCTGTGCGGGGGCGGCGGCAAGGACACCCTGCTCGGCGGCCCCGGCAACGACCATCTCGACGGCGGCCCCGGCAAGGGCGACCGCTGCATCGGCGGGCCGGGCGCCGACACCTTCGCGGCGAGCTGCGAGATCAAGCGGGGCTGACGCCCCGCCCCGCTAGGCCCCCCGGAAGGTGCTGGCAGCGCGAGGCCGGTGGTGTGTTCCTCCGCCTCCGTCGGCGAGCCGGGACGCGGCGAGGGCCAGAACCTCCAGCCCTCGCCACGCCCTTGCCTGCCAGGTCATCTGGAGCCTTCCCGTCATCCTCGCCTAGCGCCGGTAGGGATCGACGTAGACGTCATCGATCTCCCAGGACCCGGACAGCGGCGTGAAGACGAGCTGCACCGACTGCGTTCCCCCGGGGTCGGTCAGCTCGACCATCCCGGCGAGCATCACCAGGTCGCTCGGCGCCCAGGAGCTGAAGCCGGCACCGCTCAGGACCCCGAGCGTCTGCTCCTTTTGCACCTTGAGCGCATCGGTCCAGCGGGCCTGGACCGAAAGGAGGCCGTCGACGCCGTCGGTCTGCCGCGCGAAGAAGCGCATGTGCGGGTGCCTCACGTCGATGCAGAAGCGGGTCGAGACCACGCTGCCGGCACGTCCGATCGAGACCGAGCTCGTGTCGGAAGGACCCCCGACGTAGTAGCTCTCGTTCCCCGCCACGACGCGGGCGTCGTCCAGCCGCCAGCCGCGCGTGTCGGACTCGAAGTTCCCCTTCTTGACGAGGAAGTAGTCGGCGTAGTCGCCGAACAGCGAGAACGGCTGCGACACCGGTACGTCAGGACAGCCGTCCGCGGCCCTCGCGCTGGAGAGCGGGAAGAGCAGCGCGCACCCGCCGGCGGCGAGCAGTGCGCCGACGAGGCGCATCCTGCGAATCGGGGGGCGGATCACGTAGGGCATTGCCGAAACCTCCATGTCTTGACTTGACGATGGGTCGGCAGCTGGGCCGCCTCGAACGAGGCCCCTGGCTTTGCGTCCCCGTCTCGCGACGGGTTTGCCCTTGGCGACTTCCGGCCTTATCGGCCCGCGGATGCCGGTCTTGAGCCCTTGGACGTATGTGGGGCCGGGCCGGCCTCACTTTTCGCGTAGCGTCACGGCTCCACCCGAGCGAGAACTGGGGTCCGGCTAAGGCGGGATGCGTGGAGCGGGGTCCTCGCGGTCCGCGCCGCTACCCGGGTCAGCGCGGCTCAGAAACCCTGTGGTCCGGTCGGTCCGGTCGCGCCCGTGATGCCGGGACCCGTGGCGACCGTGTCGCCGTCGGACTCGATCTCCTCGACACTCGGCGGCTCATAGGGCTGTGGTTCATTCGGCATGGCGAGGCCTCCAGTGGATAATCCTGCGCCCACCCTACTCCGAGATCCTCGCGGCTTCCAACGCTTCATGAGGCTCGTTGTAGGCGCTCACGGCGCCGATCCGGCAGGCCGCTGGTAGCTTGAAAACGTGGTCAGGAGGGTGGTGGACCCGCGAGCCCTGGCGGCGCTCGCGCTGGCGCTGGTCGCCGCGACGCCGGCGCCAGCCGACGCGGCGCCGACCCGCTACTCGCTCGCGGGCGGATGCTACGGGCTGCGCGCCGCCCCCTCCGGCAAGGCCGTGCCGGGGGCACAGCGGCTGCGCATGCAGGCGACGACGCTGGGCAGATACCTGCTCTACCGGCCCAACCGGACCTTCCTCGCGGCCCGCGAGAACGGGTCCGTGTCTCCCGCGGCGAAGCCGTCGCCGGCGGCGGACTGGCGCGTCAGGCGGGCAGGCGGAAGCGCCTTCCGGCTGTCGCCCGTCTCTGCCCGCGGGCGCGTTCTGCGCCTTGGCCGGCGCGGCCGCCTGTCCCTCGCTGCCCGCAAGAGCGCCGGCCGGCGCTCGCGCTTCACGTTCCGCCGCGCCCGCCGCTGCGCGCGCTACCCCGAGGCCCGGCTGAGCGCCCGGGGGAGACCCCGGAAGGGGAAGGCCCCCTTCGCCCCCGTGAAGGGGTTCCTCGAGGGCCACATGCACTGGATGACCTTCGAGTACTTCGGCGGCAGGTTCCATTGCGGGCGGCCCTGGCATCCCTACGGCATCCCGTACGCGCTGCCGGACTGCAGCGGGATCGAGGGCCCGGAGGGGTCGGCGGCGCCATTCCAGAACTTCCTCAACTACGGCAACCCGGGCGCCCCCCACGATACGACCGGCTGGCCGAAGCTCACCGAGTGGCGGAAGGACAACCTCACCTATGAGGGGACCTATTGGCGCTGGATCCAGAGGGCCTGGATGAGCGGCCTCCGCCTGATGGTGATGTCGGTGAACGAGAACCGCGTCCTCTGCGAACTCCAGCAGCGCCGGCGCCATGGCTGCGACGAGATGGCGACGGTGCGGCGGGGGTTCAAGGACATCCGGGCGCTCCAGCGATACGTCGACGCGCAGGCCGGCGGTCCAGGGAAGGGGTTCTTCCGGATCGTGACCAACCCCTTCCAGGCCCGGCGCGTGATCAACAAGGGCAAGATGGCCGTCGTCCTCGAGATCGAGGTCTCGGAGCTGTTCGGATGCCGCGGCTGGGACAGCCCGAGCTGCGACGTTGCGCAGATCGACCGCGAGCTCAACCGCTTCCATCGCCTCGGCGTCAGGTCCTCGCTGCTGCTGAACAAGTTCGACAACCCGCTCACCGGCGTGCGCTTCGACTCCGGGGAGGTGGGGACCCTGATCAACGCCGGCAACCGCCAGAGCGCAGGGTCGTTCTGGAGCGCGAAGACCTGCACCGGCCGGCTCCACGACAACACGATCGAGACCTTCGCCCCGGAGGGCAGCGCGTTCTTCAGCGGGGCCCTCGCGGCGCTGGGGGTGCAGAGCGGCACGATCCCGACCTATCCCCCGGCGCCCCACTGCAACACGCGCGGCCTCACCGACCTGGGCCGTCACCTGGTCCGCCGGATGATCGCCAAACACATGATCGTCAACCCCGACCACATGAGCCAGCGCGGGGTCGATGAAACGCTGACGATCGCCGCCGCCCACAGGTACTCGGGAGTGATCTCCCCGCACGGGTGGATGGACCCCGGCAACTGGCCGCGCATCTGGCGGCTCGGCGGCCTGGCCTTTCCCGATTCCAACACCGCGCCGGGCTTCCTGGAGGCCTACCGCAAGTACCGGCCCAAGCGGACCCCCTACATGCTCGGCTGGGGGTACGGCGCCGACCTCGGCGGCCTCGCCGAGCAGCCGGACGCGCCCAGCCGCCGGCGGGTCCGCTACCCCTTCAGGTCGTTCGACGGCCGGGTCACGATCAAGCGGCAGCAGACCGGGAAGCGCACCTTCGACTACGCGAAGGAGGGCGTCGCGCACTACGGCCTCTACCCGGACTGGTTCGAGGACCTGCGCAACCGCGCCGGCAGGAAGTTCGAACGCGACATGTCGAACGGGGCCGAGGCCTACCTCCAGATGTGGGAGCGGGCGGTCGGCGTCCACAGCCGCGGATGCCGAACGAGCCACGCCCGCGTGACCGCCGCCGGCCTGCCGGGGATCGGCGCCGGCGCGCGATGGGAGACGCTCCTGCGCCGCGCGGGTCAGCCCCAGCAGCGCGGCCGCGCCTGGACCTGGTGCGTCGACGGGGCCCGAAACGGGGGCGCCGACGTCGCCGAGCTCAGCCCGGCGGGCCGCGTGAACCTCGTGGGAAGCACGGCGCCCGGGCGCTCGGCGGCCGGCATCGCTGTTGGCGACGACGCTTCCGCCCTCGCCGGGACCCGTCCGGTCGGCGGCGGCGTCTTCGTCCGGACCCGGCGGGGGACCACCTTCGTGTACCGGCTGCGCGGGAACCGGGTCGGCGCCGTCGGCGTGGCCACAACGGAGCTGGGGCGGCGAGCGGAGGCGCTGAACCGCGCAGTGCGGCGGCTGGCGGTCGCCCGTGCCGCTCGCATCTCGCACACCTTCGTGCCGAACCCGCGGGCCGGCTCGCGACTCACGGGCACCAACCTCGCGGGGTCGCCCGACCCGCGGCTGAACCGCGCCTACATCATGCTGTGCTCCCTCGGGAGGTAGACAGGGGCACGGGCGTCCCGGTGGCCCTCGCCCTCGGCGCACTCGGCCTTGCCTGCCTCGCCGCCGGCTCGGCGCCGGGGGATCTCACGGCGGCCCTGAGAGGCTGGCTCCTCCTCGGCGGATTCGCCGCGATCTTCGCGGCTCTTGCGCCAGGCGGGCGCAAGCACTTCGCCTCTTCCTCGCCCTCGGCGCCGCCGCCGGTTACGCGGACCGCAGGTTTGCCCGCGCCGGCCCCCGGCTCGTCGAGCCGATCCTCATCGCGGCGATCGTGTGTGCGCATTCGTCCTGATCCGCGGCGACCTCGCGAACGCGGTGACCGTCGGGGCCGGTTGGGTCCTCCCGCTGATCCTCGTGTCGCACCTGATCGGCCTGCGACGGGCGTCGCCACGCGAGGTCGAGGTCGCCCCGGCCCGGCCCGCGCGGGCGGAAGCCGCCCTCAGGGCTCCGGCAGCGCCTGGGACAGGCTGAGCACCGGTTCGAAGAGGTCGCCGTGTTCCCCGAGCCGGCTGAGCGCCTCGCCGGGACCGAAGCGCAGCCGGCCCTCTTCCCCGTCCGCGCACGCCGCCTCCAGCTCCTCCCACCGGACCGGCATCGAGACCCGCGGCTGGTCCGCGGCCCTCAACGAGTAGGCGGAGGCCGTGCTCTTGTGCCAGGTGTTCTGGCTCCAGTCGACCAGGATCCGCCCGCGGCGCTTCGCCTTCGACTGAGACGCGGTCACGCGGTCGGGGAACGCCCGCTCGAGCGTCTCCGCCACCTGCCGCGAGAACGGGTGGACGCGCTCGTAGGTCTCCTTGCCGTTCAGGGGCACCCAGAGATGGACGCCCTTCTTGCCGGAGACCTTGACGAGCGATTCGAGTCCGAGCTCGGCGAGCATCCCACGGATGCGCCCCGCGACCTCGCAGCAGTCGAGGAGGCCCATCCCCTCACCCGGGTCGAGGTCGAAGGCCATGGAGGTCGGCCGCTGGACGTCTTCGGCCCGGGCGAGCGTCACGTGGAGCTCGATGTTCGCGCGGTTGGCGAGCCAGACCAGCGAGGGCAGGTCGTTGGCGAGGCAGTATTGGATCGTCCCGTGCCGCTCGCTTGGCACCTCCGCCGTCGCCATCCAGTCGGGGCGCTCGGGCGGGCAGCGCTTCTTGAAGAAGTGCGGCCCGCCGACGCCGTCGGGGTAGGGCTTGAGGGTGAGCGGCCGGTCGCGGAGGTGGGGCAGGACGAAGGGCGCGAGCCTCACGTAGAAGTCGATCAGCCCGGCTTTGGTGAGCCCGGTCTCGGGGAACAGGACCTTGTCGAGGTTGGTCAGCCGCAGCTTTCGGTCCTCGACGGTCACCTCTCGCTCGGCGGTTCGTGCCACTGTGGGAAGGGTTCCCGTGCACACGCCCCGGTAACGGGGGGACCCAGGAGGTGGACATGTTCGAGACCACGCGCGCGTTCAGCAGCTTCGCGGTGCCCGACACGGAGGAGGCACAGCGCTTCTACGGCGAGACCCTCGGGGTGCGGACGGAGGTGTACGACGAAGCCAACGGCATCCTCGCCCTTCACCTCGCGGAGGGCCGCGACGTGATGCTCTACCGAAAGCCCGACTTCACTCCCGCCACCTACACGGTCCTCAACTTCGAGGTCGACGACATCGATGCGGCGGCCGAAGCCCTGAGCGAGCGAGGCGTCGAGTTCGAGCGCTACGACGGATTCGACCAGGACGAGCAGGGCATCACGCGCGGGCCCGGCCCGAGCATCGCCTGGTTCAAGGACCCCGCGGGCAACATCCTCTCCGTCCTTGCACAGCCGTAGAGAGCCGACCGCAAATCCCGGTAATTGGCCGGTCGAATTTCCGGCCACCGGCCCTCGGGGGGCGCGCTCGGTGCCGATAGAGGGGAGGCGCCGGTGCGCCCGGGCCGCCCTTCCTCGCCGGCCGGGTCACCGGCGCGGCCTTTTCAGCCGGCCGGACGGGGCGGCGGCTCGGCGCCGATCGCCGAGGCCACGTCCTCGAGCGCAGACCACTCCGCCTCGCTGACCTTGGTACCGCCGATGCCGAGGAACCCGCCCTCCTTGTGGGCCTCGGCCGCGCGTCGTCCCACTTCGAGGATGAAGCGGCGGTAGGCCTCGAGCTCGTCCGGCGCCGCCTTCTGCTCGACGAGCGTGACATCCTCCTGCAACCGCCGGCGCCCGGCGTCGCGGAGCTCCTCGGGCGACTTGAACGAGGATGGATCGACCTCCGGTCGGGATCCGAGGAGTGCCTCCATCAGTTCGGTTCCGGCGAACTCGTGCCGAAGCTCGGTGTAAGTCTTTGCCATCGCAACGCTCTCGCGGATCGTGCCTCCGCGGTCCGCCGCAACGACGAGCAGTCCGGCCAGCGCCGGTCCCTCGACGACCCGTGACCACTCCTCGGCGTTGAAGTCAGCCTTGGAGGTCATGAAGTGCTGATCATCTCAAGGGCGAGACCCAGGGGCACGCTTCCAGGAACTGCCGGCGGACCGGCCACTCCTGCGACTCGCTCCCCATGGGTTTCAGCCGGACTAGGCCTAGTACCGGTCGTTCTCGTCCCAGTACCGGTGGCGGCTCCCGGACTTCGCCACGCCGCGGCTCAGCATGTAGCCGACGGTCAGAATCGTGGCGAGAAGCCAGACGTAGTTGGCCGTCATCTCGTCGGTGCCGTCCTCGGCACCCTTGATGACCAGACCGGCGATGAACACACCGGCGAGAACCGCCACGTAGGCGATGAACTCCGTGGTCTTGAACGCGGGCTTGGTCTCGTCGGTGCGACGATCGGCGCCGCCCACACGCGAGCCGGTGCTCACGGCCCCTTGACCAGCGGGCCTTTCAGGCGTAGCCAATTCGCTACCTCCCTTGTCGTTTGCGACCCCGGACTGGCAGGGGTCCCGCCCGGTCTACCCGAAGCGGTGACACGGGAAACCGGCTGGCCGTCGAGCTGCCGCCTCCGCAGCGGTAGCAGGACCCATCGCCGCCGTACCGAGGATTGGGGCTACAAAGCCCCTCGTTTCTAGCCGATAAGCAACCCAGCGACCTTGAGGAGACGGCCGATGATCGGCTTCGTCGTATTTGGAATCGTGATGCTGGTCTGGGTGCTCACCTGGGAGAGCACCGAGACCCAGGCCTGAGCGCCTAGCGGCGCCGGCCCCTGCGGCCCGCGGGACGGCGGCCGCGTGCCTCGAGCCGGTTCCGGCTCGACTCCGACGCCCGCACCCGCGCGACCCGCGATAGCTCGCCGACGAGAATCTCCTCGGCGCAGCGGCGATGCCAGTGGTGGTGCTCGGTCCCGCCGAGCCGCATGACGTACTGGACGACGACATGGTCGTCCCCGATCTCGATCTCCCCGTGGCAGCCGGGACAGCGGTAGAGCTTCCGCGAGATCCCGCGGATCAGCCAGGCCTCATCCCCCTCGTCGGTGTAGCCCCTGAGGCTCCATCGCTTATCGGGCAGTCCGTCGAACTCGCTCATGCGTCGACCATGATGCCCCCTCGGGGCAGCCGTTTCATGCGGGGTCCTTTCCGTCTGGAAGCATGGCCGCCCATGGCCGACTTGAGACCCGGGAGCACCTTTGCCGGCTATCGGATCCAGGGCACGATCGGACATGGCGGGATGGGCGTCGTCTACAAGGCCGTCGAGCCCGCCCTCGACCGGGTCGTCGCGTTGAAGCTGATCTCCCCCGAGGCGGGACGGGACCCCGTCTTCCTCGACCGCTTCGCCCACGAGTCGCGGATCGCCGCCCTCGTCGAGCACCCCAACGTCGTTCCGGTCTATGCGACGGGCGAGGAGGACGGGACCCCGTTCATGGCGATGCGATTCATCCCCGGCCCCGACCTGGGGCGCAAGATCGCCGCCCTGCGCCGCCTCGAGGCCGAGGACGCCGCCGCTGTGATCGCCCAGGTGGCGGCCGGGCTCGACGCGATCCACGCGGCCGGGCTGGTCCACCGTGACGTCAAGCCGTCCAACATCCTCCTCAGCGGCGAGGAGGCCCGCGAGCTCGCCTACCTGACCGACTTCGGCCTGGCCAAGCACGTCGCCACGGCCAGCGAGCTGACCCGCGGCGGCCTGCTGATGGGAAGCCTCGACTACGTAGCGCCCGAGCAGGTCCAGGGCCACGCCGTTGACGCCCGCAGCGACGTCTACTCGCTCGGCGGGGTCCTCCACAAGGCGCTCACGGGCGAGGTCCCGTTTCCCCGCGAGGACGGCGCGGCGAAGATGTGGGCCCACGTCAACGAGGAGCCGCCGGCCCCCGCGCGGACGGCCGGCGTTCCCACCGCGTTCGACCCGGTGATCGCTCGAGCGATGTCGAAGAAGCCCGAGGATCGATATCCCTCGGCCGGCGACCTCGGCCGCGCCGCGGTGGCGGCGGCCGGCGGCTGCCCCGTGACCGAGCCCGAGCGCCGGGTCGCGACGGGCGAGGCCGCGACGCCGACGATGGTCCGCGGGCTCGAGGAGGGCGAGGGAACCACCGCCGAGCTGGCCCGCCGCTACGCGCAGGAGGCGGCGCGCCGCCGGCGCCCGCAGGTGCCGACCGGCTGGCGGGCCCGCCTGCCGACGCTCCTCCTGATCGTCGCCGCGATCGCCGCCGGGGTCGGCGCGTCGATCCTGCTCGCGGACAGCGGCGACGACGACGGCTCGCCGCAGCTGCGGCGCCTGATCGGGCGGGCCGACGAGATCTGCGCCGAGACGCGCGGTCGCTACCAGGCCGTCGCCGCCAGGCGTCCCGACGACCCCGACGGCATCGCCCGCCAGTACGACGCTCTCGCGCGGATCTCCCAGGAGGCGCTCGCCGATCTCCGTGGTCTGGCACCTGCCCCGCGCGAGGTGAGGGACAAGTGGCAGGACTACCTGCGACTGCGGCACCGCAGCGTCGACTACCTGGGCCGGGCGCGCAACGCCGCCGAGGCGCGTGACCAGAGCGCGTTCGACCGGGCGCTGCGGCGGGACGCCGCCGAGCGCAGGGGCCGGTTCGAGGCTGCTAGGGAGGTCGGCCTCGAACAGTGCAGCCGCGGCGCTTAGGGTTCGGTCATGGAGGCGAGTCAACGCTGGGCCGCGCTCGCCCCCGGTGCCGTGTTCGCGAGGTACCGGATCGAGCGCCGGCTGGGCCGGGGCGGAATGGGCATCGTCTACGAGGCCACCGAGCCCGGCCTCGAACGCCGCGTCGCCCTGAAGCTGATCGCGCCCGAGGCGGCGGCCGACGACGTCTTCCGCCGCCGGTTCGAGCACGAGTCGCGGATCGCCGCCTCGGTCGAGCACCCGAACGTGGTGCCGATCTATGCCGCGGGGGAAGGGGACGGCATCCCCTGGATCGCGATGCGCCTCGTGTCGGGCTCCGACCTCGGGCGCCGCGTCCTCGCCGAGGACCGGCTGGGGGTCGAGGAGGCGGTGCGGATCGTCGCGCAGGTCGCGGCGGGCCTCGACGCGCTCCACGCCGCGGGGCTGGTCCACCGGGACGTAAAGCCCGCGAACGTCCTGCTCAGCGGCCGGCCGGGCGCCGAGCATGCGTACCTCACCGACTTCGGCGTCGCCCGCAACGTCGCCGGCACGTCCGGCCTGACCAAGACCGGCCGGTTCGTCGGCACGCTCGACTACGTCGCCCCCGAGCAGATCCGCGGCGGGGAGATCGACGCCCGCGTCGACGTCTACGCGCTCGGCTGCATGCTCTTCAAGCTGCTCACCGGCGAGGTGCCGTTCCCGCGCGAGGGCGAGGCGGCGAAGCTGTACGCCCACCTGAACGACGAGCCGCCGTCGCCGTCGCTCTTCGCGGCGCAGGTTCCCGCCGCCCTGGATCGCGTGGTTGCGAGGGCGATGGCGAAGCACCCCGGTAACCGCTACCCCTCGGCCGGCGATATGGGGCGCGCCGCCGCGGCGGCGCTCTCGGGCGCCCCGCCCGCCGAGCCCGAGCGGACCGTCGCCACGGGGGCGGCCGCGGTTCCCACTCGCGAGGTTCCCCGGGGCGAGACCCCGACCTCGACCGCCCCGGCCCCGGGACCGCGCCCCCGAATGCCGCTCATCGCCGGCCTCGGCGCCGCCGGGATCGCCGCGGTTGCCGCCATCGTCGTGGTGGCCGGAAGCGGGGACGGGAGCGGCGACCGGAGCGCCGACGGCAGCGCCCGGCCGACCGCGAAAGGTTCGGTCGACGCCGGCAACGCCCGGCCCGAACCGCTGTCACGGGACGAGCTGGTCCGGCGCTCAGATGACATCTGCCTCGACAGCCAGAACCAATTCGTCCACGTCTCGCAGCGGTTTCCGACCGGGGAGGAGGAGGCGACCGTCCCGTTCGCCCGCCGGCTGGTCCAGATCTCGACCGAGCAGCTCAACCGTCTCGAGAGCCTGACCCCGCCGCCTGGGATCGCCTCCGAGTTCGACCGCTACGTCGAGCTCCGGCGAGCGGTGAACCGGTACGACAAGAACGCGCTCGCCGCTGCCGCCCAGGATGATGTCGAGGAGTTCCGGCGCTGGCGGGAGGCCAACTTCGCCGAAGGCCCCGAGCGCTTCGACCTGGGCCGCCGGATCGGCTTCGAGATCTGCAGCGCCGTCAGGAACCCGCAGGGCTGACCGACCGCGAAAGCCAGGCGAAGCCCGCGGCGACGGCGAGGTTGAAGACGCCGGCGAGCCGAAGGACCGCCTTCGCGCCGGGGCGGCTGACCGCCGGCGAGCGCGACCAGAGCGCATCGGTCGCGATCTCGGTGCCGCGCAGCCAGGCGAGCGCCCACCAGTCGCGGGATTCGCCGCGACGGTCGGCGACCGCGTGCGCGGCGGCGAAGGTGAGCCAGATCGGCGCGCAGCGCCGGAAGAGGTGGACGGCGTCGGGAGACGGCTCGTCGTGGCCGATGGCCCGCAGCGTCGCCTCCGGTGCGGCGAGCGCCGCCGATCCCAGCACCAAGTCGAACGCGATCAGGTTGCGGTTGGTCAGGCGGAGCGCCTCTTCGAGGGTCACGCTCGGATCCTCGCAGGCGCGTGGAAGGGAAAGCCGCGACGGAGGCGAATCCCCCAGCCGTGACCCGCACCGCGACGAAAAGCCAGCCCACCCGCAAGAGCCTCTCCGCCTACATCACCGAGCGCTTCGACGAGTTCTCGCGCTCGCAGAAGGACGTGGCCCGCTACATCGTCGACCATCTCGACGAGGCAGCCTTCCTCACCGCCGAGGAACTCGCGCGCCGGGCCAGCACGTCTTCGTCGACCGTCGTCCGCTTCTCGCAGGCGCTTGGCTTCGACGGCTACCCCGAGCTTCAGCAGGCGGCGATCGAGGAGTACCGGACCAGCATCGGCAACGGCAGCTCCAGCTCCAACGGCGCCGCCTCGGGCCCGCTCTTCGCCTTCGACCACTCCGAGTTCGAGGCATCACTGGGCGCCGACCACGCCAACCTCGAGGAGACGGCGCGCAACCTGACCCGCGAGCAGATCGAGGCGTCGGTCTCGGCGCTGGCGACGGCGCAGCGCGTCGTGGTCGTCGGAGTGGATCAGATGGCCTTCTTCGCCAGCTACCTGCGACACACCCTCAGTCTGCTCGACATCCGGGCCGAGATCGTCGTCAGCACCGGCGGCGAGTCGCTCCAGCGGCTCGGCCGGATCGATGAGGACACCCTCGTCATCGCGCTCTCGGCCGGCCGCGCCCACCCGCTCCTGCTGCGGGCGATGAAGCTCGCGCTCCACCGCCGGGCAAGGACCTTGGCGATCTCCGACGCGACGCTCTCCGAGGTCGGCGAGCACGCCGACCTGACGCTCTACTACTCGTCGAACAGCCCGTCCTTCAGCCGGTCGAACGCGGCCCTGATGTCGCTGATCCAGTCACTCGCGCATGGCGTCTACGCTCGCGACGAAGCCGCCCATCGCGACCGGATCCGCGCCTTCAAGCTGAAGTAGTCCGCTCCAGCCCGGTCGCACAGAGCCGGTGAAACGGCCCGGACGAGCGGGCCCCCTCGGCTTCCCGCTCTATATTTGGCCCATGACCGAGCGTTCCACGTTCCGCGTCAAGACAGGCCTCGCCGAGATGCTCAAGGGCGGGGTGATCATGGACGTCACCGACGCCGACCAGGCCCGGATCGCCGAGGAATCAGGCGCCTGCGCGGTGATGGCGCTGGAGCGCGTCCCGGCCGATATCCGGGCCGAAGGCGGAGTCGCCCGGATGGCCCCGACGGCGAAGATCACCGAGATTCAGGAGGCGGTGACGATCCCGGTCATGGCCAAGGCGCGGATCGGCCACTTCGCCGAGGCCCAGGTCCTCGAGGCGCTCGAGGTCGACTACATCGACGAGTCGGAGGTCCTGACCCCGGCCGACGAGCACAACCACATCGACAAGCTCGCCTTCGACGTGCCGTTCGTCTGCGGCGCGACGAACCTCGGTGAGGCGCTGCGCCGGATCGGCGAGGGGGCGGCGATGATCCGCTCGAAGGGCGAGGCAGGAACCGGCAACATCGTCGAGGCGGTCCGCCACATGCGCGAGATCACCTCGGGGATCCGCCGGCTCGCGACCCTCGGGGCCGAGGAACTCGGCGCCGAAGCCAAGGAGCTCCGCGCTCCCCTCGAAGTCGTGCGGGCGGTCGCCGACGCCGGGCGCCTGCCGGTGCCGCTGTTCTGCGCCGGCGGCATCGCAACGCCCGCCGACGCGGCCCTGATGATGCAATTGGGTGCCGAGGGCAATTTCGTCGGGTCGGGGATCTTCAAGAGCTCGGACCCCGAGCGCCGCGCCCGGGCGATCGTCGAGGCGACCACCCACTTCGCCGACCCGCAGCGGGTCGCCGCCGCGTCGGCCGAGCTCGGCGAGGCGATGCCCGGGCTCGAGATCTCCGAGCTTGCCGCCGCCGACGCCCTCCTGCAGAGTCGCGGCTCTTGAGACAAGCCGAGCGGCACCCGGACGCGGAAGCGAGCCGGGTGAAGATGGTGGTTGAAGCCCGGCCAGCGGAAGCGGAGGATGCCGCGCTTCGAATCGGCGTGCTCGCGGTCCAGGGGGACTTCGAGGCGCACGCGGGTGTCCTCCGCGAGCTCGGCGCCGGGGCGGTCGAGGTCCGGGTCCCAACCGATTTCGACGGGCTGGACGGGCTCGTCATTCCCGGCGGTGAGAGCACGACGATCTCGAAGGGCATCGACTCGGCCGGCCTCGCCGCCTCGATCCGCGGCCATGCGGAGGCCGGACGGCCGGTCATGGGCACCTGCGCGGGCATGATCCTCTGCGACGACGCGCACCTGGGGCTGCTCGACATCACTGCCCGGCGCAACGCCTTCGGCCGTCAGCTTCAGAGCTTCGAGACCGACGTCGAGGTGGAGGGTGCGGGCGCCGAGCCCGTGCGGGCGGTCTTCATCCGGGCACCGTGGGTCGACCGTCTGGGACCGCATGTCGAGGTGCTGGCGTCCTTCGAGGGGCACCCCGTCGTCGTTCGCGAGGAGGGCGTCCTGGCCTGTGCCTTCCATCCCGAGCTGACCGACGATCCCAGGATCCACGCGATCTTCATGGCAATGGCGACGACGGCGGCCGAACGCGACCGCAGGCAGGAGGCAAGGGGATGAGGGACCCGCGAGCATCGAATCTGGCGAGGATCCTCGTCGGCTACTCGACCCAGGTAAAGGAGGGCGAGGTCGTCTCGATCGACGGTGAGAGCGCCGCCGAGCCGCTCCTGGTGGCGGTCTACGAGGAGGTCCTCAGGGCCGGCGCCCACCCGATCCTCACGATGTCAGCACAGGGGCAGTCGGCGATCTACTACAAGCACGCCTCCGAACACCAGCTCGAATGGGTCTCCCCAGTCGCCGAGTGGCTGGTCGACCACGCCGACGTGCGGATCTCGATCGGGGCCAGCACGAACACGCGCGAGCTGTCGGCGGTCCCGCCCGAGAAGCAGACGAAGCGGCAGTCGGCGATGGGCGACCTGATGGCCCGAGCCATGCAGCGCAGCGCCGACGGCGAGTTCCGCTGGGTCTACACGCTCTTCCCGACCAGCGCCTATGCCTCCGAGGCGGAGATGAGCCTCGAGGACTACGAGGACTTCTACTACGGGGCGTGCCTCGCAATCGACGGCGACCCGCTGACCAACTGGAGAGCGGCTTCCGAGGAGACCGAGCGGCTGGCTGACTGGATCGGCGGGCGCAGCGAGGTCCGGGTGACCGGGCCCGGGACGGACATCAAGCTGGGGATCGAGGGCCGCACCTTCATCCCCTGCGTGGGTGAGCACAACATGCCCGACGGCGAGTTCTTCACCGGCCCGATCGAGGACTCGGTCGAGGGTGAGGTGACCTTCCACCTGCCGGCCGTGATCGGCGGCCGGGAGGTCTCAGGCGTCTGCCTGCGATTCGAGTCGGGGAGGGTCGTCGACGCCACGGCCGACCGCGGTGAGGAATACCTGGTCAAGCTGCTCGACACCGACGAGGGGGCACGGCGGCTCGGCGAGCTGGGGATCGGTACGAACTACGGCATCGACCGCGGGACTCGCGAGGTCCTGCTCGACGAGAAGATCGGCGGCACGGTCCACATGGCGGTGGGCCGCTCGTATCCGGAGTCGGGTGGCGAGAACGAGTCCGCGGTCCACACCGACCTGGTCTGCGACCTGCGGCGCGGCGGCCGGATCGAGGTCGACGGAGAGCTGCTCCAGGAGAACGGAAGCTTCGCCGTCTAGGGACCGGCGACCGGTGACTTGATCACTGGTCCGGCAGCGGGCTGCCGGCGAGCAGGAAGAACCAGAGGAGCATCGCGAAGATCGCGAGGACGACCGAGCCGACGATCACGGCCTCGACGACCGTCGGCCCCTCATGGCGCACCTCGTCGCGCATGCTGCGCAGCCAGACCGGCCGAATCCCGCTGACCCGGTTGTTGCCGGTGATCCGGACGTAGAGGCCGTTCAGACGGCCGATCAGCCAGGAGATCAGGAGGATCGAGACGACGATCCCGACCAGGACGATCATGTAGGGGCCTCCGCTCGGAAACTGCGTGTCGCTGAGCCTCGAGCCGATCCAGATCCAGGTCAGCGGTATGACCGTCCAGAGCGACAGCGCCGCGAGCAGCATCGCGAAGACCACGACCGCCCCGGCGACCGAGCTCCCAGCCCTCCTATGCCCGTTTTCGGCCGGCATCTGGTGGCTCATAGAATCGCAACTACCCATGTCCGGCCATTCGAAGTGGTCATCGATCAAGCACAAGAAGGGCGCCGCCGACGCCAAGCGCGGCAAGCTCTTCACCAAGCTGGCGCGCGCGATCACGGTGGCGGCGCGGGAGGGCGGGGGCAACCCCGACGCGAACCCGGCGCTCGGCCTCGCGATCCAGAAGGCCCGCGACAACTCGATGCCCAAGGACAACATCCAGCGGGCGATCGACCGCGGCACCGGGGCCGGGACCGACGCGGCGGCGATCGAGCGGGTCGTCTTCGAGGGCTACGGGCCGGGAGGTGCGGCGATCCTCGTCGAGGCGCTGACCGACAACCGCAACCGGACCAGCGCCGAGGTACGCCACGCCTTCACCAAGCACGGTGGAAGCCTCGGCGAGCCCGGCTCCGTCAGCTGGATCTTCGAGAAGCGCGGCGTGATCCTGGTCGATGGCGAGCGCTACGGCGAGGACGACCTGATCGCGGCGATCGACGCCGGAGCGGATGACGTCGCAGAGGACGGCAACGTCCTGCGGGTGATCTCGGATCCGGGTGCTCTTTCCGACGTACGTGAGGCGCTCGAGACGGCCGGCGTGGAGATCCAGTCCGCGGACCAGGCGATGGAGCCGAAGAGCGTGGTCCAGATCGGCGAAGGGGACGCCGGGTCGCTCCTGCGCCTGCTCGACGCGCTCGAGGAGCAGGACGACGTCAACGACGTGCACGCGAACTTCGACATCCCCGACGAGGTGCTCGAGAAGGCCGCCGCATGAGGCTTACTGGCCCGCTTCCGCGCGCGCCAGGTCGAGCTCGGCTTGCACGGTGTCGAGCTGGTCGGGGATGGTGAGGCGTTCCTCGAGCAGCGGGATCGCCTTCTCGGGCTGACCCGACAGCCGATAGGCGTTGGCGAGGTTGAACAGCGCGTACCCGTAGTTCAGGGTGCCGGGCTCGAGGCCGTCGACCGACTGCTCCAGGAGCGGGATCGCCGATGCCGGGTCGCCCGCCTGAATCAGGTCGTACCCCTCAGCGTTGAGCGCGAGCGCGTCCTCCGAGCCCACCGTCGAAGGGGGCGGCGCCGCCTCGGTGGTCTCGTTCTCCTCGGGTGCCGGCTGCTCCTCCTTCAGATGGGCGGTCTTCTGCTTCCCGCTGCTCTTGGCCGCCTTGGTCGTCCCGGCCGGCTCTCCGTCGTCGCCGCCCAGCGCGGCGATCGCCACGATCGCGCCGACCGCGAAGACGGCCACCAGGGCGAGGACGGCCGGCACCCGAGAGCTCCGCCGCCGGAGTGGGGGAGGCTCCGGCGGACCGGACGGATCGCGGCGCGCGGGAGGCTCCGGTGGCGGAGGGGGTGGGGGCGCGGCGGCGGTGGGCATGACGCTGGTCTTCTCGACGGTCGCCGCATAAGCCGCGCGGAGGTCTGCGACCAGGGCGGCTGCCGACCCCGGACGATCGGCGGGATCGCTTGCCACCCCTCGCTCCAGGACCCCGGCCACCGCCGGTGGCGCGTCCGCCAACCCCTCGCGCATGTCGAGGTCGCCGCGCTCGATCTCGCTCAGCAGCGCCGGCGGCGTCGTCGCCTCGAACGGCTGGCGCCCGGCGAGGGCCTCGTAGGCGGTCACGGCGAGCGCGTAGACGTCGGCGGCGGGCGTCGTGGCGCCGCCCTGGATCCGCTCGGGGGAGAGGTAGCGCAAGGTGCCGACGACCGAACCCGAGGCGGTGATCTCGGTCTGGTCGGCGCCGGCCGCGATGCCGAGGTCGGCGAGC
>DATFPK010000010.1:0-2208 GCA_035264885.1 Solirubrobacterales bacterium
GCCGCCGGAGCCAAGATCCCGATCAAGTTCAAGGTGATGCGCGGCTTTGCCTCACCGGGTACGCCGGAGAGCCTCAACGTCGTCGGCGTGCTCAAGATCGGCGACCCGAAGGCGGACAACGTCCTCGTCCTCAACCCCGGCACCTCGGCGAGTGCCGCCTACTCCCAGCCGCTCGCGCGAACCATCGTCAAGAGGCTCCCCGATTGGCAGGTCTGGTCCGTGGAGCGCCGCGAGAACTACCTCGAGGACCAGTCCGTCCTCAATCTCCGCAAGCAGGGGACGGCGAGCACGAGCGACGTCTTCAACTACTACCTCAACCACATCGGCCAGCCCGGCGCCTACCAGCCGGTGCAGGATTCCCAGGTGCCGTTCGCCCGGGAGTGGGGGATGAACACCGAGATCAATGACCTCCGGATCGTCGCCAAGGCGGCCGCGAGGCGCGGCCGCAACGTGGCGATGGGCGGCCACTCGCTCGGCGGCACGATCACCACGGCCTACGCGACCTGGGACTTCAACGGCCGGCCCGGCGGCCGGGATCTCTCCGGCCTGGTGCTGATCGACGGGGCGAGCAGCCCGACCCCCGTGACGGCCGATCAGGCGAGCATCTCCCTCCATGACCTGCAGAGCTCCTCGCCGTGGCTCGACTTCGGCCGGATCCCAGCGCCTTTCGCGGGCCTGTTCGGCATGGTGGGGTCGGCCCTCACGAAGGCCGACCCGAACGGCCGGGCGGTGCTTGCCGACTGGCCGCTTCTGCCGTCGTATCTGAGGCCGCCCGGCGGCATCGTGCCGACGAACGAGGGCGGCTTCGGCTTCGGGACCGATGCCGCGACCTCTCCGCCCAGCCTGCGCGCGGCCCAGGTCCACGCCGGCCACCTGGCCGCGAGCGGCGACCCGCGCCCCTGGGTCCGCGACGGCGCGATCACCCCGATCCAGCGCTGGGCGACGATGTTCTCGGGGTGGGGTCTCCAGAACCTGGACGGGACCGCCTGGTATCACCCGTTGCGCCTGACGATCGACGCGGGCGCCGTCGGCGGCGGCGTGGCCAATCCGGGACAGGCGATCCTCAACGTCCACTCGACCGATGCGGCCAAGCTCCCGAAGCGGCTGCGGATCTACGCCTTCGGTGCCGCGCTCGGCGGCCAGCGAGTCCTGAGCGCGGCTCGGACGCTGGCGCGGATTGCGCGCATCCCGAAGCGGAACCTGAAGCTGGTCAATCGCGAGACCACCTACGCGCACAACGACCCGAACTCCGCCGACCCGAAGGTAAACGCCTTCCTGAAGCGGCTGATCCCCTTCCTGCGCAAGCTCGAGGCGGCGAAGCCCAGGAAGAAGAAGTAAGCCGCTAGCCCGTTTCGACCGGGCGCCCGCTGCGGCGCCACGTGCCGACACCGCCGTTGGCGACGTGCATCACCCGCTCGAAGCCCTCGCGCTGGAGGACCGACGCGGCCAGGCCGCTGCGCTTGCCGCCGCTGCAGATCGCGGCGATCGGCCGGTCCCGGGGTAACTCCCCCTCGCGCTCCAGGAGCTCGCCGTACGGCAGATGGACGGAGCCGGGGATGTGGGCCTCGGCGTACTCGTCGTCGTCGCGGACGTCGAGGACGAGCAGGTCGTCCGTCTCGAGGCGCTCCGCGAGCTCGTCGGGGTCGATCAGCTCGATCCGGCGCACCGGCCGGCCCTCGGAACGCCAGGCGGTCATACCGCCTGCCAGATAGCCGCGAACGCGTAGGCCGACCGAGGCCAGGAGCTCGGCGGCCTCCAGCTCGTATCCGTCGGAGGCGGCGATCACGATCAGATCGACGTCGGGGGGCACCACCTTGGCGACCTTGGTGGCGAAGCCGGTCTCGTAGGCGGAGGCGCTGATCGCGCCGGGAACGTGCGCCTCGTCGAACTGCTCGTTGGTCCGCGCGTCGATCAGGAGCGCGCCCTCGGCGATCCCGACCTCCACCGTGCGGGGAGCGAGCGGGATCGGCGTGCCCATCTCCTCGATCAGCGGGCCCCGGTTGATGGCGACGATGTGCTCGACGTTCGGCGGCGGGTCGCCGAGCGTGGCCACGGCGTCCTCGACGAACTCCTCCTCGGTCTCGAAGCGCAAGGCGCGGTTGTGGCCGCGCTCGAAGCCGATCGTGGAAGTCGACTTGTGGTCGATCCCGGAGCTGCCGCAGGCCGACCCGCCCAGGTGACCGGGCCAGACCTCGACGTCGTCGGGCA
>DATFPK010000011.1:0-1891 GCA_035264885.1 Solirubrobacterales bacterium
GTCCCAAGGGTTGGGCTGTTCGCCCATTAAAGCGGCACGCGAGCTGGGTTCAGAACGTCGTGAGACAGTTCGGTCCCTATCTGCCGTGGGCGTTGGAGAGTTGAGAGGATTTGTCCCTAGTACGAGAGGACCGGGATGAACGCACCTCTGGTGTATCTGTTGTCCTGCCAAGGGCATCGCAGGTTAGCTACGTGTGGATCGGATAACCGCTGAAGGCATCTAAGCGGGAAGCCGGCCTTGAGATGAGCTCTCCCATCCCCTTGAGGGAGTAAGGACCCTGGTAGACCACCAGGTTGATAGGCCGGATCTGGAAGTACGGCAACGTACGGAGGAGACCGGTACTAATGGTCCGAGGGCTTGACGGTGTTTCTTTTGGTACTCAGTGGCGCTGTGCGGTTTTGAAGGGCCCCGAGAAGGCGTGTGCTCTCACGGTTTCCGGTGGCTATGGCGAGGGGGAAACACCTCTTCCCATTCCGAACAGAGCAGTTAAGCCCCTCAGCGCCGATGGTACTTGGCCCGCAAGGGCCCGGGAGAGTAGGACGCCGCCGGTTTAATTGAGGTGCAGACGGGCCGCCCAGTGGGCGGCCCGTTCGCCGTCAAGGCCGCCTTCTGCGGACACGAGGCCGCGCGTCGCGACGGGTACTCAGCTCCCGGCCGGGTCGGCCGGCGGCTCTTGGAGGGACAAGGTGTTCCCGTCGGGGTCCTCGAACCAGGCGACACGGCTCCCGCCCGGAGCGGCCCAGACGCCGGCGGGGTCGTGCTCGAGGCCGCGGAAGTGCTTGAAGGCGACGCCGCGCGCGATGAGTGCGCCGATCGCGGCGTCGAGGTCGCCGACCTGCCAGCCGAGGACGGTGTACTCGGCGCGTGTGACCCGCCGGACGGCGGTCACGCGCAGGCAGGTGCTGCCGGCCGCGTAGACGTTGGCGAAGCTGGTCGCCTCGACCCGGCGCAGTCCCAGCACCGCGCCGTAGAAGGCGTGCGAGCGGTCGAGGTCCGTGCTCGGCACGAACGCGACGACCGGCGTGTCGGTGAGGATCGCAGGCGGCTGCACGCGGCTGAACGTACGTCGGTTCCGGGGGGCGGTCAACGCTCGGGCCCGCGGGGCGACCCCGCCCGTCGCCGGGATGCCGGGCCGCCTCCGGCCGCGGCGCTCGGTCCGTGACGGCGGGCAAGTCGGCTGCGGCAGAAGGTGCGGTGCGGCTGGACCGCGCGTGCGCGGCGGCCTGTGCTTGGCTGTGCGGGGTGGAAGGGGCGCTCGAGACCGACCGGCTGCGGCTGTACGCGCTCACCCAGGGCGATCTGGACGACCTGGTGGAGCTCGACGGCGACCCCGAGGTCCGGCGGATGGTCGATCCGCTCGGGGTGCTCATTCCCGAGGACCGGGAGGACCGGCGCGTCTACGAGTGGGAGCGCTACGTGTCTCCTGGCGGCTTCTATGGCGCCCGCGAGCGGGTCGGCAACGCGTTCGTCGGCTGGTTCCAGCTTGAGCCCGCCCCAGACCGGCCCGACGAGGCCGAGCTCGGCTACCGCCTCCGGCGCCACGTGTGGGGACTCGGCTACGCCACCGAGGGCGCCCGCGCGCTCGTCGAGCACGCCCTCGACGTCCTCGGGTACCAGCGCGTCTTCGCGCACTCCCTGACCGACAACCCGGCGTCGATCCGCGTCCTCCAGAAGGCGGGCCTCGAGGAGGCGGGCCCGTGGCGCTACCGCGACATGCCGGGCGTCGAGTACGCGCGCGAGCGCGACGCCGGCCCGAGCACTGCGGGCCAGCCGCCCGATACGTGAGTGCGATCTGTGTCGCTCGTTGGGCCCGGGGTGAGGAGGAGCTGGCCGAGCGTGATCGCGCGTTCGCGGTGGCAACGACCCGCAAGCGAGGTGCTCGCTGCCAGAG
>DATFPK010000012.1:0-9693 GCA_035264885.1 Solirubrobacterales bacterium
AGCGCCTTCGCGACCATGCGCCTGGTCTGATCCTCCGTCAGGCCCTCCTTCACTCCGGCCTCGACCAGGACCTCCGCGACCAGGGCGAGGTAGCCGGGAGAGCAGCCCATGATCGCCGTGGCCGCGTCGACCAGTCCCTCGTCGAGCTCGATCACCTCGCCGACCAGGCCGAGCAGGCCGCCCGCGCGCCGCCGGGCGGCGGCGTCGACGCTGTCCCCGTAGACCACACAGAGGACCGCCTGGCGGAGCTGGGCTCCGAGGTTCGGCATCACGCGGATCAGGTCGATGCCGGGGAGCGCCTCGTGCAGGCGTTCCAGCGACGTGCCCGCCAGGATCGAGAGCACAGGCGTCCCGGCCTGGACCAGGTCCGGAGCCACCTCGTCGAGGACCCCCGGCTTGACCGCGAGAACGACGAGATCGGCGTTGTCGGCGAGCGCCAGGTTGCCCTCGATCCCCTCCCCCTCCACCTCCTCCGCAAGTGCCTTGGCCTTCTCGTGGTCCGCATCGGCGAACAGCATCGCCTCGGGGGCGCCGGGCTCGTCGCGAGCCGCAGCCCACCCGCGGGCGAGCCCACCGGCCATGTTCCCTGCGCCCACGAAGCCGAGCCTCATGGGCGGCACTTTATTCGGCGCCCGCTACCCACCCGGTACCGGTACCGGCTACGACTGGTTGAAAAAGCCGCCCTCGAGGATCCGGGCCTTCTCCTCCGCGGAGACCTCGACGTCCTCGGGAGTGAGCAGGAAGATCCCCTGCGAGATCCGCTGCATGCCGCCGCCGAGGGCGTAGGTCATGCCGGATGAGAAGTCGATCAAGCGCTTGGAGAGCTCGCGGTCGGTGGCCTGCAGGTTGATGATCACGGGCTTTGACCGCTTGAACTCGTCCGCGACCTGCTGGGCGTCGTTGAAGCTGCGCGGCGTGACCACGTGCATCGATGCGACGCCGCCGCCGTTGCCGCGTGAGCGGCGCCTACCCCGGCGCGGGGCCGGCTCCTCGGCGGTGTCGTCGACGGCGCGCACTCGGCCGCGGCGCGGCGCAGGCTCCTCGTCTCCGAAGATGTCGTCGATGTCGTCCTCGCGGCCACGTCGCCGCGCGGGAAGCGACCGGACGGGCTCCCGAGGCGCGACCGCGGTGTCGTCAAGGGCCAGGTCGGTCCCCGTGTCGCCCTCGTCGTACTCACCCTCCTCGATGTAGTCACCCTCGACGAGGCCGAAGTACTCGAGCGCGCGTCTCCATGTGTCTCTTAGCGCCATCTCGGCTCAGATTCGGCTTGACGGACGTTATTCCTGCCGCCCGACGATTCCCGATTATGAAGCCTTTGAAGCCTCCCGGCTACGCCTAGGCCCAGAGAACCGAGCCGAGACGGACGATCGTCGCGCCTTCCTCGACCGCAACCTGCCAGTCCTGGCTGGTTCCCATCGAGAGCCGCTCGAGACCGCGGTCGCGGGCGAGCTCCGCGAGGCGGGCGAAGTAGGGGCGCGAGGTCTCGGGGTCATCGGTGAACGGGGGCATCGTCATCAGACCCGTGACCTGGACGGGGCAGCGCTCGATGAAGGCGTCGAGCTCGGCGGGTTCGATACCGCCCTTTCCCTCCTCGCCGGAGAGGTTCACCTCCACCAGCACCTCCGCGTCCGGCCCAGCGTGGCGACCGAGCTGCTCGACGGCCGAGTCCGAGGCGAGCGAGTGGATCAGCCGGACCAGGGGCAGGATGCGCTTCACCTTGCGGCTCTGCAGGTTGCCGATGAAGTCCCAGGTGAACCGCTCGCCCCAGCGCCCGTGCTTCGCCTCGAGGTCCTGCAGCCGGTTCTCACCGACCAGCTCGATCCCGGCCTCCGCCAGCGCCCCCATGTCCTCGTCGCGGACGTACTTGGTGGCTGTGAGGATCTCGACGTCCGGACCGGTCCGTTCCCTGATCTGCTCCAGATTGGCGCGGATGCGGCCCGGATCGAGGTCGGTGACCGGAGCGACCATCCCTAGGCCCTCCATGCGAGTCCGGCCTGCCGGCCGGTCCGCTCTCCATCGCGTCGGTGCGAATAGAAGAGCTCCGGGTTGCAGCTGGTGCAGAGCTCGGCGGACTCCACCGCCGCGACACCGGCGCGCTCGAGCAGCGCGCGAGCGACGGCGGGGAGGTCGAGCATCCGGCCGCTCGCGACGCCATCGATCGAGTCGAATTCCGCCAGCACCTCCTCCCCCACCTCGTAGCAACAGGGCCCGATGCCCGGCCCGATTGCGGCGGCTTCGGCCCCGACAGCGCCGGCGGCCTCCGCGACCAGTCCGGCGGCGAGCCCGCGCCAGCCACAGTGGGCCATGACGACGCCGTGGGGACCCGACATCGCGACCGGCAGGCAGTCCGCCGTCACCACCAGCGGGGTCAGCTCGGGCGAGGACGTCGCCTGGGCGTCGGCCCGCTCCGGGCTCGCGACGGCGTCCGCAAACACCCTGGGCCGCTGCGGGCCGTCGTGGCGGAGCAGGTCCGAGCCATGGACCTGCCGCGCCATCACCACGCCGTCCGGGTCCCGTCCGAGCACGCCCGCGAGCCGGTGCCGGTTCTGCTTCACCGAGGCGGGATCGTCGCCGGTCAGGATCGCGACGTTGAGGGCGTCGTACGGTGGATCGCTCACCCCGCCGATGCGCGTCGAGAATGCCGCACGCGCCGCGGGCAGCTCGGCCTCAAGCCAGCGGACGCCGTCTCGCTCGCGCCATTCCACCCCGGGCAGGCTAGATCAGCGCTCATCCGGGACCGGCGCGGCTCAAGCCTGCGAAACCGTGGACGGAAACCCGATCCTATTTCGGGATCTCGTCCCGAGCCACGGCTATGGCGATCCGGAGCTCCTGATCGCGACCGGCGAGCTCGCCGTCGAGCTTGCCGGAGAGCGCCGCCTCCAGCCCTCTGCCGATCGCTGGGCCCTCGGGGATGCCCGCCGCGAGCAGGTCCGCGCCGGTGATCTCGAGGCGCACCCTCCTCCACTCCGAGGCATAGCGGTCGAGCCATTCCGCCCCGAGCGCGCGGGCGACGAGGAGCTGCGACGGATCCCAGTCCTCCGCCAGACGCGTGGCCTCGGAGGGCCGCTCGGGTGTGGCCGCCGCCAGCTCGCGGATCTGCGGCAGCGGCCGAACGAGGGCGAGCCGCACGGCCAGCTCGCGGTCCACCCAGCCCTGCCAGGGCTCGGCGCTGGCCAGCCGGACGACCTCCTCCACCCGGCTCGGCGCCTCCGGGTCGAGAGTCGGCATGACGCCCCAGTCGATGACGAGGCGGATGACGGCGGCCGGATCGGGCTCGCCCGCGGCCCGGCGGAGCTCGTTCTGGACGCGGTCGTTCGACACCGTCGAGAGATCGGCCTCGCGGAGCAGGCGCTTCGTCCCGGGCTCCAGCCCGAAGTCGAACCTGGCGGCATAGCGGGCCGCCCGCAGCGCTCGCGTCGGGTCGTCGATGAAGGAGCTTGGGTGCAGGACTCGCAACAGCCCGGCGCGCAGGTCCTCGGTTCCGCCGTGCGGGTCAAGCAGATCGCTGTCGCCCATCAGCGGCAGGGCCATTGCATTGACAGTGAAGTCCCGCCGCGCGAGGTCCTCGGCGATCGTTGCGGGCCGCACGTCGGGCAGGGCGCCCGGTCGCGGATAGGTCTCCGCCCGGGCCCGCGCGACGTCGATCCGGAGATCGCCCCGCTCGAGTCGGCCCGTCAGGAAGAGCCCCTCCCGCTCCAGCTCGAAGCCTGGCAGGCCCGCGAGCGCCTCGGCATCGCCCTCGATCGCCACATCCAGGTCGATCCCCTCGAACCCGAGCAGCAGATCCCGCACCCCGCCGCCGACGAGGTAGGCCGGGACGCGCTCGGCGATTTCGCGGAGGGCGTCCGCGCCGGGCAGCGCTCGAACCCGCTCGGGGAGCGCGGTGGGCTCGATGGGCGCTGACCCCGTCACCAGGCCGCTTTCCTACCATGCGACCTCGCTTCTGCGCGCCCTGGCCGACAATCTCTGGAAGAACCATCGCTGGGCGACGGTCGGCACGGCCGCGGTTGTCGCCGCGCTGGGGATTGCGCTGGTCGCCTATCTCGTGCTGAAGCGACCCGGCGACAAGTCCTGCCAGGCGCCCTGCACGATCACCGCCACCACGCCGGAGCCCGTCAGCGGGCTCACCGACTGGCCTATGTACGGGCTGAACCCGGAGCGGACGCGCTACCTGGACGCCCCCGCGGTCAAACCACCCTTCTCGATCCGCTGGCGGTTCAAGGGCAACCACCTCCTCGAGTACTCCCCCGTCCTGGTCGGCAACCAGCTGTTCGGGGTGAACAACAACGGCATGGCGTTCGCGGTCAAGGCGACCACCGGCAAGGCGCGGTGGAAGCAGCAGATCGCGCACCTAAATGCGTCCTCGCCGACCTACAGCGACCGCATCCTCTACGTCGCCAACCTGGAGCCGGGTCAGGTCGTCGCCATCGCGACCTGGAACGGCCAGATCCTCTGGAAGCACCCGCTGCCGGGCAGATCCGAGTCGTCGCCGCTGGTCGTCGGCGACAAGGTGATCGTGGGCTGCGAGTGCAACACGGTGTATGCGCTGGACCGGGCCACCGGCAAGACGATCTGGGAGCGGCACGTGAACGGAGCGGTGAAGGCCGCCCCGGCCTACGAGGACGGGACCGTCTACGTCGGCGACTACAGCGGCGAGATGAACGCGATTCGGGTCAAGGACGGCTCGATCAAGTGGCAGACGGGTTCCCAGGGATCGGGCTTCGGCCGCTCCGGCCGTTTCTATGCCGCCGTGACGGTCGCCTTCGGGCGCGTCTACGCCGGCAACGTCGACGGCAGGATGTACAGCTTCGACCAGCAGACCGGCGACCTGGTCTGGAGCCACTCGACGGGCAACTACGTCTATGCCGCGGCCATCGCGGCGCGGACGCCCGATACCGAGCCGACCGTGTACTTCGGTTCCTACGACGGGACCTTCTACGCCCTCGACGCGCGCAACGGCGATGAGCGCTGGAGCGTGCCCGACCTCGGCGCGATCTCAGGGGCCGCGAGCCTGATCGGCGACACCGCCTACGTCGCGGACCTGAAGACGACCTCGACCTACGGCTTCGACGTGCGAAACGGCCACAAGATCTTCCAGTACCAGGATGGCGCCTACAACCCGGTGATCTCCAACGGCAAGGATCTCTTCCTCACCGGGTACAAGACGCTCTACGCGATGACGCCCGGCACGGGCCCCGCCAAGGACGGGATCATCGAGAAGCAGCCGAAGGTTCCCGCGGCGCAGAAGCAGAAGAAGCAGGCGAAGTCGCCCTAGCCCACCCGGACCGGGATCCCGGCCTCCTCCATCCGCCGCTTCGCCTCCGCGACGGTGTGCCGGCCGTAGTGGAAGATCGACGCGCAGAGGACGGCGTCGGCGTGACCGTCACGGACGGCCTCGACCAGGTGATCGAGCTTCCCGGCCCCGCCGGAGGCGATCACTGGCACGCTCACCGCCTCGGCGACCGCTCTGGTCAGCTCGAGGTCGTAGCCGTCGGTCGTCCCGTCACGGTCCATGCTCGTCAGCAGGACCTCCCCCGATCCGAGCTCGGTTGCCTCCCGCGCCCATTCGACCGCCTCGCGGCCCTCGACCTTCGTGCGGCCGCCGTGCACGTAGACGTCCCACTCCGCGTCGCCGAAGTGGCCCGGCGGCGCCTGGCAGGTCTCGGAGGTGTCGCCGGCGCCGCGCCGCTTGGCATCGATCGCGATCACGACGCACTGCGATCCGAATACCGCGGCGAGCTCGGAGATCAGCTCGGGGCGCTCCAGCGCCGAGGAGTTGACCGAGACCTTGTCGGCGCCCGCGTCGAGCACCGCCTGGGCGTCCTCGACTGAGCGGATGCCCCCGCCGATCGTGAACGGGATGAACACGTTGTCGGCCGTGCGCCGGGCGAGCTCGACGATCGTGTCCCGGCTCTCGTGGGAGGCCGTGATGTCGAGGAAGACCAGCTCGTCGGCGCCCTCGGCGTCGTAGCGCTCGGCGAGCTCGACCGGATCGCCGGCATCGCGGATGTCGACGAAGTTGGTGCCCTTGACGACGCGGCCATTGTCGACGTCCAGGCAGGGGATCACCCGCTTCAAGACCATGATTCAAGGCTAACGTTGCCCGCATGTCGGCCAACACGGAGCGCTTCCTGCGGGGCGTGGAGGCGTTGACGCGGGGCGATGCTGCCGCCGTGATCGACTTCGTCGATGCGGACGCCGAATTCGAGCCCCTCCGCGCTGCGACCGAGGGAACGTTCCACGGACATGACGGAGTCCGTGAATTCCTCCGGGACACCCGGGAGAGCTTCGACCTGTTCGAGCCGGATTTCCAGGAGGTGCGGGACTTGGACGACGAACAGGTCCTTGCCCTAGGCAAGATCCGAATTCGCGGACGCGGGAGCGGGGTCGAGACCGAGGTGCCGACGGCCGTCATAGCCAAGATCCGCGACGGCCGGTTGGTCCACTTCAAGGACTATGGCGGCCGTGACGCCGCCCTGTCAGCCGCAGGCCTTGCCTAGTCCCAGTCGCCGGCCGCATAGGCCCAGGCGATGAAGAGCAGCTGCACCGGAAGCCGGGCGTAGAGGGCCGCACGGCCACCGGGAACGCCCTTCTCGTAGCGCTGCCAGTCGATCGCCATGTGCAGGTTCGCCGGGAAGACGGCGAGCAGCGTGGCGATCGACCAGGCGCTGCCAGCCTTGCGGGTGGCCGGATGCATGGTCGCGAGCCCGCCCGCGATCTCAGCCACGCCGCTGATGTAGACGACCTCGCGGTGCCGGGGGATGTACGGAGGCATGATCCGCTCGTACCACCGGGTCTTGATGAAGTGCATCAGCCCGGCGAAGACGAAGAACGGCCCGAAGAGCCTTCTCCCCATGCCCGGGACCCTACCCGAGGGCCGTCAGCCCCTCGGCGATGCTGAAGCGCTGCTCGTACAGCGCCCGGCCGACGATCACCCCGCCCAGGTTCTCCACGTCGATCCCCGCCAGGGTCCTGAGGTCCTCGAGCGAGCCGACGCCGCCTGAGTAGATCAGCTCGCCGTCCGTCGCCTCTGCCACCTCCCGCAGGGAATCCAGGTCCGGCCCCTCCATCAGCCCGTCCACGTCGACGGGCGTATAGACGAAGCGGCGAATCCCGCGGTCCGAGAGGGCTGCCACCACCTCGGCGGTACCGAGCTCGGATGACTCGGTCCAGCCCTCGGCTGCGACCTTGCCGGAGCGCGCATCGACCGACGCCACCACGCGGTCGCCGTGCGCGGCGGCGATCGCCCCCGCCATCTCAGGGTCTCGAACGGCGGCGGTGCCCAGGACGACCCGCTCGGCGCCGGAGGAGAACGCCTCCTCGACCTTCTTCGAGTCCCGCAATCCGCCGCCGAGCTGCACCGGCACGCCGACGGCCGCGACGATCCGGCGGACGTGCTCGAGGTTCACCGGCTCCCCGGCACGGGCCCCGTCGAGGTCGACGACGTGAAGCCACCGAGCGCCACCGTCGGCCCAGCGGCGAGCCGCCACCACCGGGTCGTCGTCGTAGGCCCTCTCGCGCTCGTAGTCGCCTTGGATCAGGCGTACGGCCTTGCCGCCGCGGATGTCGATCGCCGGGTAGAGGATCAACTGCAGATGCCGACGAAGTTGCGCAGCAGGCGCAGCCCGGCCGAGCTCGACTTCTCGGGGTGGAACTGGACGCCGTAGAGCGGCGGCCGCTCGACGGCGCAGGCGAAGCGCTCGCCGTAGGCCGCGGTGCCGAGCACGTCGGCCTCGGAGGCAGGCCGCGGAGCGAACGAGTGGACGAAGTAGAAGGGCGTCTCTTCGCCGAGCCCCTCCGTGAGCTCCGACGGATGCTCCCAGTGCACGGGAGACCAGCCGATGTGCGGGACCTTGTAGCCGTTCGCCTCGAGCGGTCCGACCACGCCGCCGAGCAGGGAGAGGCCGGGTCCGCCCTCATTCTCGACCGAGGACTCGAACAGCAGCTGGAGCCCGAGGCAGATCCCGAGCACAGGGACTCCCGCCTCGATCCGTCCCGCCACGAGGTCGTCGAGGCCGATCTCTCGCACACGGTCCATCGCGCGCGGAAAGGCGCCGACGCCGGGCAGGATCACTCCGTCGGTGGACTCGGCCCGAGCACGGTCCGAGGTGATCTCCGCCTCGGCGCCGACCCGCTCCAGGGCCTTCTCCACCGAGCGGAGGTTCCCCATCCCGTAGTCCAGGATGCCGATGCGTGTCATTCCGTGAGGGTGCCCTTGGTGGAGGGCACGCCGGTCTCATCCGGATCGATCGAGACCGCCTCGCGCAGCGCGCGGGCGAACGCCTTGAACGACGCCTCGATCATGTGGTGCGCGTTCGAGCCCGACCGGACCCAGATGTGGAGGGTCATCTTCGAGTTGTTGGCGAAGGCGCGAAAGAACTCCTCGGCCAGCTCGGAGTCGAAGCCCGCGATGGTCACGTCGGGAAGGTCGGCGTCGAAGGCGAGGTAGGGCCGTCCGGAGATGTCGATCGCGCAGTCTCCGAGCGCCTCGTCCATCGGGACGAGCGCGGAGCCGTAACGCCGGATCCCGGCGCGGTCGCCGAGCGCCTCGTCGATCGCCTGCCCGAGGCAGATCCCGACGTCCTCGGTCGTGTGGTGCGCGCCGGTCTCGAGATCGCCGGAGGCCTCCAGCTGGAGACCCAGCCGGCCGTGCCGTGCGAGCAGCTCGAGCATGTGGTCGAGGAAGCCGACGCCGGTCTCGACCTTCGCTTCGCCGCCGTCCAGGTCCAGCCTGAGGCTGACCTTGGTCTCCTTGGTCTCGCGAGTGATCTCTGCGCTGCGGCTCATCGCCCTTTCTCCTCTGCCCTCGCCTCGGCGGACTCCGCGTGGAGCGGAAATCCCTCGGCGCGGGCCAATGTAGCGACCGTCGGAGCGAGCTCCCGGGCCGCCCCCTGCGGCACGAAGACGGTGGAGATCGTCCGCCTGAAGACGCCGGGCCCGAGCGGCCCTTGGTAGCGGCCGGCGCCGCCGGTCGGCAGCACGTGGTTCGAGCCCGCCGCGTAGTCGCCGAACGCCGTGGCCCCGCCCTCGCCGATGAAGACGCAGCCTGCGGTGGTCACGGCGTTCGCGAGCAGCGTCGCGTCCTCGGTGGCCAGCTCGAGGTGCTCGGGCGCGATCGCGTTGGCTAGCCCGACCGCGGTGACGGTGTCCGGCACGGCGACCAGGGCGAGTGGGGCCTCCTCCGCGATCCCGTGCTCCGCGGCAATCCGCCCGACGGCTTCCTCGATCGCGTCGAGGATCACGGTCTCGACCGCTGCCGCGATCACAAGCCCGTCCGGTCCGTGCTCGGCCTGCGCGCAGAGATCGAGCGCGATCCAATCCGAGTTCGCGGTATCGCCGGCGATCACCATCAGCTCCGACGGCCCGGCGAGGCCGTCGATCCCGACCTCGCCGGTGAGCTGACGCTTCGCCTCCTGCACATAGCGGTTGCCCGGGCCGGCGATCACGTCCACGGGCGGGATCAGCTCTGTGCCGAGCGCCAGGGCCGCGATCGCCTGGGCGCCACCCACTGGGTAGACCTCGTCCGCGCCGCCGATGGCCGCGGCCGCGAGGATCAGGTCGGTGACCGGGCGCTCGCCGGTTGTCGACGGTGTCGCCAGTACCACCCGCCGCACGCCGGCAGCCTTCGCGGGAATGCAGCCCATCAGCACGGTCGACGGGTAGGAGCCGGCGCCACCGGGTGCGTAGATGGCC
>DATFPK010000013.1:0-31253 GCA_035264885.1 Solirubrobacterales bacterium
GTCGTGGATCCGGTCATAGGAGAGCTCGACCGAGCGGCGGATCGAGCGGCCGGCGTTGTTGACCAGAATGTCGACATGGCCGTGCTGCTCGAGGACCTCGTCGGCCATCCGGTCGAGGTCATCGACGTCGGCGAGGTCGGCACGGTGAATGAAGGCGGTGCCGCCCTCCTCCCGGATCTCGTGCTTCGTCTCCTCGAGCTTCTCCGGCGTCCGGGCGACGAGCAGGATGGTGGCCCCCGCCTCGGCGGCGCGCTTTGCGGTCGCCTTGCCGATCCCCGAGGAGGCGCCGGTGATCATCACGATCTTGCCGCCGATCGAGCCGGAGAGCGACCGGTCCTTGAAGAGGTCGGGGTCGAGGTGGCGCTCCCAGTAGTCCCACAGCTTGTCGGCGTAGGTCTCGAGCGGCGGGACCGAGATGCCCGAGCCCTCGAGCGCCTTCTGGGTGTTCGATGAGTCGAACCGCGTGGGGTAGTTGACGTAGGAGAGGACCGAGTCGGGAATGCCGAGGTCGGAGAGGACCGTATTGCGGATCCGCTTGACCGGCGGCAGCATCATCAGGCCGCTGCGGACCGCCGGCGGCACGATGTCGAACATCTTCGGGTCGAGCCGCATCGACATCTTCGGCGCGTGGGCGGCCCCGGCGAAGAGGTTGATGACCTGCCCGGCGGTCTTCGGGTTCGGATCGGTCAGCGAGAAGGTCTGCCGATCCAGGTCCGGCTGGTGGGCGATGTGGTCGATCGCGGCGGCGACGAAGTCGACCGGGACGAGGTTGATCTCCTTGCCCTCGACCCCGACCGTCGGCATCCACTGCGGGAGGCTGTTGCGGAGCCGCTGGATCAGCTTGAAGAAGTAGTAGGGGCCGTCGACCTTGTCCATCTCGCCTGTCTCGGAATGGCCGACGACGATGCCCGGCCGGTAGACCCGCCACGGGATGCCGGCCTCCTCGCGGACGACCCGCTCGGACTCGTGCTTCGTGCGGAAGTAGGGGTGGGTGTCGAGCTCCTCGGCCTCGTCGAACATGTCCTCGCGCCAAGTCCCCTTGTAGAGGCCAGCGGCCGCAATCGAGCTGACCATGTGGAGGGTGCCCGCGCCGACCGCCTCGGCGAGCTCGAGTGCGTGGCGGGTCCCCTCGACGTTGGCGACCTGCTGGGTCTCGGCGTCGGCGGTCATGTCGTAGACCGCCGCGAGGTGGAAGAAGTGGTCGATCTGGCCCTTCAGATCCTCGACCCGCGCGTCGTCGACGCCCAGCCGCGGCTGGGAGAGGTCGCCCACTACGGCCACCAGCCGGTCCTCGCCGACGCCCCACTGGTTCCGCAGCTCCTCGAGCCGGCCCCGGGATCCCTCCCGGACGAGTACGTACACGGTCTCCTCGCGCTTCAGGAGAAGCTCGACGAGGTGGCGGCCGATGAACCCGGTCGCACCCGTGACGAAGTACCCCATCTCTCCTCCTTCCGGCGGCCCCGAAGCGGCCGTCCGACGCAAACTGCCTGCTTCGCGCGCACCCTACACTCTGCTCGTGGCCCTTCACCTCGACCCGTATGGCGACCATCCCCTCCCCGGTGAGCGCAAGGCGCGCGCCGCGGACATCGCCGACGACTGGCGCGTTGGCCGGCACGGGATCGAGGTGATCGCGCACGGCGCCCTGGTCTGCCCGGGGTGCGACGCGCCCATCGTCGTCTCCGAGGCGGTGCCGGCCCAGCGGCACCTCCGCTGCGGTTTCTGTGGCCATCGCGGCCGGGCCCGCGAGTTCCTGGCGCGCGACGTATACGACACCGTCGCAAACGAGGCCTATCTGGTCGCCAGGCTGCCGGCTTGACCGCTTCGCAAGCGCGTTTCCAGCCGGGTCGGAGAGCGATCCGGGTGGCATAGACTGAGGTTGGGGATGGCGGATACGGCCACGGTCCAGATCGAGATGCCGGCCATGGGGGAGTCGGTCAGCGAAGGCACCGTCCTCGAGTGGCACGTCTCCGAGGGGGAGGCCGTCGAGGAGGGCCAGACCGTCGTCGAGGTCTCGACCGACAAGGTCGACGCCGAGGTCCCGGCGCCGGCCAGCGGGACGATCACGAAGCTCCTCGTCGAACCCGACGACGAGGTCAAGGTCGGGCAGGCTCTGGCCGAGATGAGCCCCGGGGACGCCGCCGGAAACGGCGGGGACCCGCAGGCCAGCGAGGCGTCGACCGGTGACCCGGCCGCGGCGGACGCGGAGCGAGCCCCGTCAGAAGGTCCCGACTCTGGGAACGGGGCGAGCGAGCCGAGCACGCGGACGGAAAGCGCCTCCACGGACGACGCGAGCGTCGCCGCAGGCGAGACCACCGAGGAGGGGAACCTCCAGGTGGTCATGCCCGAGATGGGCGAGTCGGTCACCGAGGGCACCGTCCTCGAGTGGCACGTCTCCGAGGGGGACACGATCGACGAGGGCGACACGATCGTCGAGGTGTCGACCGACAAGGTCGACGCCGAGGTCCCGGCGCCGGCCGGCGGCACCGTGGCGAAGCTGCTCGCCGGGCCCGACGAGGAGGTGAAGGTCGGACAGGTGCTGGCCGAGATCGCTCCGGGGGAGCCGCCAGCCGCCAGCCGCCAGCCGCCAGAGGACGCCGGCGCCGACCAAGCCGAAGGGACCGGGGACCGGAGACCGGCGACTGGAGACCAATCCGGCAACGGAGGACGGGCCACGCCAGTAGCGCGCCGAGTGGCCGCCGAACGCGGCGTCGACCTGAGCGCGGTCAACGGGTCGGGGGCCGGCGGCAAGGTGACGAAGGAGGACGTGCTCGCCGCCGCCGACGGCAAGGGCGACGGCAAGCCGGCCGCGGCGCCCGCGGCCGCGGGCGAGGCCAAGGCGCTGCGCGGCCCGGCGGCGATGCTGGCGCGGGCGATGGGCGAGAGCCGCGAGGTGCCGACCGCCACGTCGTTCCGCACCGTCCCGGTCGACACGCTCGACGCCAAGCGCAAGGCGCTGAACGAGGTCCTGAAGGAGCGGGGGACCAAGGTGTCCTTCACGCACCTCGTCGCCTGGGCCATCGTCCTCGCCGCCAGGGAGTGGCCGGTGATGGTGCGGGTCTTCGACGAGCGCGACGGCAAGCCGTTCGCGGTCGACGGCGGCCCGGTGAACCTCGGTATCGCCGTCGACGTCGAGCGCAAGGACGGGTCGCGGAGCCTGATGGTCCCCTGCATCAAGGGCGCCGACGGGCTCGACTTCGCCGCCTTCCACTCCTACTACGAGGACCTGATCAACAAGACGCGCGAGAACAAGCTCACCGCCGACGACTTCCAGGGCACGAACATCTCGCTGACCAATCCCGGCGGCCTCGGGACCGTCGCCTCGGTCCCTCGCCTGATGGCCGGACAGAGTGCGATCATCGCAACCGGGTCGATCGCCTATCCCGCCGAGTGGGCGCACGCGACACCGGACCGGATCAAGCAGCTGGGGATCTCGAAGGTCATGACGATGACCTCGACCTACGACCACCGGGTCATCCAGGGCGCCGAGTCGGGCTCGTTCCTGCGTCGGCTCGACCAGCTCCTCCAGGGTGAGGACGACTTCTACGAGGGAGTCGCGCGTGACCTCGGCGTCGAGGAGGCGACGCCGGCGGCGGCCCATCCGGCGGCGGCATCGGCGCCTCCGCTCGGTGCCGGCGCGGCGACCGCGACCGGAATCGCCCACCAGCCGGGCGAGGAGCTGCTGCAGGCGGTCCAGGCGGCGACGTCGCTGCTCAAGGCCTACCGCACCCACGGCCACCTCGCCGCCCGTCTCGACCCGCTCGGCTCCGAGCCCAAGGGCGACCCGGCGCTGATGCCGGAGAACCTAGGCCTGACCCCCGACTTGATGAGTCAGATCCCCGCCCAGATCCTGCGGATCGGGGTCCCCGGGGAGACGCTGCAGGAGGCCCTGCCGCGGATGCGCGAGGCCTACTGCGGGACGATGGGCTACCAGATCGAGCACCTCTCCTCCCACCAGCAGCGGATGTGGCTGCGGGAGATGATCGAGACGGGGGCGCACCGGCGGCCGCTCGCAGACGAGGAGAAGAAGCGGCTCCTCATGCGCCTGATCGACGTCTTCGAGTTCGAGCGCTTCGTCGAGAAGGCCTACCTGGGCCAGAAGATGTTCTCGATCGAGGGTCTCGACACCGTGGTCCCGATGCTCGACGAGCTCGTCACCCTGGCCGACCGCAGCGAGGCCGAGCAGGTCGTCTTCGGCATGGCCCATCGCGGCCGCCTCAGCGTCCTCGCCCACAACCTCGGCCGGTCGGTGGAGTCGATCCTCGCCGAGTTCGAGGGCTCGAAGCAGATCGACCAGGTCAAGGCAATGGCGGCGATCCCCCACGGCGGGACCGGCGACGTCAAGTACCACTACGGCCACGAGGGGACCTACGAGACCGGCGACGGGCGGGAGATCGAGGTCCGGCTGTACCCGAACCCCAGCCACCTCGAGTTCGTCGACCCCGTCGTCACCGGCGCGGCCCGCTACGCCCAGCAGGTCTGCGAGGGCCCCCGGCTCGAGCACAGGCCGAAGCTGGCGGTGCCGGTTCTGCTCCACGGCGACGCGGCCTTCCCGGGCCAGGGCGTGGTCGCCGAGACGCTCAACCTCCAGGCACTGCGCGGCTACACGACCGGCGGCACGATCCACGTCATCCAGAACAACCAGGTCGGCTTCACGACCGACCCCCACGATGCCCGCTCGACCCCGTACGCGGCCGACATGGCCAAGGGCTTCAACGTCCCGATCGTCCACGTCAACGCCGACGACGCCGAGGCCTGCGTCGCGGCGATGCGGCTGGCGATGGCCTATCGCGAGCGCTGGGGCCGCGACGTGGTGATCGACGTCATCGGCTACCGGCGCTACGGGCACAACGAGACCGACGAGCCCGCCTACACGCAGCCCCAGATGGCGGCGACGATCAAGAACCATCCGCCCGTCTCGGAGCTCTACGGCGAGAAGCTGGTCAAGGAGGGCGTCGCCACCCAGGAGGAGGTCGAGAACCACGCGAAGACCCGGCGCGACGAGCTGAGCCACGCGCTCAAGCACCTGCGCGAGGCGATGGAGGCCGGCGACTACGAGGACCCGACTGTCACCACCGGCACGGGCGAGCTCGACCGCTCGGCCAGCCCGCCGGTCTCCACCGCCGTCCAGCCCGACAAGCTGGCCGCGCTCAACGAGCAGCTCCTCCGGGTGCCGGAGAGCTTCACGGTCCACCGCAAGCTGCGCAAGCCGCTCTCGAAGCGGCTGGAGGCGCTCGAGAGCGGCGGCATCGACTTCGGCCACGCCGAGTCGCTCGCCTTCGCCTCGCTGCTGACCGAGGGCGTTCACGTGCGCCTGACGGGGCAGGACACCGAGCGGGGCACGTTCTCCCACCGCCACCTGGTCCTGCACGACGAGAAGACTGGCCTGGAGTACTGCCCGATGCAGAACCTCGACGAGGCCGACGCCGCGTTCGAGCTCTACAACAGCCCGCTGTCGGAGGCCGCCTGCCTCGGCTTCGAGTACGGGTACTCCGCCGCCGACCCCAGCGCCCTGGTCCTCTGGGAGGCGCAGTTCGGCGACTTTGCCAACTCCGGCCAGGTGATCATCGACAGCTTCATCGCCTCCGGGGAGGCGAAGTGGGGACAGACCAGCCGCCTGACGCTGCTCCTCCCCCATGGCTACGAGGGGTCGGGGCCCGAGCACTCGAGCGCCCGGATCGAGCGCTTCCTGGCGCTCGCCGCCGAGGGGAACATGCGGATCGCCAACCCGACGACCGCCTCGCAGTACTTCCACCTGCTGCGCCGGCAGGCCCTGATCGCGAAGCCACGGCCGCTGATCGTCTTCACGCCGAAGGGGCTATTGCGGCTCGACCGGGCGACCTCCCGGCGTGAGGACCTGACCGACGGGCACTTCAACTTCCTGCTCGACGACCCGCGGTCCGAGGAGCGGCGCGAGGAGGTCCGCCGTCTCGCTCTCTGCTCGGGCAAGATCTACTTCGACATCGACGCGAGCGAGCGGCGCGAGGAGGCGACCGACGTCGCCGTGGCCCGCGTGGAGCTGCTCTACCCGTTCGCCTCCGAGCAGCTCGAGAAGCTGATCGCCTCCTATCCGAACCTCGAGGAGATGGTCTGGGTCCAGGAGGAGCCGCAGAACATGGGGGCCTGGAAGGTCATGTCGAGGCGCCTTCCGCGACTACTCCCCGACGGCGTCCGGCTCGACTACGTCGGCCGGCCGCAGCGGGCGAGCCCGGGCGAGGGCTACTCGGCCGCCCACGCGCGCGAGCAGGAGCGGATCGTCCTTACCGCGCTGACGCGGGACGCCTGACGAGATTCGACCGGCGGGCTTCGACCCCCTGGCTATCGTGCCGCCCCGTGCCGTACGCCCGCCGATCCGCCTCCAGGCCAGTGCCCGGGCCGCTGTTCGCCCGCGTCAAGTGGCTGTCATGGCTCGAGCTCGCGGTCTTCGCCGGCCTGCTGGTCGTCTGGATCGCCCCCGGCATGGAGGAGGCGACGAAGTGGCTCGGCTGGGCGCACGGCATCGGCTACCTGGCCCTCTGCGCGGCGATCTTCTACGCGACCCTCCGTCACGAGGCGCCGTACACCCTCCTCGCCGCCACCCTCACCCCCGTCGGCCCCCTCGGCAGCGTGATCGCGATCGAGCTGATCGAGCGCCGGGGCTGGGGCGTCGCCCCGGCCTGAGCCCGCCCTACTTCAGCTGGCGCAGCACGTACTGGAGGATGCCGCCGTGCTGGAAGTAGGCGGTCTCCTTGGGGGTGTCGAGGCGGACCTCGGCCTCGAACTCGATCGGATCCCCCCGGTCCTTGCCGGCCTTGACCTGGACCGTTTTCGCCTCGCCGTTCTCGAGATCGCCGATCGTGATCTCCTCCTCGCCGGTCAGGCCGAGGGACTCGGCCGACTCGCCGTCGGGGAACTGGAGCGGCACCACGCCCATGCCGATCAGGTTCGACCGGTGGATCCGCTCGAAGCTCTCGGCGATCACCGCCCGCACACCGAGCAGATAGGTGCCCTTCGCGGCCCAGTCACGCGATGAGCCCGAGCCGTATTCCTTGCCTGCCAGCACCACCAGCGGCGTGTCCTCTTCGGCGTAGTCCATCGCCGCCTCGTAGATCGTCCTCTCCTCCCCCTCCGGGAACTTCTTCGTGAACCCGCCGCGCTTGTCGACGAGCTGGTTCTGGAGCCGGATGTTGGCGAAGGTGCCGCGGACCATCACCTCGTAGTTGCCCCGCCGCGCTCCATAGGAGTTGAAGTCCTGCGGCTCGACGCCCTCCTCGACCAGCCACTGCCCGGCCGGGCTGTCCTTCTTGATCGCCCCCGCGGGTGAGATGTGGTCGGTCGTCACCGAGTCGCCGAGGACCGCCAGGACCCGCGCGTCCTCGATGGGCTCGAGCGGCGGCGGCTCCTCGGGGAGGTCGTCGAAGAAGGGCGGCCGGCGCACGTAGGTCGAGTCGGGCCAGCTGTAGCGGTCGCCCTCGGGCACGTCGACCGCGTTCCAGGTCTCGTCCCCCTTGAAGACCTCGGCGTAGTTCTTGCGGAACATGTCGGACTCGATCGACTTCCCGACGAGCTCCTTGATCTCCTCCGAGGACGGCCAGATGTCGCGCAGGTACACCGGTTCGCCGTCGCTGTCCTCGCCGAGCGCCTCCTCGGTGATGTCGACGTCCATCCGCCCAGCCAGCGCGTAGGCGACGCAGAGCGGCGGCGACGCGAGGTAGTTCGCCTTGACGTCCTGGTTGATCCGCCCCTCGAAGTTGCGGTTGCCCGAGAGGACCGAGCAGACCGCCAGGTCCTTCTCCTCGACCGCCTTGGAGATCTCCGGCGGCAGCGGCCCGGAGTTGCCGATGCAGGTGGTGCAGCCGTAGCCGACCAGGTTGAACTGGAGCGCGTCCAGGTACTCGGTGAGGCCGGCCCGCTGCAGATACTCCGTGACGACCGTCGACCCCGGCGCCAGAGACGTCTTAACCCAGGGCTGGCGCTTCAGGCCCCGCTCGACCGCCTTCTTCGCCAGCAGCCCGGCCCCGATCATCACGCTCGGGTTCGAGGTGTTCGTGCAGGACGTGATCGCCGCGATCACGACCATTCCGTGGTCGAGCTCGAAGCTCGCCCCGTCCTCGAGCGTCACCTCGATGGCGGCGTCCGTGTGCGGCTTCTCGAGCGCGACGCCGCCCTCGGCGAGCGCCGGGCGCCGCGGCTTGCCCGCCTCGTTGTTGCCGTGCTCCTCGCCCGAAGGGTCCGAGGCGGGGAACGACTGGTCGCTCGCCTCGTCGACGTGGCTCATCTTCTCGGCGGCCTCGGGGTCGAGCTCCTCGAGCGCCGCGTAGAACGAAGGCTTCGCCTGGGCCAGCGGGACCCGGTCCTGGGGGCGCTTCGGCCCGGCCAGGCTGGGCTCGACTTCGGCGAGGTCGAGCTCGAGCGTGTCGCTGAAGGTCGGGTCCTCGGATTCCTCGTCGTGGAACATCCCCTGCTGGCGCGCGTACGCGTCGACCCGCTCGATCACCTCGGTCGGCCGGCCCGTGAACTCGAGGTAGCGGAGCGTCTCGCGATCGACAGGAAAGATCGCGCAGGTCGACCCGAATTCGGGCGACATGTTTCCGATCGTCGCCCGGTCGGCGAGCCCGAGCGTCGAGAGGCCGGGCCCGTAGAACTCAACGAACTTGGCGACGACGCCCCTCTCGCGGAGCATCTCTGTCACGGTCAGCACCAGGTCGGTGGCGGTTGCCCCCTCGCGCAGCTCGCCGTCGAGCCGGAAGCCGACGACCTGCGGCAGGAGCATCGAGATCGGCTGGCCCAGCATCGCCGCCTCGGCCTCGATGCCACCGACCCCCCAGCCGAGCACGCCGAGGCCGTTGACCATGGTGGTGTGAGAGTCGGTGCCGACCAGGGTGTCCGGATAGGCGAGCGGCTCGTCGTCGCTCCCGCCCGCGTAGACCACCTGGGCCAGGTACTCCAGATTGACCTGATGGCAGATCCCGGTCGCCGGCGGCACGACCCGAAAGTTGTCGAACGACTCCTGCCCCCACTTCAGGAACTCGTAGCGCTCGCGGTTGCGGTCGAAGTCGCGCTCGGCGTTGATCTCGAAGGCGCGCTCGTTGCCGAACGCGTCAACCTGGACCGAGTGGTCGATGATCAGGTCGACGTCGACCAGGGGGTTGATCCGCGCCGCATCGCCGCCGATGTCCTCCATCGCGTCGCGCATCGCCGCGAGATCGACGACCGCAGGCACGCCGGTGAAGTCCTGCATCAGTACCCGGGCGGGCTGGAATGGGATCTCGGCGCTCGGCTCGGCCTTGGCGTCCCAGCGGGCGATCGCCTCGACGTCGTCCCTCGTCACCGACTCCCCGTCCTCCAGCCGGAGCACGTTTTCGAGCAGGACCTTGATCGAGTACGGCAGGCGGGCGACGTCGAACTTCGACTGGAGCGCGTCGAGGCGGTAGATGACGTAGGAGCGGTCGCCGACCTCGAGGGTGTCGCGGGCGCCGAACGAGTCCCCGCTCATCGCTTGTCCCGCTGGCCGTCGGCCAAGGCGTCGGCCGACTTGGCCGCGGCCCCTCCGGCCATGATCCGGGCCGTGAAGGCGGGCGTGGCCAGCGAGAAGTGGGCAAGCGCCCGCTGGCGCAGCGGCGCCACCGCGACCTCGACCTTGTCGTTCTCGATCGCCTTGACGACTCCCGCGGCGACCTGCTCAGGCGTCGCCGTGCCCAGCCCCGGCGGGGCCTTGGCGCCCGCGTCGGCGAACATGCCGGCGTCGCGGATGAAGCCGGGCGAGACGATCGACGTGCCGACGCCGGTGTTGACGAGGTCGGCGCGGAGGGCGAGGGCGAAGCCGCGCAGCCCGAACTTGGTCGCGTTGTAGACCGATGAGCGGGGACTGGCGGACTTGCCGGCCAGGGAGGCGACGAACACCAGCTGGCCCTCGCCCCGCTCGGCCATCTTCGGCGCGAGCGCGCGCGCCATCAGCATCGGCGACTCGAGGTTGACCCTCAGGGCGCGGCGGATCTCCTCGGGTGAGAAGGCGTCGAGCCGGCCGGTGCCGGGGAGACCGGCATTGGCGACCAGCACCTCGACGTCCCCCGCCTCCTCGACCAGGCGCTCGGCGGCGCCGCTCTCGGCCAGGTCGGTGGGCGCGGTCCCGTGGCCGTCGCCTGGCAGCGACGCGGCCATGGTCTCGAGCTCCTGCTGCTTGCGCGAGCTGAGGATCACGCTGGCCCCGCGCTCGGCCAGCGCGAGCGCGATGGCGCGGCCGAGGCCTCCGGTCGCCCCCGTCAGCAGCACCTTTCGCCCCTTGAGCTCCATCCATTCCAAGCTACCACCGGGCCCGCGGCGGAAACCGCGGGCGCCAGGTGGGCTAGGGTCGCCCCTGCTAGCCGGAGCGAGCAAGGAGAAGACATGAAGCTCTACGTCTGCTGGGGGACCTTCCCCTCGCCAAGACCTGGTGGGCACCCATGCCGCAACGCCCACGAAGCGCTGCGCGAGGCGGGGCACGACCCGGAGGTGGTCAAGGTCCACGGCCTCGGCGTGGGGCCGATCAAGTGGACGACCGACGGGCGCAGAGAGGTCGAGGAGCTGACCGGTCAGCAGGTCGTGCCGGTGCTCGTCACCGACGAAGGCCAGCCGATCAACGAGTCGAAGCGGATCATCGACTGGGCGGGGCGAAACCCGGCCGGGTCCATCGGCGGCGGCGGCGGCGTCTAAGCCCTCAAGTCCGCTCGCGATCCTGCCGAGGAGAGAAGGGACCGCGGCAGGTTCAGGCTCTGCGAGCCCGAACAGGGACCTGTAAGGCTTGTGTTAGCGAACGTCAATAGGAGCCGCTAGACTGCCGCAGTCGAGTAACCGGTAAACGCCGAATCCCAGCCGGTGAAGGCAGGGAACGGGGGAACCAGCCGGGCGCGCCAAGCGCTCGGTCAATTGGGGCTAACCCGCCGTCACGGCGGGGGCGCTGCTCCTTTAGCGCCAGCCCGTCAGCTAACCCCGTAGGCCGACGAAGGAGATCGGTGTGTTCGAGAGCAGGGAAAAGCTGAGAGCGGGGATCGCGGCCACAGCCGTCGCCGTGGCGCTCGCGATGGCACCGGCCGCCGTCCAGGCATATAGCTGCAACGGCGGCAGCACGGGCGGGATGAGCTCCTCGGAGTGCACCCCGACCGTGGCCGGCGCCAAGGCCAGGCTGGTTGGCGCCAAGGCGATCCCGCCGAAGTCGGCGCCGCTGCGCGTCAAGCGGGTCATCTGGGCCGCCAACCGGATCGAGGAGAAGCCCTACCGCTACGGCGGCGGGCACGCCCGGTGGAACGACTCGGGCTACGACTGCTCCGGAGCGGTCAGCTACGCGCTCCACGGGGGCGACTTCCTCGACAGCCCGCTGCCTTCCGGCAGCTTGATGCGCTGGGAGCGGCCCGGGCTGGGCAAGTGGATCACGGTCTTCGCCAACGGCGGGCACGCCTATGCGGTGATCGCCGGGCTTCGCTGGGACACGTCCATGACGCCCGGCGACGGCCCCGGCTGGAGCAAGGTGATGCGCTCCCGGGCCGGGTTCACGGCCCGCCATCCGCGAGGTTTCTAGGGACGGCGAACGGTGCCGGCCCTGGCTAGGGTCCGGCGCCTGACCGTTTGGGGCGACAGCGAGGGCGTCCGGCGCGGGATACGGGCCGGGGCGCCCTACGCCGTCGCCGCCTTCCTGCTGGCGATCTCCTTCGGGGTGGTCGCCAGACCGGTGATCGGCGGCGGCGCGGCGGTGGTGATGTCGGCCCTCGTCTTCGCCGGCTCGGCCCAGTTCGCCTCGATCGCCGTGCTCGCCGCTGGCGGCGGGGCCACCACGGCGATCCTGGCGGGCCTCCTGCTCAACCTCCGCTACGTCCCGATGGGCATCGCCCTGGCGCCGTCCCTGTCGGGAGGCCCTCTGCGGCGCGCGCTGTTCGGCCAGGCGATGATCGACGCCTCGTGGGCGATGGCCAACCGCGGCGGCGGGCGCTTCGACCCCGGTTTCATGGTCGGGGCGACCCTCCCCTCTTACCCCGCCTGGGTGGGCGGGACGGCGGTCGGCGTCCTCGCCGGTGACCTGATAGGCGACCCCGGGAAGCTCGGGCTCGACGCGATGTTCCCGGCCTTCTTCCTGGGGCTCCTCCTGACCGGCGAGCTCCGTTCCGGCGGCACCGCTGTAGTCGTCGCCCTGGCCGGCGCCAGCCTTGCCCTGGCGCTGGTACCAGTCGCGCCTCCCGGCGTCCCGGTCATCGCGGCGTCCGCTGCCGCACTCATCGGCCTCGCCCGGCCGACCGAGGGTCACCGTCACCGCGCGCTTGCCGAGGACCCGCTGCCGTGAGCGCCGGGTGGGCCACGATCATCGCCCTCGCCGTCACCGCCGCGCTGGTCCGGGCGGCCGGGCCCGTGGCCTTCGGCGGGCGGCCGCTCCCGGGGCGGCTGCAGGACGTCATCCCCCTGCTCGCGCCCGCGCTGCTGGCGGCGCTCGTGGTGACGGAGACGGTGGGGGGCGAGGACGGCCTTGCGGTCGACGAGCGGCTGGCCGGTGTCGCCGCGGCCGGGTTGGTGCTCGCCCGGCGGCCCGAATCCCTGCTCCCCGCGATCGCGCTCGCGGCGGTCGTCACGGCGGGCCTGCGGCTGGCCCTCTGACCCTCCGCGTCCAGCCTGCGGGCGCCCGGTGCGCCCCTGGGGCCAAGCCGGCGCGGCGAGATTGTTCACACCTGCCTGTGCGGCTCGGATAGTTTGTCCGCGAAGGCAAGTCCCGGCCCTCTCGGTTCGAGTTGGAGGAACAAGGCATCAGCACGGCGTCGACGGCTACAGCGGAGCAATCCGCTGACGACCCTGCCGCGGCTGCCGCGACGGGTCGCGTGCCCGACGTCCGGCTGAGCGGCGTCACCAAGCGCTACGGCGAGGTCGCCGCCGTCGACTGCGTCGACCTGGACGTTTACGAGGGCGAGTTCTTCACGATGCTCGGCCCGTCGGGCTCGGGCAAGACGACGACGCTGCGGATGATCGCCGGCTTCGAAGAGCCCGACAGCGGCACGATCGAGCTGGCCGGTAAGGACGTGCGGGGCCGCCCGCCCTACGACCGCGCGGTCAACACCGTCTTCCAGGACTACGCGCTCTTCCCGCACATGAGCGTCGCCGACAACGTCGAGTACGGCCTCCGGGTCGGCAAGGTCGGCAAGGACGAGCGGGCCCGGCGGCGGCGCGAGGCCCTGGAGATGGTCCGCCTCTCAGGCTACGACGACCGCCGGCCGGGCGAGCTCTCGGGGGGCCAGCGCCAGCGGGTCGCCCTCGCGCGGGCGATCGTCAACCACCCCAAGGTCCTGCTGCTCGACGAGCCGCTCGGCGCTCTCGACCTGAAGCTCCGCGAGCAGATGCAAGTGGAGCTCAAGGCGATCAAGGGCGAGGTGGGGATCACCTTCGTCTACGTGACCCACGACCAGGACGAGGCGCTGACGATGAGCGACCGGATCGCCGTCTTCAACGAGGGGAGGATCGAGCAGATCAGTCCCCCCACCGAGCTCTACGAGGCCCCCGACAACGAGTTCGTCGCCGGATTCGTCGGCGTCTCGAACCTGCTCGAACGCGACGGGCGGCGGTTCACGATCCGGCCCGAGAAGATCCAGATCCTCGACGGCGACGTCTCCGCAGACGGCCTCCAGACCGAGACGGGCCGGATCGACGACGTCGCCTACGCCGGGATGGTGACCCGTTACCGGGTCCGGCTCCAGTCCGGTGAAGACCTTCAAGTCGTCCGCCAGAACCTCGCGTCCCCCGCGGACGTGACAGGTCGGAGCGGAGGAGAGGTGACAATCGGGTGGCGTCGCGAGCACGAAGTCGCCGTCCGGACAGACCAACACGAGGAGGAAGAGTGAGCAAGCGCGAGACCGATCCCCTGCGGGTGACCTGGCTCGTGGTCGCAGGCCTGGTGGCGTTCATGCTGTTGCTGGCCGGCTGCGGCGACGACGAAGACGAGGGCGGCGGCGGGGGCAGCGGCGACGAGGGCCTGACCAAGGTCGGCAAGCCGGAGGGCCAGCTCAACCTGGTCGCCTGGGCCGGGTACGCCGAGGATGGCTCGACCGACCCCAGCGTTGATTGGGTGACGCCGTTCGAGAAGCAGACCGGCTGTCAGGTGAACGTCAAGCTCGGCAACACGTCCGACGAGATGGTCCAGCTCATGCGGACCGGGCAGTACGACGGCGTGTCGGCTTCCGGTGACGCGACGTTGCGGCTGATCGAGGGCGGCGACGTCGACCCGGTGAACACGGACCTCGTCCCCAACTACGAGGACGTCTTCGAGGGATTGAAGGACCAGGCCTACAACAGCGTCGACGGCCAGATGTACGGCATCCCGCATGGTCGCGGAGCCAACCTGCTGATGTACAACACGGACGTCGTCAAGCCGGCGCCGAAGGACTCCTGGAGCGTGGTCTTCGACTCCAAGGAGGCGGGCAAGTACTCCGGCAAGCTGACCGCATACGACAGCCCGATCTACATCGCCGACGCGGCGCTCTACCTCATGGAGCACGAGCCGGACCTGGAGATCGAGAACCCGTACGAGCTCGATCAGGAGCAGTTCGACGCGGCGATCGACCTCCTGAAGGACCAGAACGCCAACGTCGGCGAGTACTGGTCTGACTACACGAAGGAGATCCAGTCGTTCGCCAACGGCGACACCGTCGCCGGCACGACCTGGCCCTACCAGTACCTGACGCTGAAGGCCGAGAAGAAGCCGGTCAACGCGATCTATCCCGCCAAGGAGGGTTCGACGGGTTGGTCGGACACGTGGATGATCAGTTCGGACGCGAAGCACCCGAACTGCATGTACCGGTGGATGGACCACATCATCGATCCGAAGGTCAACGCCCAGGTCGCCGAGTGGTTCGGTGAGGCGCCGGCCAACTCGAAGGCGTGCGCGTTCACCGAGAACAAGAGCCACTGCGACGAGTACGACGCAGCGGGCGAGAAGTACCTGGACGACCTCTACTACTGGACGACGCCGCTGTCGGACTGCGGCGACGACCGGGGTGAGGTCTGCAAGGACTACAACGAGTGGGTCCAGGGGTGGACCGAAGTCAAGGGTTGAGCGCTCGGCGCTAAACCCCTGACGAGTCGTGGAAGCCGCTGACGTAGCAGCGTCGGCGCCAAGGAGGTCGGTGGGCCGCAGGCTCGCCGACCTCTTCCACGGCCGTCCCCGTCTGCAGGTCGGGACCCTGCTGGCGGGTCCGATGGGATGGCTGGTGATCGGCTATCTCGGGTCGCTGGCGGTCCTGCTGATCACGGCGTTCTGGACCCTCGGCGAGCTCAGCGGCGAGATCCAGCGGACCGCGACGCTCGACAACTTTCGCCAGATTGCGGAGGAGCCGGTCTACCGCGACGTCGCGCAGCGAACGATCCTGATCGCGGCGCTGGTCACCCTGACGGATGCCCTGCTCACCTTCCCGCTCGCCTTCTACATGGCGAAGGTCGCCAGGCCGGGCGTCAAGGCCCTGCTGGTCGTCGCCGTGATGGTCCCGCTCTGGTCCGCCTACCTGGTCAAGGCGTACGCCTGGCGGACCATCCTCAGCGAGGACGGCCCGCTCAACTGGGCGCTGGCGCCGCTCGGCCTGCATGGACCGGGATACGGGATCGTCGCCGTCTGGCTCGTCATGAGCTACCTCTGGTTGCCCTACATGGTGATCCCGGTCTACGCCGGGCTCGAGCGGATCCCCGGCTCGCTCCTCAATGCGTCCGAGGACCTGCGGGCGAAACCCGCCTACACCTTCCGCAGGGTGATCCTCCCCCTCGTCTTCCCGGCCGTGGTCGCCGGCTCGATCTTCACCTTCTCGCTGACGCTCGGCGACTTCATCGCGCCGAGCCTCGTCGGGTCGGGGGACCAGTTCATCGGGACCGTCGTGTACTCGACGATCACCACGAACCTCCCGCTCGCGGCGGCGTTCGCAACCGTGCCGATCGTCGTGATGGTCCTCTACCTGCTCCTGGCCCGCCGGCTGGGAGCCTTCGAGCACGTATGACCCTGTCGAGGGGAGCGAGGAGGTGGCTGATGGCCGGCGCCGGCGTGACCCTCGCGTTCCTCTACATCCCGCTCTTCATCATCGGGATCCAGGCGTTCAGCACCGCGACCACCCTCGAGTGGCCCCCGCCGGGGTTGACCTTCGAGTGGTTCGGTGACGCCGTCGACAACCCCGGAGCCCGCAACGCCTTCGAGAACTCGCTGAAGGCCGGCACGGCGGCGACGTTGATCGCCCTCGTCCTCGGCACGCTGGCCGCGCTGGCGGTGTCCCGGCACCGCTTCTTCGGCAGGGAGACGATCTCGTTCCTCGTGATCCTCCCGATCGCGCTGCCCGGCATCGTGACCGGCCTCGCGCTGAACTCGACCTTCACGCAGATTCTCGGCATCGACCTCAGCCTGTTCACGATCGTCGTCGGTCACGCCACGTTCTGCATCGTCGTCGTCTACAACAACGTCGTCGCCCGCCTCCGCCGCCTCTCCACCTCGTTCGAGGAGGCCTCAGCCGATCTCGGCGCCAGCACGTGGCAGACGTTCCGCCTGGTGACGCTGCCGAACATGCGGACGGCGCTCGTGGCAGGGGCGCTCCTCGCCTTCGCCCTCTCCTTCGACGAGATCATCGTGACCACGTTCACGGCGGGCGTCGGCGAGCAGACCCTGCCGATCTGGATCTTCTCGAACCTGTCGCGGCCCAACCAGCTGCCGATCGTCAACGTGGTCGCGCTGCTGGTGATCCTGATCTCGATCATTCCGGTGTACTTCGCCCACCGCCTGACGCGTGACGAGGGCGGGGCCGGCGGCCGCGGGGGTGCAGCGCCCGTTCAGCCCGAAGCGGCGACGGCGCCCTAGCCGGGTGCGCACCAGCGGCCGCCGGGGTCCCTGCGGTCGCGGAACACGAGGTCGTCGCCGGGGCCGCAGTTGATCCGCGCGTCACGCTCGCCGTCCCGGGCATCGAGCACGTCGTCGCCACCGCGGCCGAGGAGCACGTCGCGGCCCGGCTGGCCGTAGATGTTGTTGGCCCCGCGATCGCCGATCAGGATGTCCCAGTCGAAGGAGCCCTCGAGGTCCTCGTTCGACTCCGCGAGCCGAACCGGCCGGCAGCCCGGGATCGCGCGGATCTCCGCCTTGCCCGCGGCGAGCGAGGCGCGCAGGACGCCCGGATGGGCGGGGGTCTCGGCAAACGACGCGTTGTCGCGCCCGGCACCCCCGCGCAGGACGCCGCCGATGCAGCCGCCGCCGGCAGCCAGGAGGTCGCTGCCAGGCCCGCCGATCAGGCGATCGGGTCCGGGGATCCCTCCGATCAGGCCGTCCGACCCTGCGCCGCCGCGGAGGACGTCCGTGCCTCCGCCCGCCTCGATCAGTTCCTCGCCGGGCCCGCCCGAGATCTCGTCGTTTCCCGGTCCGCCGGCCATGCGGATGCTGTCGAGCCCGCGCAGGGCGCCGCGCACCTTCAGCTCGTCGTCGCCGGCGCCGAGGTCGATGACCAGGTGCCGGGCGCGGCCGGGGGTCGTGCAGGCCACCTGCCTCGCCGACCCGTCGATCCGCAGGCAGCCGGCGCCGATGCCGACCGGGCGTTCGGCGCGCACGGCGAGGAAGCCGTTGACAGGGTCGTCGGAGACCTCGACGTCGTCATCGCCGGGGCCCCCGATCACCGCCAGGCCTGCCCCGCCGGCGGGCGAGGGGTCGACCAGCACCACCACGCTCGCGCGGCGCACGGCGCCGCAGGAGGTGGCCTCGGCGCCGCCGCAGCGACCCTCACCCGAGTCGCCGCTGAGCCGGTCGGTGCCGCCGAGGCCGCGCAGCCGGTCCCGGCCCGGCCCGCCGTCGATGTCGTTGTCGCCGTCGTCGCCGATGAGGACGTCGGCGAATGCAGAGCCCTCGAGGTCCTCGAGGTCCCAGAGCCGGTCGCGCCCGTCGCCGCGGGCGATTCCGCGCTCCAGCGAGACGAACACGCCCCGGCCCCCGGGCCGCGCCACGGCGGTCGCGAAGGATGCGACGTCGTGCTCGCCCGGTCCTCCGATCATCCGGTCGAACCCGTAGCCCCCGTCGACGTAGTCGCTGTCTCCCGGCCCGCCGTTCGCGACGTCGATGCCGAGCCCGCCGATCGCCTCGTCGCGGTTGCCCGACCCGCCGCCGACCAGGTCGTCACCGAGGTCGCCGGCGCTGACGTCGTGGTCCCCGGGACCTCCCTCGAGCCGATCGTTCCCACGTCCGCCGCCGAGCCGGTCCGAGCCGTCGCCCCCGAAGGCGGTGTCGCTGCCGGTCCCGCCCTCGACCGAGTCGTCGCCGGCGCCGGCCAGGATCCGGTCCGAGCCCGTGCCGCCGAACACCTCGTCGTCGCCCGGCCCGGCGCAGATCAGGTCGGACCCGCCACCGCCCTCGATCGTGTCGACCCCGCCGAGGCCGGCGATCACGTCCCGGCCCGCGGTGCCCTGGATCCGGTCGGGCCCGGGCGTGCCGACGATCGTTGCCTCCCGCCCCGCGCACCCCACCCCCTCCGCCCCGGCCCCAAGGACTGGAAAGAGGGCAAGCAAGAGGACCGCACCGAAAGGAACACCCGATTTCAAGCCGGCGGAGCGCAAGGGCGTGACTTTACGGCTCGCCGGAGGACTCTCCGCTGCAAGCACGACAGAACGAGGGCTGGCAGGGCGCCCGAGCGGGGCCTACCGCACCGTGATTCAGCCCAGGTTCACCATCACGTGCTTGACCTGCGTGTAGTCCTCCAGCGAGTACATCGACAGGTCCTTGCCGTAGCCGGACTGCTTGTAGCCGCCGTGCGGCATCTCCGACGTGATCGGAAGGTGGTCATTGACCCAGACGGCACCGAACTGGAGGCGCCGGGCCACCCGCATCGCGCGGCCGACGTCGCGGGTCCAGACCGAGGAGGCGAGCCCGTAGCGCGTGCCGTTGGCCCACTCGACCGCCTTGTCCTCGTCCGAGAACTGCTGGACCGTGATCACCGGCCCGAAGATCTCGTTCTGGATCATCTCGTCGTCCTGCTCGAGGTTGGCGACGACCGAGGGCTCGTAGTAGAAACCGGGCCGGTCGGCCCGCTGGCCGCCGGTCACGACCTCCGCATGGCCGGGCTTGCGCTCGATGAACCCCTCGACCCGCTCGAGCTGGCGCTCCGAGTTGACCGGACCGAGGGTCGTCGACTCGTCGGTGGTATCACCGATGACAAGTCCCTTGGCCTGCTCGGTGAGTCCGTTGACGACATCGTCGTACACGCCCTTCGACGCGAGCACCCGGGTGGCCGCCGTGCAGTCCTGACCGGCGTTGTAGTAGCCGGTGCCCGCGATCGTCTCCATCGCCGTCTCCATGTCGACGTCGTCGAAGACGACCACGGGGGCCTTGCCGCCGAGCTCGAGGTGGACCCGCTTGAGGGTGTCGGCCGCGGCCCCCGCGATCCACTTGCCGGTCTCCGGCGATCCGGTCAGCGAGACGATCCCGACCCCCGGGTGCGTGACGAGGCTCGCGCCCGCGGGCTCGCCGTGGCCTCCGATCGCGTTGAAGACGCCGGGCGGAAGGATCTCGGCCTCCGCGATCCACTCGGCCAGCTTCAGCGTCGAGACCGGCGTCGTCTCAGCCGGCTTCAGCACGACCGTGTTGCCGGCGCCGAGCGCCGGGCCGATCTTCCAGATGGCCATCATCAGCGGGTAGTTCCAGGGGGTGATCTGGCCGGCGACGCCGATCGGCTCCCGGCGGACCATCGAGGTGTAGCCCTCGAGGTACTCGCCCGCCGCCTTCCCCTCGAGGTTGCGGGCGGCCCCGGCGAAGAACCGGAGGTTGTCGGCCATGAAGGGGATCTCGTCCTCGAGGAACGCCTTGCGCGGCTTGCCGGCGTCGGCGGCCTCGAGGTCGGCGATCTCGTCGGCTCGTTCTTCGATGAGGTCGGCGGTCTTCAGCAACGCCGTCATCCGGTCCATCGGCATCGCGGCGCCCCATGCCGCGAACGCGTTCTGCGCGGCCTCGACGGCCCGGTTGACGTCCTCCTGGGTCGAGAGCGGGGCCTCCGCGATCGGTTCGCCGGTCGACGGGTCGATCACGTCCTCGGTCCGCCCCTCGGCCGGGTCGACCGGTTCGCCGTTGATGACGTTCTTCAGCTGGGTCTTGGTTGCCGTTGCCATGCTTCTCCTCCGTCGCTCAGTTTGCGGTTTGCAGTTGCAGCGCCTCCTCGACGGGCGCGTGCTCGTGCCCGGTCGCCTCGGCCACGGCCGGGTGGGTCACCCGGCCGTTCGCGACGTTCACGCCGGGACGGAGGCCGGAGTCGCGGCGCAGCGCTTCCTCCAGGCCCAGCGTCGCCAGCTTGACCGCGTAGGGCATAGTCGCATTCGTCAGCGCCTGGGTCGAGGTGATCGGGACCGCGCCCGGCATGTTCGCGACGCAGTAGTGGATGATCCCGTCGACCTCGTAGGTCGGGTCCCGGTGGGCGGTCGGACGCGAGGTCTCAAAGCAGCCGCCCTGGTCGATCGCGACGTCCACCAGCACCGCTCCGGGCTTCATCAGCGCGAGTTGCTCGCGCCGGATCACCCGAGGCGCGCGGGCGCCGTGGACCAGGACAGCTCCGATCACGAGATCGGCCGCCGGAAGTCGCTCCTCGATCGAGAGGACGTTCGAGAAGACGGTCGAGCAGCGGCCGTTGAAGATGACGTCGAGCTCGCGCAGCCGGTCGATCGACGTGTCGTACACGAAGACGTCCGCCTCCATCCCGATCGCGATGAAGGCGGCGTTCATTCCCACCACGCCGCCGCCGATCACCATCACGTTGGCAGCGGCGACGCCGGGCACCCCGCCGAGCAGGATTCCGCGCCCGCCGAGCGGTTTCTCGAGCATGAAGGCGCCTGCCTGGGTGGCGATCTTGCCCGCGATCTCGCTCATCGGCGCGAGCAGGGGCAGGCGCCCCTGCGTGTCCTCGACCGTCTCGTAGGCGATGCAGATCGCGCCAGAGTCGACGAGCGCGCGGGTCTGCTCGGGGTCGGGGGCGAGGTGCAGGTACGTGAATAGGAGTTGCCCGGGGCGGAGCCGGGCGATCTCCTCGGGCTGGAGCTCCTTGACGTGGAGGATCATCTCGGCCTCGGCGAAGACGTCCTCCGGCGCCGTCACGATCCGCGCCCCCTGGGCCTCGTAGTCGCCGTCGGTGATCGCGCTGCCGGCCCCCGCGCCGGTCTCGACCAGAACCTCGTTGTCGTGCTCGACCATCTCGCGGACGCCGGCCGGCGTGACCGCGACGCGGTACTCGTCCTCCTTGATCTCGCGAACGATCCCGATCCTCATGCCGCCACCCGTTCCTCGACCTCGACCGAGAACTCGCAGCCCCGCGTCCGAAGCTCGTCGAACATCTGCTCCGGCGGCAGGCAGCGCTCCGGCGGCAGCGCCCCTCGCGCCGTCACCTCGCCGCGGGCGAGCAGGCGCACCGCTGCGGCGGCGGGCGACGCGGTCGACACGATGCCGCCGCCCAGTCCCCATTCGCGATGCGGAGGCGTCAGGCAGCGGATGCTCGCGTGCCGGCGCTCGCCGAGCGCCTCGACGGCGTGCACGGACACGGTCTCGGGCGACTGCGGGACGGCGCGCTCGGCGGCGGCGCGGACCTCGTCGGGGGATGCGGAAGCCAGACGGCGCAGCGCGTCGAGCGCCGTCGGCGGCAGGCTGAGCCGGAAGCTGCACGCGGCGCAGCCGAAGCTCTCCCCGAAGGTGCGCAGCTCGGAATGGAGCGTGTGGATCGTGTCGCCGGCGCCGATCGGGTCGCCGAAGTCGTGGTGCCCGCCGTCGCTGAGCGGCTCGACCTCTTCGGGCTGGCCGTCCCGGAGGACGACGGGCGGCAGGGTCAGCTCGTCGAGCAGCGTTTCCAGGGCATATGGGAGGGCGAGGCCGTCCGGCGGCTTCAGGTCCCGGCCGGCCGCCAGCACGGTCATCTCCCGTGGCGTCTCGCCGAGCTCCTCGACCACCCGGGACCCCATCAGGTTCGTCTTGCCGGGACTCGATCCGATACCGAGCACCGCGAGGAGGCCGGCGTCGCGGAACTCGCGGTCTAGCCCGAGCTGCTCTCCCGTCACGTGGTAGAGGCCGCCCAGGTCGAGATAGTGGGCGCCGGCGGCGAGCGCTGCGCGCATCGCCTCGAGGTTGATCCGATAGCTGGCCGAGTTGACCAGAGCGTCGATCCCCTCGAGCTCACGCTCGAGGCCGCTGCGGGCGTCGGCCTGGCGGGCCTCGGCCTTGCCCAGCCCCTGCGCAGCCGCGACCTGCGCGGCGACGTCGCCGCGCAGGTCGAGCAGGAGGATCGACTCGACCTCCTCGGAGTCGGCGACGTCACGGACGATCGCCGGCGCGATCGTCCCCGCCGCTCCCAGAACCGCCACCTTCACGCGACGAGCTCCCGCGCCCTGAGCGCGAGCCAGAACTCGATCCGGTCGTGGGCGCGCCCGAGGTCGCGACCGGTCAGCTCCTCGACCTTGCGCATCCTGTAGCGCAGCGTGTGGCGGTGGCAGAAGACCTCGCGCGCGGCGCGCTCCCACTGCCCGTTGTGCTCGATGAACGCCTCGAGCGAGCGCAGCAGCTCGCCGCCGTACTCCGCATCGCCGTTCTCGATCGGACCGAGGACGCTCTCGCAGTAGAGCCGCAGCGCGTCGTCGTCCTGGACCGAGAGCAGCAGGGTGAAAGCGCCGAGGTCCCGCCACGACGCGACCTCCGGCGCGTCGCCGTTGGCGATCGCCGTGGCCTCCAGCGCGCAGCGGGCCTCGTGGAAGGCGCGGCGCAGGTCCTCGGGGGGGCCCGGCCGGCTCGCCGCGGCGCGCACCGCCCCCCGGTCGGCGGCGAGCGCCCGCCTCGCCTCGACCGCGGTGTCCACCGGCTCGCGGTCGCCGGCGTCGACGACCGCGCACAGGCGCTCGCGCCCGCCGGCGGAGTGCGGCGCGACGACGGCGGGGCAGCCGGCGGCGGCGAGGTGGCTCTCGAGCGACGCCTCGGCCGCGTGGGGATCGTCCAGGCCGAAGATCAGGACCGCGGTCTCCGCGCCGATCCCGAAGGGCTCGAGACGGCGGCGCAGCTCGGCGGGCTCGAGACGGCCGCTGAGCGCACCGGCCAGGACGTCGCCGGCGAGCCGGCGCTCGGTCTCGCGGGCGACCCGGCGGCGCATCAACTCGAGCGCGACGATGGCCACCGCCTGCTGGAGGATCAGGCGCTCGAAGTCGCCGAGCGCGTCCGAGTCGCGGATCACCGCGACCCATGCCTGGGGCGGGCCCCCGCCGGGCGAGACGACGGGGTGCGCGAGGGCGCGCCCCGCGATCGCGGAGTGGGCGGGCACGAACGGCTGCCCGTCGGAGTCGTGGGCGGCGACCTCGTGGCGCAGGCTCGCCGAGGCCTCGGCGCTCAGCTCGCGGCGGAAGCCGCGGCCGGCGAGGCGCTCGCCGCGGCCGTCGAGGACCAGGACCGTGCCCCCGACCGCCGACGCGATCGTCGCGGTGATCTGGTCGAGGCCGCGCTCCTCGAGGACGAGCCGCTCGAGCCGCCGCTGCACCGCGATGCCGCGCTGCAGTACCTCGTACTGCTCGTTGACCAGCCGCGCGAACGCCTTCTCGGTGATCGCGATGAACGGCATCGAGTACGGCACCTCGAACAGAGGGAACTCCTGCTTGCGGGCCTCGTCGACCAGCGCCTTCGGCAGCTTTCCGTGGTCGAAGCCGGTGCCGAGCCCGAGCCCGGCGAGGTTGTGCCGAGCCAGCCGCCTGACGAAGGCGCGCTGCTTCGCCGCGTTGTCGAGCGGGATCCCCGTGGTCAGCATCAACTCCCCGCCCGAGAGGAACGGGGTGGGGTCCTCGAGCTCGGAGATGTGGACCCAGCGGACCGGGTTCTCCGCGCCCTGCTCGCCGGCGGCGAGCTCCAGGCCGAGCTCATCGAGCAGGCTCTGGACCGTCAGCATCGTCGCCTACTTGTGGATCCGGTCCCAGGCCTCGGTCAGCACCGCGCGCAGGACCTCCCGGATTTCCTCGAACTGCTGGGTGTCGGCAATCAGCGGCGGCGCCAGCTGGATCACGGGGTCACCGCGGTCGTCGGCGCGGCAGATCAGACCGCGGTGGTAGAGCTCACCGGAGAGGAAGCCCCGCAGCAGGTCCTCGGACTCCTCGTCCTCGAAGCTCTCCTTGGTGCCCTGGTCCTTGACCAGCTCGATCGCGTGGAAGAACCCCGCGCCGCGAACGTCGCCGACGATCGGGATGTCGCGCAGCGACTCGAGCATGTCGCGGAACTCGCCCTCCTTGCGGAGCACGTGCCCGCAGAGGTCCTCGCGCTCGAAGACGTCGAGGTTGGCCATCGCGACCGCCGCCGCGACCGGATGACCGGCGAACGTGAACCCGTGGGCGAACATCGACTTGCCGCTCGAGAACGGCTCGTAGACCTTCTCCGACGCGATCATCGCGCCCATCGGCGCGTAGGCGGAGGTCAGCGCCTTGGCCGTGGTGATGATGTCCGGTAGATACCCGTAGCGCTCGCTGCCGAAGTAGTGGCCGAGGCGGCCCCACGAGCAGATCACCTCGTCTGAGATCAGCAGGACGTCGTGCCGGTCGCAGATCTCGCGGACTCGCTGGAAGTAGCCCTCGGGGGGCACGAAGCAGCCGCCGGCGTTCTGGACCGGCTCGAGGATGACCGCGGCCACCGTCTCCGGGCCCTCGAACTCGATCCGCTCCTCGATCTTGTCGGCCGGCCAGAGCGGATCCCGCCCCTCGGGCCAGTGGTAGGTGTTCGTGTTCGGCACGTGGCACCCGCCCGGCGCGAGCGGCTCGAACTGGGAGCGGAGGTTCGTGATCCCGGTGGCCGACAGGGCTCCGAGCGAGGTGCCGTGGTAGGCGATCTCGCGGGCGATGACCTTGTGCTTCTGGCCCTTGCCGTGCATGCGGTGGTAGTTGCGGGCGAGCTTCAACGCCGACTCGACCGCCTCCGAGCCGCCCGAGGTGAAGAACACGCGGTTCAGGTCGCCGGGCGTCAGCGATGCGATCCGCGCCGCGAGCTCGATCGCCCGCGGGTGCGCGTAGCTCCAGATGACCTGGAAGTCGAGCTCCTCGACCTGGCGCGCGGCTGCCTCGCCGAGCTCGGCGCGGCCGTGGCCGGCGTTGACGCAGAAGAGGCCGGAGAGCCCGTCGAGGTAACGGTTGCCGTGCTCGTCGTAGAGGTAGCACCCCTCGCCGCGGGTGATGATCGGCATCTCACCCTGCTCGTAGGCGCCCATCCGCGCGAAGTGCAGCCAGAGGTGACGCTTGGCCAGCTCCTGAAGGCTGGTGTCGGTACCGCTGGCTGTCTGCGGCGCTATGGCCATTCGCTCCCTCCTCGCTGTTTCTACGCTCTGGACAACGTACGGCCGACATGCGACGCGCGCAAGCTCTCCTTGGGTCAAGCTTAGCCGCGGTGCTTGTACACAAAGTACAACCCGGCGGCTCCGGTTTAGGGAAACCGACCCTTGTGCCGGGCTTGACCACCGCCTTAGCCTCAGCGGCCAAGCGACCGCCGTCGGGGCGGACGCCGGGGAAGGAGAGCTCCGCGGGAGCGATGAAGACGTGTCGATAGATTTCGGGCGGGCCAGTTGAACGAACAGCCCGGCATAGAGCTGAGATCCGTCACCAAGCGCTTCGGCGACTTCACCGCCGTCGACGGTCTCAGCCTGTCGATCGCGCCGGGCGAGTTCTTCACCCTGCTCGGGCCGAGCGGCTGCGGCAAGACGACGACGCTGCGGATGGTCGCCGGCTTCGAGGAGGCGACGGAGGGGGAGGTCCTGATCGAGGGTGAGGACGTCGCCGCCCTCCCGCCCCACAAGCGGCCCACCAACACCGTCTTTCAGAGCTACGCCCTCTTCCCCCACCTCAACGTTCGCGACAACGTCGCCTTCGGCCTGAAGCGCAAGAAGGTCGATTCCGGCGAGATCGACCAGCGGGTCGGGCAGGAGCTCGAGCGGGTCGGGCTCGCCGACGCGGCGAACCGGCGCCCCAACCAGCTCTCCGGCGGCCAGCAGCAGCGGGTGGCCCTCGCGCGGGCGCTGGTGAACCTGCCCAAGGTGCTGCTGCTCGACGAGCCTCTCGGCGCGCTCGACCTGAAGCTGCGCAAGGGCCTACAGGTCGAGCTGAAGCGGATCCAGCGCGAGGTCGGGATCACGTTCGTCTACGTGACGCACGACCAGGAGGAGGCGTTGACGATGTCGGACCGGATCGCGGTCATGAACCACGGGCGGGTCGAGCAGGTCGATGACCCGGAGTCCGTCTACGAGCGGCCCGCGACGACCTTCGTCGCCGGTTTCATCGGGGTCTCGAACCTGATCCCGGCGACGGTGGAGGACCGTGGGGCCGTCCGGCTCGAGAACGGGCCGACGGTCGAGGTTGCCTCACCGAACGGCTTCGGACCCGGCGAGCGCTGCTACGCCGTGGTCCGCCCGGAGAAGCTGCGGATCGTGCCGGCCGAATCCGCCAACGGGGAGCTGCCGAGCGTCGACGGGACGATCGAGAGCTCGCTCTATCTCGGCACCTCGACCCAAGTCGTCGTCGACCTGGGCGGAGACGTCAGGATGACCGTCCTGGTCCCGAACGCGGACGAGCGCGAGCGCCAGGCCCTGCCGGGCGCCGGCGCGCGTGTGAAGCTGAGCTGGCACCCGGAGCACATGCACCTGGTCAGAGAAAGCGTTGACAAACCCGAGGAGGGAATTGCCGGTGACTGATGCGAGGACAGGAAGGACGCGGACGCTCGCGATCGCGCTCGCCGCGCTGGTGGCGGCGCTCGTGATCGCCGCCTGCGGCGACAGCGACACGGTCGGAGGAGGCTCCGACGAGGACGTCCAGACCGCCAAGGGGGGGAAGGCGAGCGGCAGCGTGACGATCTCGAACTGGCCGGGCTACATCGACCCGGGCAAGAACGGGACCGTCAACGAGTTCGAGGAGAAGACGGGCATCTCCCTCGAGTACATCGAGGACGTCAACGACAACAACCAGTTCTTCGGCAAGATGAAGCCGCTGCTGGACCAGGGCCAGTCGGGCGGACGGAGCATGTTCGTCGTCACCGACTGGATGGCGAAGCAGATGCACGATCTCGGCTATCTGCAGGACATCGACTACGCCGACGTGCCGACCGTCGAGAAGAACATCTCCGACATCGCGCGCGAGTCGGTCGCGGACCCCGGCCGCAAGTTCACGATCCCCTGGCAGAGCGGCCTGACGGGGCTCTGGGTCGACACCAAGAAGGCTCCGGACATCCGGTCGATCAACGACCTGTTCGACCCGAAGTACAAGGGCAAGGTCACCTTCCTGCTGGAGATGCGGGACACGGTCCCGATGGTGATGATGGCCGACGGGGTCGATCCTGAGACCGCGTCGAAGCAGGACTGGCTCGACGCGATCGACAAGATCAACAAGGCGACCGACTCGGGGCAGGTCAGGCGCTGGACCGGCAACGAGTACACCGAGGACCTGACCGCCGGTAACGCGGTGGCCTCGATCGGCTGGTCGGGCGACGCGTCGCTGATCGGCAACCCGAACGCGGAGTGGCGCAAGCCGACCGAGGGCTGCACCATCTTCACCGACAGCATGGTGATCCCGGTCGGGGCGCCGAATTCGCCGGCCGCGCTGGAGTGGGCCGACTTCGCCTACCAACCCGAGGTAGCAGCGGATCTCGCCGCGTACATCACCTACTTCACGCCGGTCGACGGCGCGAAGGAGGTGCTGCAGAAGAGCGACCCCGCCTCAGCGAACAACCCGCTGATCTTCCCCAGCGAGAAGTTCCTCGAGGGGTGCGTGGCCCAGCCTGAGCCTCCGGGCGGCCCCGAGGACGTCCAGGAGGTGACCGACGCGTTCGCCGACGCGACGACTGGCTGAGGCGACGGCGCAGCCGGCGGCGGAGCGATGAGGCACCCGGGAGGCATCGGGTAGTGCTCCGCCGCCGGCTCGTCCCGTACTTCCTGCTCGGCCCGGGGACGATCTGGCTCGTCCTCTTCTTCCTCGTGCCGATGTACTTCATGGCCGAGCTGGCCCTGAGGTCCGGCACGGTCCTCACCGGCTTTCAGTTCTCATGGGAGTGGTCGAACTTCTCCGACGCCCTCTCGGAGAACAACGAGCAGGTCGTGCGCTCGTTCTACTACTCGGGCGTCGCGACCTTGGTGGCGCTGCTGATCGCGTACCCGCTCGCCTACGCGATCGCGCTGCGGGCCGGGCGCTGGAGGGTCCTGCTCCTCTTCGCGGTGATCGCGCCGTTTTTCACGACCTACCTGATCCGCACGATCGCCTGGAAGACGATCCTCTACGACTCGGGCCCGATCGTCGATGCCTTCCAGTTCCTCCAGCTGATCCCCGATGACGGCCGATTGCTCGCCACCCAGTGGGCGGTCATAGCGGGCCTCACCTACAACTTCCTGCCGTTCATGATCCTGCCGATCTACGCCTCGATCGAGCGGCTCGACTTGCGGATGATCGAGGCGGCCAAGGACCTGTACGCCTCCTCGCGACAGGCCTTCCTCAAGGTGACCCTGCCGCTGACCGCCCCGGGCATCGTCGCCGGGGTCCTCCTGACCTTCATCCCGGCCTTCGGCGACTACGTCAACCCCCTCGTGCTCGGCGGGACCAACCAGTCGATGATCGGCAACCGGATCCAGGTCCTCTACCTGAACGAGGGCAACTACCCCGAGGCGGCCGCCCTCTCGTTCCTGATGATGGCGCTGATCCTCGCACTCGTCGTCGTCTACATCCGCTTCGCGGGCACGGAGGCGTTCATGGGCGAGGAGGTGGAGGAGACGTGATCGCCTGGCTGCGCCGCAACGGGCTGATGGTCTACGCCGGCCTCGCCGTCGCGTACATGCTGATCCCGATCGTGGTGATCGCCGTCTTCTCGTTCGGCGAGACCCCGAAGGACAAGCTCAACTTCACCCTCGGCGGCGGGTTCACCCTCGAGTACTGGCAGCACGCGTTCAAGATCGAGGAGCTCAACGATTCCTTCCGGACGTCGATCAAGCTGGCGACGTTCTCCACCCTGATCTCGACCGCGGTCGGGACGCTGATGGCGATCGCGCTCGTCCGCTACCAGTTCCGCGGCCGCCGCCTCTCGAACCTCCTGATCGTCCTGCCGATGGCCACGCCGGAGATCGTGCTCGGCGCCGCGCTGCTCTCGATGTTCGTCAACCTCTCGGTCTTCGACCTCGGGTTCCAGACCCTGCTGATCGCCCACGTGATGTTCTCGATCAGCTTCGTCGTGGTGGTCGTCCGCTCACGGCTGATCGGCTTCGACCGGCGGATCGAGGAGGCCGCCGCGGACCTTGGGGCCACGCCGGTGCAGACGTTCCGCTACGTCACGATGCCGCTCGTGGCGCCGGGGATCCTGGCCGCTGCGCTGCTCGCCTTCGCCCTCTCGATCGACGACTTCGTGATCTCCAACTTCAACTCGGGCGGAACGGTGACGTTCCCGCTGTACGTCTACGGCGTGGCGCTGCGCGGGATCCCGGTCCAGGTCAACGTCCTCGCGACGATGCTCTTCCTGCTCACGGTCGCGGCGATCGGGCTCGTGCTCTGGCAGCAGCGCCGGGCCGAGCGGCTCGCCGCCGTGGCCGCCGAGGAAAAAGTGGTGCCGGGTCCGGTGCCCGCCGCCCCGACACCCCTGGGGGGATGAGCGCCAGTCTGCTGATCGGCGGCGAGCGGGTGGAGGGCGCCGGCGAGCCGCTCGCGGTCGAGAACCCCGCGACCGAAGAGACGATCGCCGAGGTCCGGCTGCCGAGCGGCGAGCAGCTCGACGCCGCGGTCACGGCGGCCCGCGAGGCTGCGCGGGGCTGGGAGCAGACCCCCGCGGTCGAACGCGGCGAGATGCTGCACGAGGTCGCGGCCCGGCTGCGGGCGAAGACCGGCGAGCTGGCGGAGGCGATGACCGCCGAGGGCGGCAAGCCGCTGATCGAGAACAGCGACGAGGTCGGCTGGACGGCCGCCGCCTTCGACTACTACGCCGAGATCGGACGGGACTCGGCGGGCCGGGTGATCCCGTCGATCGAGTCGACTCAGCTCTCGATGGTGGTCAAGGAGCCGATGGGCGTCGTCGCCTGCATCGTCCCCTGGAACTACCCGCTGCTGCTCCTCGCCTGGAAGCTCGCGCCGGCGCTGGCGGGGGGCAACTCGACGGTCTGCAAGCCGTCCGAGCTGACGCCACTCTCGACCCTGATGCTGGCCGAGTGCTTTGACCACCTGCCGCCCGGCGTGGTCAACCTCGTCGCCGGTGCGGGGGACGTGGGTGCGGCGCTGACCGCGGATCCGCGGGTCGACTGCATCGCCTTCACCGGCTCGGTCGCCACCGGTCGCAAGGTCGCCGCGGCGGCCGCCGACCGGATCGCCCGCGTCAACCTCGAGATGGGCGGCAAGGACCCGTTCATCGTCTGCTCCGACGTCGCCGGCGAGGGGCTCGAGGTCGCGGCCCGTGGCGGAGCCTGGGCCGCTTACCTGAACGCCGGCCAGGTCTGCACCTCGGCCGAGCGCTTCTACGTCATGGAGGACGTCTACGACGACTACGTCAGCGCCTTCGTCGAGCACACGGAGTCGCTCCTCGTCGGCGACCCGATGCGGCGGGACACGGACATCGGGCCGATGGTCTCGGCCGCCCAGCTCGGCAAGGTGGAGGCGCAGGTCGAGGCGGCCGTGGCCGCCGGGGCCAAGCGGCTGACCGGCGGTGATCGGGCCGGCCAGGAGCGCGGCCACTACTTCTCACCGGTCGTGATCACCGGCGTCCCGGCCGACACCGACCTCCTCCGCGAGGAGACCTTCGGGCCCGTCGCGCCGCTCGTGCCGGTGTCGGGAGTCGACGAGGCGATCGAGCTGGCGAACGGCACCCCCTACGGCCTCGGCGCCAACGTCTACACGCGGGACCTGGCGACGATGGTCCGCTGCATGCGTGAGATCAAGGCCGGGACGGTCTGGTTCAACGATCCGTTGACCGACAACGACGCCGGCCCGTTCGGCGGCTACAAGCAGTCGGGCCTCGGGCGTGAGCTGGGGAGGGAGGGCCTGGAGGCCTTCCAGGAGACCAAGCACGTCCACATCGAGACTGAGATCGCGCCGAAGGAATGGTGGTACCCCTACTCCTCCTACGCCGGCGGCGAGCCGCCCCACGGCGCCTGACCACGGCCGCTGCCGTCCAGCTCCGCGAGCGCGGCGCGCGGACCTAGACTCGGCACGATGGCGGATCAGTCATCGACGCCGTACGTCGACGCGCTCCTGGAGTACGCCGGGCGGGACCCGGGCCGCCTCCACGTCCCCGGCCACGAGGGGGGGCCGGGCGCCGACCCGGCCCTGGTCGAGCT
>DATFPK010000014.1:0-2600 GCA_035264885.1 Solirubrobacterales bacterium
TGCGCGGGCGATAGCGGCGGCCCGCTGGTCGCGGACACTGCGAACGGGCCGGTCGAGGTCGGCACCGTCTCCTTCGGCGGGGCGCTCTGTGGATTGCCCGCGGCGCCGTCGGTGTACTCGCGGGTCTCCACGAGCCTGGACTTCATCAACGCGCCGTAGCGGCCGCTCGTGGCCGCGATCTGATGGCGAAGCCGTCTATTGCTTGGTGTGCTTCTTGTGCTTCTTGTGCTTCTTCTTGGGCGCGACGACGACCCGCTCCTGCATCTGCACGGGGTGAAGCGCACAGAAGAAGCGATAGGTCCCGGGCCGTTCGAACCTCTGGGTGAAGGTTCGGCCCGCATCGAGATTGTCCGTGCCAATTCCGAGCGGGCCGTTGGCGAGCGTGAGGTTGTGCAGCTCGGCGCCGTTGAACTGCCAGGTCAGGGTGGAGCCCTTCTTCACCCGTAGATTCGGAGCGCCGAAGAAGCGATCGCCCACGGGGATCACCGCGCCGGAGGGCGCACGCTGAAGTGGGCCCGGCGGTGCGTCGATCGGTGTGGCCTGGCCGTTTGCGTCGAGGCCGGTGAGCGGGATCTTGAACGGAACCGGACCGGTGCGACCGGGCTGATCCGTCTTCAGAATGGTCCAGCCGGGGATCGGACTGCAGTCCTGCGTGATCGACGGATCCGGCGCCAGGTAGACGACCATGATCCCCATCACGCGCACGTGCGGCAGTGAGTTGTCGTAGATCGAGTTGAGGCGCAGGGTCTCGCCCTTGTGTACCGATAGCCCTGTGGTGCTCCCGAACGCGCTCATGTTGATCGGGCCGGGCTCGTGCAGGATCGGGCGGACGTTGTAGAAGGGGTGGTCGGGAAGGCCCCAGGTGGGATCGGAGCGCGCCACCTCGCGGTTCCCGCAGTTCGGCTGGGTGAGCGTCTCTCCGATCGCCCCGCCGTGGACGTGCCCTGCGCCGCCGATCAGGCGCCCGCTCTCCGGGAAGGTGTAGTCGCGCGTCTCATCGATCGTCGGGCGAGCGGCGGGCTTCTTGCGCTTCTTCTTCTTGTGCTTCTTCTTGTGCTTCTTGGCCTCCGCGCGCTTGTGGCCCTTCTTCTGCTTCTTGGCCTTCTGCGCGATGCTCGGGACGTTGTAAATCGGATCGGCGCGGCAGTCCCGCACGTCGAACCAGTACGGCTTCACGGACGTCAGGGGGGTGCTGTCGACCGTGACCTCGTAGTGGATCAGGGCGTGGTCGAGCGTCGAGCGGTGGTTCATGACCATCGCGACGACTCCCCAGTTGTCGCTCTGGTTCGTGGGGTAGCCGTAGCCCGGCGGCATCGACATCTTCGCCCGTTCCTCGCCGGCGGCGTAGAAGCGCTGCGGTGCGAAGTTTCCGAATCCCTTGCGCCCGTCGAAGCCGAGATAACCCTGGCCGCCGCAGGTGCTGTCCTGGCGGTTCAGGTTGATGAAGACGATGTGGTGAAGCATCAGGCGCGAGATCGGCACCGGCTCACCGGTCACGTCGTCGACGATGTCGGTCTCCATGTGTGTGATGGAGCCGTCCTCGGGCGGGGTCGGGGCGAGCGCATACCACTGCCGGACTTCGTAGCCCCCGATCGTCCCGGTGGGGATGTTGCACTTGTAGGTCGTCTTGTTCGGCCCCGCGGGGGTGCCGGTGTCGCAGTTCGCGACGGGGCTGGCGGCGGATCCCGTCGAAGGGACCAGGAAGACGGCCGCCATCAGGGCGACCAGAAGTGCCGCGAAGAACGCGGCTTTGCCACCGTGCGTTCGAATGCGCGCGTCCCTGCGCGAGCTTCCCACTCTTCCTCCTTGCGACCCCGATCTTTTCGGAGTCAACGGTCCGGCGGGACAGTAGCAGCGACCACACCGGGCGACCCACCAACTTTCCGGGCGATGTCGGCCGCTCAGGGCGCCAGTTGGCGATGAAGCGATGTCTCGATGCGCGGCCGTCGCCAGTCCCCGGGAGACCGTCACCTCGATGTCGCTTCGTACCCGTCGCCACAGGCGGGCAACCCGCGCGGTCGCAGGGGACCGCCCAGCTACGCTCAGGTGGTGACGAAGTTCAAGCTCAATCCCGCCTACACCCCGACAGCCGACCAGCCGAAGGCGATCGACGGGCTGGCAGAGGGCCTCGAATCGGACGAGGCCTTCCAGACCTTGCTGGGCGCGACGGGAACCGGCAAGACCTTCACGATGGCCGGCGTCATCGAGCGCGTGCAGCGCCCGACGCTGGTGATCGCCCACAACAAGACACTCGCCGCGCAGCTCTGCAACGAGTTCCGCGAGTTCTTCCCCGAGAACGCGGTCGAGTACTTCGTCAGCTACTACGACTACTACCAGCCCGAGGCCTATGTCCCGGCGCAGGACCTCTACATCGAGAAGGACTCCTCGATCAACGACGAGATCGATCGCCTGCGTCACTCGGCCACCGCCGCTCTCTTCGCGCGGAAGGACGTGATCATCGTGGCCTCGGTCTCCTGCATCTACGGCCTCGGCGCGCCGGAGGACTACGGTAAAGCGGTCGTCAGCCTGCACGTCGGCGAGACGCGGCGGCGCGACAAGGTCCTCCGCCACCTGCTCGAGATCTACTACGAGCGCAACGA
>DATFPK010000015.1:0-3539 GCA_035264885.1 Solirubrobacterales bacterium
TCCACTGCCGGAGGCCGAGCTCGACCGGTTCATGGTCCGCGTCACGCTCGGCTATCCCGCCCCCCATGCCGAGGCCGCGATGCTCGCCGAGCACGCCGACGCCGACCCGGTCGAGGAGCTCTCGCCGATTGCCGACGTGACGTCGGTGCGGGCCGCCCAGGCCGCGCTCGGCGGGATCGAGGGCTCGGAGGCGCTGCGGCGCTACGTGGTCGCGATCTGCGAGGCGACGCGCGCGGACGAGCGGGTCGAGCTCGGCGCCAGCCCGCGCGCAGGGCTGATGCTGTTCCGGGCCGCCAAGGCCCTCGCCGCGCTGCGCGGCCGCGACCACGCCCTGCCCGACGACGTCCAGGCGCTGGCGCCCTCGGTACTCACCCACCGCCTGCTGCTCAGCTACGAAGTCGAGGGCGACCAGCGGGAGACCGTGATCCGCGACGCCGTCGACAGGGTCCCCGCGCTGTGAGATGAGTGGAGCGGCTTCGCCGCGGGCCCCCGCCACGGCCGCGCTGGGCGCAGCCTTCACCGCGGCGGGCCTCGCATTCGGGCTCTTGGCAGCGCTCGTCTGCGGGATCGGATTGCTCGCCCTGGCCTCCGGGGCTGTGGCCTGGGTCGAGCTCTCGGTCGCCGGTGGCACCCTCGAGCGGGAACGCGGGCCCGGCCGGCTCGACGAGCGGGACCCCTATCCGCTTCGCCTCCGGCTCCGCGGCACCCTGCTTCCTCCGCCCGGCGGGGAGCTCAGGGATCCACTCCTGGAAAGGCCTCTCCCCGTCGGCCCCCGGTGGCGTCGGCGGCTCGAGCGCGACGTCTGGCTCGAGGGTCCCGGGCGCCGGCGGATCGATGCCGCGCGGCTGATCGTCCGGGATCCGCTCGGGCTCTGGGAGCGGCGGCTGAGTACGGCTCGGAGCGAGGACCTCGTCGTCTTGCCGCGCGTGGAGGCCGTGCAGTGGGGCCAGGCGGGCGCCGACCCCGGCGGGCGGTCGGCCGGATCCGGCAGCGCGGGCGACGCCAACTCCCGCCGGGGCGGCCTGGCCCAGTTCGAGGTCGACGGGCTCCAGCCCTACCGCGACGGGAGCCCGGCCAGCCGAATCCACTGGCCGGCGGTGGCGAGGACCGGAGAGATGGTCGAGCGCAGGCTCGTCGCGGGCGGCGATCCCAAGCCGCTCGTCGTCTTCGAGCCGCGCGGCGCCGCCGACCGGACCGAGCGCGAGAGGGCGATGCGGGCGGCGGCCTCGCTCTGCGTGGCGCTGGCTCGCACGGGAGGGTGCGATCTGCTCGTCCCCGGCGAGCGGCGGCCGTTGACCATCGACTCGGCGCTCCGGAGCTGGCCGGAGGCGCACACCAGGATCGCCCTTGCGGATCCACGCGCCGGGATCGGCGGGTCGTCTCGGCTGCACGGCTCGGTCGTGCTCTGGGTGACCGCCGGACGCGCCGTCCCGTCGTCCGTCAGGCGCCTCCAGCCCGGCAGCCTCCTGATCACGCCGCACGGCTCACGCCGCTCCGCGGTCTTCCGCGTCGCCGGGTGCTTCGCCTATCCGGCAGTCGCCGGCGAGCGCCGGATGCCGCGGAGGGTGGCGGCGTGAGCGCGCTCGCCGGAGATCGCTCCAGGCGGATCGAGCTGGTCTGCTTCGCGGCCCTCGCCTGCGTCGCGGCGCTTCGCTGGGTCTCCCTGGTCACCGATCCGCCGTCGGGGCGGGTCGCCTTCGCCGTTGTGCTCGCCACGGCCGCCGGGGCGATCCTCGCCGCGACCGCCCGGCTGCCCTCCCGGCGAACCGCGCGCTGGCTGCTCGCCGCCGCGATCACCGCCTGCGCGGTGGTGCTCGGCCTCGTCCTGGTCGGCCTGCCGGCGCGACTGTTGCTGCCGATCCACTGGGGCGAGCTCGGCTCGAACGTCGATCGCAGCCTCAACGGGATCTCCGACGTCCCGGTGCCGTATGCGGGCGCGGACCCTTGGACGCGCCTGGTGATCGTCCTCGTCGCCCCGCTGGTGGTAGGCCTCGCGTCGCTGGCGGCGTTCTGGCCGGCGCGGCACCGGGCCGCCGGGCGCATCTGCGCCCTCGTCCTGCTGGTCGGGCTCTACCTGGTCTCGGTCGCTTGGGTCAGGCCGGACCGCGAGCTCGCCAGCGGCGTCCTGCTGCTCGTCCTCGTCTGTGCCTGGCTCTGGCTGCCGGCGCTGCCGGAGGGCCGCCGGGGCGCTTCGCTGGTCGCCCTCGCTCTCACGGGCGCCGTGGCGATCCCAACCGCGGCGGTCGTTGATCCGGGTAGGCCGCTGGTGGACTACCGGCACTGGAACCTGTTCAGCGCGAACGGCCTCAGCTTCCGCTGGGATCAGTCGTACGGGCCCCTGGAGTGGCCGCAAAAGGGGACGCTGCTGTTCGAGGTCGCCAGCGAGCACAGCCACTACTGGAAGGCGGCGAACCTCGACCGCTTCGACGGGATCCGCTGGCTGCGCTCCGGCTCCAGCGTCCAGGAGCCGGCGCTCGGACAGCCGCTCAAGTTCCATCCGAAGGGGACCCCTCCGCGACCCGATCCCGAGTGGGTGGATCGCATCAACTTCGGGGTCCGCGGGCTGAGCAGCGGCTTCGCCATCGGTGCTGGAACGGTGCTCGCCCTCAACCGCACCTCAGCGCGGCCGGCCGGGGACGGCACCTGGGAGATGACCCGCGAGCTGCGACCGGGCAACACCTACACCGCGCTCGTCTACGACCCGAAGCCGAGCGCCCGGGAGATGCGAGGAGCCGGTACCGCCTTTCCCGACGAGGCTCGCCGTTACGTCGCCTTCTCGCTTCCGGGCGACGCGGGCGCGCGCGCCGTGGACCCGGGGTTCTGGGGCTCGAAGGGGCCACCTGATCTGGATTCGGCAGTCAGCGGAACGCCATACGGGGGGATGTACGCCCTCGCCCGGCAGCTGACGAATGGGGCGCGGACGCCCTACGACGCGATCACCCGCATCCAGACCTACCTGCGCGGCGCGTACGAATACCGCCAGGACGTCCCGGAGCACAGCTATCCGCTGGCGGCGTTCATCTCGGTCGACAAGGCCGGGTACTGCCAGCAGTTCTCGGGGACGATGGCGCTGATGCTGCGGATGCTCGGTATTCCGAGCCGGGTCGCGGCAGGCTTCTCGCCGGGCGGCCGTGATCCGGAGCGCAACAACTTCCTGGTCGACGACACCGACGCGCACAACTGGGTGGAGGCCTTCTTCCCCGGCGTGGGCTGGGGCACCTTCGACCCCACCCCCGCCGCGGCGCCGGCCGCCACCCAGCTCAACGACAACGCCCTCGGCGTGACCAAGCCCGAGCTTCCGAGCGATCAGGGCTCGCCCATCGACCTGTCCGATCCCCGCGGCGGGAACGTTCCCGATCCGAAGCCGACGGCCGAGACGGGAACGCTCCCCGGGCCGGATCACTCGGCCTCGCACACCTCGCTGATCGCCGGGGCGATCGGCGGAGCGCTCGCACTGCTCCTGCTCGCCACCTATGGCTACAGGCGGCTTCGGACCCGGCGGCTCGATCCGGACGAGCTTGCGGACGCGGAGCTGGCGG
>DATFPK010000016.1:0-1604 GCA_035264885.1 Solirubrobacterales bacterium
CGGCTGATCCGGGAGGCGATCGACGGCAAGGTGATCGTCCGCACCGGACGCCGCATTCCCGGCATCGGTCCGGTGGCGGGGATCCACCATCCGATCTCCGTGGTCCGGATGGCGGTCGAGGACGCCTACGGTGCCAAGGAGTCGCGCCGCGCAGAGGACGGCGACGAGGTTGCCGAGCGCACCGAGGTGATCCACCGCTCCAACTGCCGCGCGGTGGCCGAATATGCGTTCCGCACCGCCCGCCAGATCGACGGTCGGGTGTACGGCGGGCCGAAGTGGACGGTGAGCCCGACTTACGAGGGCATGCTGAAGGAGGAGATGGATGCGGCCGCCGAGCGGCATCCGGAGGTCGCCTACGAGCCGCTGTTGATCGACGCGACCTACGCCGGGCTATTGACCGGCCGCGCCGACGCGCCGCTGGTGATCCCCAGCCTCAACCGGGACGGCGACCTCCTCTCGGACCTGGTGCTGCCGCTGTTCGGGTCGATTGCGGGAGCGGAGTCGGTGCTGCTGGCGCTCGACGACGAGCTTCGCGTCCGGGTGGCGATGAGCGAGGCACCCCATGGCACCGCGCCGGCCCTCGAGGGAAAAGACATCGCGAACCCGATGGGCATGATCCTGGCGGCGGCCGCCGTCCTCCACTACGCCGGGGAGGCGGGCGTGGAGGGCGCCGAGCGCGCCTCCGGTGCGATCTACGACGCGGTGATGGCGACAGCCGCGGCAGGTGTGCGTACGCCCGACCTGAAGGGCCATGCCGGCACCACGGAGTTCACCGACGCGGTGATCGACCGAGTCCGCGCCGCGCGGCGCTAGACGACGGGGCTCGTCCGCTCCGGCTGGTTGCCGGGGGCGTCCACGACCCGCCGCCACTCCGTGATCAGTTCGTCGTGAATCACGAACGCCGTCTTTGCGGTCTCGCCCACTCCGTTCCCGCACTCGCCTGGGCCGGGGCGCTCGGTCAGCTCAAAGGTGGCGATCGTGTAGCGGCCCGACGAGACGGCTTCGGTGAGCTTCGCGCCGCAGGGAAGCGAACGGTTGAAGGCCTCGACCTGGCGGCGGCTGGTGAGGGTGATGGGCGGCGTCCCGTTCTGGACCACGCTCGGGACCGCGAAGCGCTCGCTGGCCGCCGGCACGTCTCCTGCGCGCAGTTCGTCCGCCCATCTCTCGATCACCCGGACGGCGTCGGCGTCGGCACCGCTCTGGATCGTGGTGTCGCTCTCGTCATCGGAGGAGCCGCAGCCGGTCAGGGCAAGTGCGCCGGTCAGGATGAGAAGGGTGATCGCGCGCGCGGTCACCTCCAGATCATGGCAATGCCAGGTGGCGAAACTCGATCGCCCCGCCCGAGACCGTCGCCTCGCCCATGAAGCGATGTGGCGCCCGGCGGCGCTCGATGGGACTGCCGGGGTTGAAGATCTGGAACCCATCGATCTCCTCGTGGAGCGGCATGTGGGAGTGACCGAAGACGACGGCGGCCGCGTCCGGGAAGCGGGCTCGCAGCCGCTCCAGCCTCCCCTTCGCAGGGCCCGCGTCGTGGATCACGCCCAGCGTCACGTCTCCGAGCTCCAGCTCGAGCGACTCCGGGAGCTCGCGGTGGAGCTCCGGCG
>DATFPK010000017.1:0-17602 GCA_035264885.1 Solirubrobacterales bacterium
CACCGCCGCCACGACGACCATCGAGCCGAAGACCGGCGCCGTGCCGACGCGCTCGGCGAGCCCGCCCAGCGCCGGGCCGAAGAGCGCCCCGGCGACCGCGGCGCCGAACGCCGTGCCGATCAGCTCGCCGCGGCGGTCGGCGGGGGCCGAGTCGATCAGCCACGAGAGCGCACCGGCCCAGGTGAGCGCGCTCCCCACTCCCTGACCGAAGCGCGCGGCGTCGAGGGCCGCGGCGCTCTCGGCGAGCCCGAAGGCGAGGCTCGCCAGACCGAGCAGCGACAGCCCGCTCAGCACCGCGGCGCGGTGGCCGGCGCGGACGACGAGCAGCCCGGCTGGCAGCGACGCCAGGAAGGTTCCCGCCGCGTAGGACCCCGTCAGAATCCCGGCCTCGCCCCTGCTCAGGCCGAGCTCGTCGACGTAGTGGGGCAGGAGGGGCGTGATCGCGGCGAAGAACGCCACGTCGACGAAGACGATTACGGAGGCCAGGACGAGCAGGCGGCGCATGCCGCCGATCTTGCCAGGGCGCCGCTAGGCGCCGGCGCGGGCCCGGCGGCGGCGGCCCAGCGCCGCGGGCGGAACTCCGGCCCTGATCTCGGCGAGCAGCCGGGCGGCGAGCGCCGTGGCCTCCTCGCCGTCCTGCGTCTGCCCCGCGGCCGGCTCGAAGAAGCGCACCCGGACGGCGGGCCGGCTCGGGAACCGGACGAAGTCGGTGGTCCCCTCGACGGCGGCCAGTACGAGCCGCGCCTCCGGCACGGCGAGCGCCAGTCTCGCGATCCCGCTGCGGGCGCGGAGCTCCTCTCCCCGCGAGCGGGTGCCCTCGGGGAAGACACCGATGCAGGCTCCGCCGCGGAGCTCCTCGATCGCCGTGTCGAGCGCCTTCGCGTCGCCGGCGCCGCGATCGATCGGGATCTGCCCCATGCCGTTCAGGATCGGCGCCAGCAGCGGCACCTTCCAGAGCTCTGCCTTGGCGAGGGCGCGGATCTGACGCCGCCCGCGGGCGGCGAAGCCGATCATCAGCGGGTCGTAGTAGCTGTCGTGGTTGCCGGCGACCAGCACGGGCCCCTCGGCGGGCACCGCCTCGACGCCGTCGACCTGGAGCCGGCCCCATGCGCCCAGCGGCCGGCAGGCGGCCATGGCGAAGCGGTAGGTCCGGGTCATCTCGGCGGGCGGCACGGGCGCAGGGTAGCCATGTGAGCCACGTCACAGTCTTCCCGCGGGGACGCGGGGGAGCGTAGGGTTCTCGCGTGGCGCAGAAACCGATCGAGCTGATCCTCGCTCGCAATCTGATGTCGGCGCTGTCCACGCCGGCCTTCCTCGTCGACGAGGGCGGGATCCTGGTCTTCTACAACGAGCCCGCGGGGGCGCTGCTGGGCAAACGGTTCGAGGAGGTGGGCAAGGTCGGCCCGGGAGAGTGGGGTGCGATGTTCGGCCCGTTCGACGAGAACGGAGCTCCGATTCCCTACGACGACCTGCCGCTGGTCGTCTCGGTGCGGCGCGGAAGGCCTGCCCACGCGAAGTTCAGGATTCGCAGCGCCGAGGGCGCCGAGCACGAGATCGAGGCCTCCGCCTTCCCGATCCTCACCCCCCACGGCTCGCGCGGCGCGATCGCCGTCTTCTGGCCGACGCTCAACGGCGAGGACCCTGAGTGAGGGTCAAGCTGTGGGGCACGCGCGGCTCGGTGCCCTCCCCCGGCCCGGAGACGATCCGCTACGGCGGCAACACGTCCTGCGTCCAGGTGACGCTCTCGGACGGCTCGCTGCTCGCGCTCGACGCCGGCACGGGCATCCGCAGTCTCGGCCTCGCCCTCGGCGACGAGCCGACTCGCCTCCACATCCTCCTCACCCATCTCCACCTCGACCACATCCAGGGCCTGGTCTTCTTCGCCCCGGCGTTCAAACCCCAGACCGAGATCGTCATCTGGGGGCCGGCGTCGCCGGAAGCCTCGCTCCGCGACCGGATCGCGCGCTACATCTCCGCCCCTCTCTCCCCCGTCGAGGTCCGTGAGCTCCCCTGCGACGTCTCGTTCCGCCACTGCCCGGAGACGGAGTGGGAGATCGGCCCCGCCAGGATCCGCGCCGCCTCGGTGGCCCACCGCGGTCCGACGCTCGGCTACCGGGTCAGCGAAGGCGACCGGTCGCTGGCCTACATCCCCGACCACGAGCCGGCGCTCGGGGCAGATCTGGAGGGCCTCGACGAGGACTGGATCTCCGGCTTCGACCTCGCTCGCGACGCCAGCCTCCTGATCCACGACGGCCAGTACGCCGACGAGGAGTACCCCGACCACATGGGCTGGGGCCACTCAGCCCTGTCGCACAGCCTTGCCTTCGCCCGCCGGGTCGGCGCCCGGCGAACGCTCCTGTTCCATCACGACCCCATGCACTCCGACGACTTCCTCGACGAGCTCGACCGGCGGGCGCGCGACCACTGGAAGGCTGCCGGTGGTGATCCCCACACGGTCGAGGTGGCGGCGGAGCGCTCCGAGTACGACCTCCCGGCCGGGGTGACGGCTCCCGCGTGAGCTACGAGCAGATCCGCTACGAGGAGCGCGGTCACGTCCGGCTGATCACGATCGACCGGCCGGAGCGGATGAACTCGATCGGGCCTGTCGTCGCCCGCGAGATGACCGACGCCTGGGGCCGGTTCCGCGACGACGACGAGGCCTACGTCGCCGTCCTGACCGGCGCCGGCGACCAGGCGTTCTGCGCCGGCGCGGACCTCAAGGCTGCGATGGCGGGGTTCGCGCCCAGCGCGGTGCCGGGCGAGGAGCCGCTGATCGAGTGGACGCCGGAGGAGGCCGCCGCCCACGCCGCGGGCGAGCGCGACGGGATCATCGGACCCTCGCGCTGGACCGACATATACAAGCCGGTGATCGCCGCCGTCAACGGCGTCGCGTACGCGGGCGGCCTCGAGTGGGCCTGCTTCGCCGACATCCGGATCGCCGACGAGCACGCGAGCTTCGGGGTCACCTGCCGGCGCTGGAACGTCGGGCTGGGCGACGGCGGGACGCAGCGACTGCCGCGGATCCTGGGTATGGGCCGGGCGATGGAGCTGATCGTCACCGGGCGCGTGATCGACGCCGCCGAGGCGGAGCGGATCGGCCTCGTCAACGAGGTCACCCCGCGCGGGGGGTGCGGGGCCCGGGCGCTGGAGCTGGCCGAGGAGATCGCCGCGCTTCCCCAGCCGGCGATCCGCACGGACAAGGAAGCGGCGGCGCGGGGGTACGGGCGGCCGCTCGATGAGGGGCTGCGGATCGAGGCGGCCTGCTTCAACCGCCTTCTCGAATCGCCGGAGATGGCCGAGGGGGTCCGTCGCTTCGTCGAGCGCGACCACCCGGACCGCGAGCCCGAGGGCGGCGCCGTGACCGAGGGGCTGGTGAGGTCCCGCCGGCCATGACCGCCGGAGCCGAGCCCGGCGTGGTGACGGCTTCCCGCCTGCTCGCGGCGGAGCGGCACGAGGGCCAGGCCCGCAGGGCGGCCGGCACTCCGTACGCCGAGCACGTGGCCGCGGTCGCCGGGATCCTCGCCGACCACCGGTTCGACCCCGATGTCGTCGCCGCGGGGTTCCTCCACGATGTCGTCGAGCACACCGACACGGGGCCGGAGGAGCTCGGCGACGCGTTCGGTCCTCGCGTCCGGGCGCTGGTCGAGGCGATGACCGACCGGGAGGAGATCGAGGACTGGACCGAGCGCAAGGACGAGCACCGGGACCGCGTGGCGGCGGCCGGGCGCGACGCGCGAGCGGTGTACGGCGCCGACAAGCTCTGCGGCATCCGCGAGGCGCGAGTGGGATGGGCGGAGCACGGCCCATTGGTGGAGGAACGGCTGGGCAGGCCGCTCGGCCTGCGCCTTGCGGCCTGGGCAGAGGACCTCGAGATGCTGCGCGGCACCGATCCGCCCCTGCCGTTCTGCGAAGAGATGGCGCAGGCGCTCGGCGCCCTGGCCGAGGAATCGGCTACTGCGCCTCGCTCCTAGAGCGGCGGCGCAGCGGCAGGCCGTACCAGAGGACGAGGAACGTAATCGCGGCGGCGGTCGCCGTGATCGCGGTCGCGGTCGCGCCGAAGATGTAGTCCGTGATCAGGAGGATCGCCCCGGTCATCGCGGCGGCGAGAAAGCCGAGGCCGGCGATCGTCAGCTTGTTCGCCGTGAAGACCAGGTGGTGCTTCTGCTGGTGGCGGAACGTGATCCGGTGGTAGGCCGAGGGCGAGATCAGGAGGGCCGCCGAGATCGCCGTGCAGAGCAGGGTCACGAAGTAGACCTTCTCCTGGAACGCTGTCACCTGCTGGAACCCCTGCTGGAAGGGGACCGTCAGGAGGAAGGCGAACAGCACCTGGACGCCGGGCAGCGCGACCCGCAGCTCCTGCAGCAGCTCACCCAGGTTGCGGTCGAGGCGCTCGTACTCGGACTCGTCCGGGCGAGCGCCGCCGCCCCGGTCTCGGCTCGGCGCGTCGCTCATGCCCCAATCGTTTCCTGACCCGGGGATCGCTAAACGCGGAAAGTCATCGCGCCGCCGCGAAGCGCTCGCACTCCGCCGCGAGGATCTCGAGCATCGCACCGGCGGCCGGGGAGCGCGCCTCGGCCGGGCGGGTCAGGGCCCAGACCCGTCGCACGGGGGCGTCGGGCTCGATGTCGACCGCGGCGAGGCCGGCATGGCGCCCGGTCAGGAGCAGCTCGGGGACGAGGCTCACGGCGAGCCCCGCGGCGACCAGGGACTGGTGCACCTGGTAATCGTCGCTCTCGAAGCCGATCCGCGGCTCGAAGCCGGCGTTGCGACAGGCCAGCTTGACGTTGTCGCGGCAGGTCGCGGTGCAGGTCCCGATCACCCACGTCTCCTCGGCCATCTCGGAGAGCTTCACCTGGCCCTGGCCGGCCAGCGGGTGCCCCTTCGGCAGCGCGAGCTGCATCCGCTCCTCGAGCAGCAGGAGCCGCTCGACGTCCCGGTCCTCGGGCAGCGGGACGCTCTCGTAGTCGTAGACGAGCGCGAGGTCATGCTGGCCGGCCCGCAACTGCGGGATCGAGGTCTCGGGCTCGGCCTCGGCGAGCTGGATGTCGACCTCCGGATGCGCGTCGCGGAACGCGGCGACTGCCCGGATCACGACCGTCGCCCCGGCCGTCGGGAAGCTGACGAGCCGCAGCCGGCCGCCGCGGAGGCCGGCGATCTCGCGCAGCTCACGCTCGGCCTCGTCGAGGCGGGCGAGCACGGCGTCGGCGTGGCAGACGAGCGCCTCGCCGGGGTCGGTCAGCCGCAGGTTGCCGCGGTTGCGGTCGATCAGCTGGGCGCCGGCCTCGCGCTCGAGCGCGGCGATCTGCTGGCTGACCGCGGACTGGGTCAGGTGGAGCGAGTCGGCCGCAGCCGAGAATGACCCATGTTCCGCGACCTCGCGCAGGATCCGCATCCGCTTCACGTCGAGCATAAGCAGCGCTGATCCTACCGGATGGGGCCAAACGCCCTGCTAATGGACGCGAAAATGCCACCTGGGGGGTCGGACGACACGGGACCGCGATATGCGGTTGATTTCAGCCGCCCCAGAAGTAAGGCTTGGGGTGCAGAGACGGTCGATGCCCCATCGGCCGAGAACCATGGAATCGATCGGCCGGTCGGCCGGTCAAAAGGAGGAAGCATTCGTGAAGCGACCTAGCCTGGCAGTTGCTCTGGCTGTGTCGTCCATCGTTCTCACCGGCGGGCTCGTCGCCTGCGGCGATGACGATGACGGCGGCAGCGGGGGTGGAGGCGGCGGTGGCGGTGGCGTCGGAGAAGTTACGATCGGCGCGTCGCTCCCCCTGACCGGTGACCTCGCGGACTACGGTCCACCCGGTGAGAAGGCGGCCAACCTCGCCATCTCGGAGATCAAGAAATCCGGCGGACAGGTCAAGCTCGAGACCGCGGACAACGAGACCACGCCGCAGGGCGCGGTCCAGGCGGCGCGCGAGCTGCTCGCCAAGGACGCCAGCTGCATCTCGGGTGCGTGGGCCTCGACCGACACGATCCCGACGGCGCGCTCGGTGACGATCCCCGAGGAGGTCCCGCTGATCTCCCCGTCGTCCACCGCGTACGACATCACCAACCTGGACGACGACGGGACGGTCTTCCGGACCAGCCCGACCGACAACCTCCAGGGTCCGGCGCTCGCCAACCTGATCGAGCAGTCGATCGGCGGCGTCGAGGGCAAGACCGTGAACATTGGCGCCCGCGACGACGCGTACGGCACCGGCTTCGTGGACTTCTTCACGAAGGCCTGGGAGGAGAAGGGCGGAACGGTCGGGGAGTCCGTGCTCTACGACCCGACGCAGCCCTCATACAACTCCGAGGCGCAGCAGATCGTCTCCGGGAACCCCGATGCATTCGTGATCATCGACTTCCCCGAGACGTTCGTGAAGGTCGGTCCGGCCCTCGAGCGGACGGGCAAGTGGGACTCCACGAAGACGTTCATCACCGACGGGCTCGCCGACGACACGCTCGTCGCCGATAACGCCGAGCTGATGGCGGGAGTCCGTGGCACCGCCCCGGGCACGCCGGAGGAGGGCGCCGCGTCGAAGGCCTTCGACAAGGCCTTCACCTCGGCGGCACCGAAGGACGTCAAGCGTCAGACGTTCGACGCGCAGACGTTCGACTCGGTGATCCTGTGCTACCTCGGCGCGGTTGCGGCCGGCTCCACCAACGGGGCCGACATCGCCGCCGAGATCCAGGACATCAGCGGTCCGGGCGGCAAGAAGTACCCGTGGACCGATCTCAAGGGCGCGGTCAAGGCCCTCGAGAACGGCGATGACATCGACTACATCGGCGCGTCCGGTGAACTCGATTACGATGACAACGGTGACCCGACCGTCGGCACCTACGACGAGCTGATCGTCAAGGGTGGCGCGTTCGAGAGCACCGGTCAGATCGAAGCGTCGTCGCTGGAGGGCTAGGGCTCGGACCCGAAGCCATAGGCAGTCGGAGACGGCCGGGGCGCGAGCCCCGGCCGTTTCTATTCGCGCTCCGCGTCGCCGGAGCCGGCGGCCTGGTCGAGCCTGCTCTCGCCCGAGCCGCCGCCGAGGTAGAGCTCGGCGACCTTCGGGTCGTCGAGGAGGTCCCGGCCCGGCCCCTGGAAGCGGTTCTTGCCGAGGTCCAGCACGTACCCGCGGTGCGACATCGCCAGCGCCCGGCGCGCGTTCTGCTCGACCATCACGATCGTCACTCCGTGCCGGTTGATCTCCTCGACCTTCTCGAAGATCGCGTCGACGAAGGCCGGGGCGAGGCCGGCTGACGGCTCGTCGAGCAGGAGCACCTGCGGGTCCGGCATGAGAGCCCGGGCCATCGCGACCATCTGCCGCTCACCGCCGCTCATCGTCCCGGCGGCCTGGCCGCTTCTCTCGCCGAGCCGCGGGAAGAGCTCGTACATTCGCTGGATCCGGTCCCGGGAACCCCCGCCGTCGAGGGCCCCCATCTCCAGATTCTCCTCGACGGTAAGGCTCCTGAAGACGTTGTCGAGCTGGGGGACGTAGCTCATGCCCCTCCGCGTGATCGCATGGGGAGCCAGGCCGGTGATGTCGTCCTGGCGAAGCTGGACCAATCCGTCGCGCGGGCTCAGCAGGCCGAAGATCGTCTTGATCAGGGTCGACTTGCCGGCGCCGTTCGGGCCGACGATCGTGGCGATCTCGCCCTCCCCCACCTCGATCGAGACGCCGGTGAGGATGTCGACGCCCGGGACGTAGCCGGCGACCACGTCCTCGGTGTAGAGGATCGGCTTCCCGTTCTCGCTCACGCGCCCCCGCCCAGGTAGGCGTCGATCACCTGCTCGTCGGCGCGCACCTCCTCGGGACTGCCGTCGGCGATCACCCGCCCCTCGGCCATCACGATGACGCGGTCGGAGTGGCCCATGACCACTTCCATGTCGTGCTCGATGAAGAGGAAGGTGACCCCCTCCTCCGTCCGCAACCGCTGCATGTGGTCGAGGAGGCGCCGGCCGAGGGTCGGGTTGATGCCCGCCATCGGCTCGTCCAGCATCAGCAGGCGCGGCCTCGTCATCAGCGCCCGCGCCAGCTCCAGCAGCTTTCGCTGTCCGCCGGAGAGCGTGCCGGCGTACTCGCCGGACTTCTCGTCCAGGTTGAAGACCGAGAGCACCTCCATCGCCTCCTCACGCACCTCGCGCTCCCGGCGCCGCCAGGCGGCAGGGCGGAACAGGAGATTGCCGAGCTTCTCGCCGGGATGGTCCTGGGCGGCCAGCGTCATGTTGTCGAGCACCGGCATCCGGGCGAGCGCCTTGGTGATCTGGAAGGTGCGGACCATCCCGCTACGGGCGATCGCGTACGGCGCGCGGCCGGCGATCTGCCTGCCCTGGAAGGTGATCGAGCCGCGGTCCGGCTTGTAGAAGCCGGTCAGGACGTTGAAAAGCGTCGTCTTGCCGGCGCCGTTCGGGCCGATCAGCGCCGTTATCGAGCCTTCCTTGACGTCCATCGTCGCCCCGTCGACGGCCCGGATCCCGCCGAAGCGCTTGACGACGCCGTCGGCTTCCAGGATCGGCTTCGCGTCATTCGCCAAGGACCATCTCCTCCCGCTTCCCGAACATGCCCTGCGGCCGGAACGCCATCAGCAGGATGATCACGAGGCCGACGATCGCGTAGCGCAGCGCCGCCTCCTGGTCAGCGTCGATCGGCAGCTCGATGAACCGCGTCGCCTCGAGCAGCGTCCAGAGGATCGCCGATCCGACGATCAGCCCCCAGTAGCTGGCGAGCCCCCCGAGGATCAGGACCGCGTAGGCGAAGAACGTGAAGATCGGCAGGAACTCCGTCGGCGCGATCGAGGCGATGTTGAAGGCGAGGAACCACCCCGCGACCGCCGCGATCGCCGCGGCGATCGCCAGCGACTGGAGCTTGTAGACCAGCGGGTTCTTCCCCAGCGCCCGCGCGGCGTCCTCGTCCTCACGGACCGCCCGCAGGACGCGGCCCCAGGGGGTGTCGGTGATCCGCTTGAGCACGATCGTCAGGACGATCACGAACCCCCATACCACGAGCAAGAGGGGGATCAGGCTCTCGGGGTCGCTCCATCCCAGGCTTTGGAGAAAGCTCTCGATGCCGTCGGAGACGTCGCGCCAGGTGTCGTCGAAGCAGACGAAGTCCCCGGTCTGCGAGCAGGACAGGCCCTCGCTGCCGTTGGTCACGTCCTTGAGGTTCCTGGCGCTGATCCTCACCACCTCGGCCGCGGCGAGGGTCGTGATCGCGAAGTAGTCCTCGCGGAGCCTCAGCGAGGGCAGCCCGACGAGGATCCCGAAGAGCATCGCGGCGATGATCGACAGCGGCAGGGCGAGCCAGAACGAGAAGCCCGATTCCACCGTCAGCACACCCATCGTGTAGGCGCCGACGGCCATGAACCCCGCCTGGCCGAAGTTGCTGATCCCGGTGAAGCCGACGTTGAGCTGGAGGCCGAGGGCGAGGAGGACGTAGGTGCCCGCGAAGACGCCGACCCCGACCCAGAAGCCGGCATCGGTGAAGGCCGAGAACTCGAGCGCGAACGGCAGCATCAGATCGCCTTGGCCTTGCCGAAGATGCCCTGGGGCCGGATGATCAGGGCGAGGATCAGGACCACGAAGCCGACCACCAGCTTCCACTGGGCGTCGAAGACCAGCGTCGACAGCTCGATCACGAGACCGAGGACGATGCCCGCCGCGAGGGCGCCGAAGGCGTCGCCGATGCCGCCCAGGATCACCGCGGCGAAGATCGCCAGCAGCAGCTCGAAGCCGAGGTTCGGCTCGACGGTCTGGGTCGCGCCGGCGAGGACCCCCGCCAGCCCGGCGAGGGCGCCGGCGAAGACCCAGGTGAGGATGATCACCCGGCGGGTGTCGATCCCGGCCGTCTCGGCCAGGTCTAGGTCGTCGGAGACCGCCCGCATCTGCTTGCCAAGCGTCGAGAGGCGCAGCATCAGCCCGATCGCGGAAAGCACGACGAAGCCGATGATGATCACGACCAGCTCCGTCTCGCCGATCCGGAGGCCCAGGAACTGGACCGTGCTCGTCGTGTCGACGTCGAGCTCCTTGACCTGGCCGCCCCAGATGAACTGGACGACCGATCTGATCAGGAACGCGAGCCCGATCGACATCAGCATCAGCTGAAAGAGCCCGGCCCCCTTGCCGCGCATCGGCCGCCACATCGTCAGCTCGAACAGGACCGCGAGCGCCGCGGTGGCGATCAGGGCGCAGAGCAGGGCGACCGCGACCGGCAGGCCGATCGAGATGTTGGCGAGATAGGCCATGTAGGCGCCGAAGGTGAGGAGGTCCCCGTGCGCGAAGTTGACGAGCTTGAGGATCCCGTAGACCAGCGTCAGGCCGACCGCGCCAAGGGCGTAGATCGACCCCAGCGAGAGGCCGTAGAGGGCCGTCTGCGCGACGTCGTGGACGCCCTTGGCGGCGACGAGAGCGAGGACGCCGAGGGCGAGGACGGCGCCGGCGGCAAGGGCGGGGCGGTCGCGACTCCACCCCAGCAATCTCTCGCGGGGCGAGTACTCCGGTCTGGCCGCCATCTCGGCCCCCTCCATCGCGCGAGAGCATCTCACAGGTGCGCCCGGCGGACCCCCGCTCGCGCCAGCGATTAGCGGGCCTTATCGAGCTGCATAGAGATCCGAATTGCGCTAATGCCGGGGGCGTGGAACCCTGGCTTCAACGTTGAGCCCAGACCCGTCAAGGGGGCCGAGATGACGCCGAACCTCCATCTGCTTCATGCCGAGGACCATGCACAGGACCTGCGCGCCCGCGGTGCGGCCAGCCGCCGTGTTGCCACGTCCGCCGGTCGCCTTGCCGCGCCCGGCCCGTCGATCGACGACGTGTTGATCCGGCGCGCTGACGGCCGCGACTGCCGGGCGCTTGACCGTCTCGAGCAGCTCGAGGGCCGCCGCCTCGGTCTGGGTGGCGCCCTGGTCGCCGAGGTCGGCGGCGAAGTCGTGGCGGCGGTGCCACTGGCCGGCGGAACGGCCGTCGCCGACCCGTTCCGGCGCACGGCCTGGCTGATCGAGATGCTCGAGCAGGCCCGGGAAGGGATCGACGAGAGCGATCGCGCCGGGCGCCCGTCGCTAGCCTGGCTGCGGTGGAGACGGCGCTCGTCCTCTTCAACCGCGATCTGAGGGTCCACGACAACCCCGCGCTGAGCGCCGCCGCCCGCGCCGCCCGGGTGGTGCCGCTCTTCGTCCTCGACCGGACGTTGCTCGCCTCCCGCTTCGCCGCCCCGAACCGGCTGGCCTTCATGGTCGACTCCCTGCGCGATCTGGACGGGGCGCTGAAGGCGCGCGGCGGCAGGCTGTTCGTCCGGGAGGGGGACCCGGTCCGCGAAGCCGTGTCGCTGGCACGGGAGGCGGGTGCCGGAGCGATCCACGTCAGCGCCGACTGGAGCGCCTACGCCCGGCGCCGAGAGGAGGGGCTGGCGGCGGCCTGCTCGATCGCCGGGATCGGCTTCCGCCGGCATCCGGGCGTCACGATCGTCGAGCCGGGGGAGCTGACGCCGGCGGACGGCGACCACTTTCGCGTCTTCAGCCCTTACCACCGGGTCTGGACCGCCGCCGAGCTGCGGGCGAAGCTGGGCGCGCCGCGGCGACTGACCGCTCCGCGCGGGCCGGCGGCGGGCCGGATCCCGCCCCTCTCGTCGCTGGCTGGAGGGGAGCCGTCGCCCGATCTGCCGCCGGGTGGTGAGACCGAGGGACGCCGCCGGCTGCGCCGGTTCCTTCGCCACGGTCTCGGCGGCTACGCGGAGCGGGCGGACGACCTGGCGGGAGAGGGAACCTCCCGCCTCTCGCCTTACCTGCGCTGGGGCTGCGTCTCGCCGCTGGAAGCGCTGCGGGAGGCGCGGAGCGCCGGCGGCGACTCCTTCGCGCGGCAACTCTGCTGGCGCGACTTCCACCACCAGGTCCTGGCCGCCTATCCGCGCCTGCCCCGGCGCGACTACCGCCACGGGGGCGACCGCTGGTCGCGCTCGCAGAGGGCGCTGGAAGCGTGGCGAGCGGGGCGGACCGGCTACCCGATCGTCGACGCCGGGATGCGCCAGCTGGCGCGTGAGGGCTGGATGCACAACCGGGCCCGGCTGATCGTCGCGTCGTTTCTGACCAAGGACCTCCACCTCGACTGGCGCGAGGGTGCGCGGCACTTCTGGGACCTCCTGGTCGACGGCGACATCGCCAACAACGCCGGCAACTGGCAGTGGGTGGCGGGGACCGGCAACGACACCCGGCCAAACCGCGTCTTCAATCCGCTGCGACAGGCGAAGCGGTTCGATCCCGACGGGGACTACGTCCGGCGCTACGTGCCCGAGCTGGCCGGGATCGACGGCGCCATCGTCCACGAGCCCTGGCGGATCGGGCCGCTCGAGCGCGGGTCGATCGACTACCCAGAGCCGATCGTCGACCACGCCGAGGCGGCAGCCGAGCATCACGCCCGGCGGATGGCCGGCTGACGCACGTGCCCCTGGCCGGCGCCTGGCGCGCGATCTTCCTCGGCTCGGCCGGCCTGGCCGCTGTCGCCGGCCTGATGCTCTTCGCCGGCGCCGCCGAAACCGACCGCTTCTTCTCCTGGACGATCGAGCCGCCGATGACGGCCGCCTTCCTTGGCGCGACGTATTGGGCGGTGATGCTGCTGTTCGCGAGCGCCGCCCGCACCACCCGGTGGCCGGCGGCGAGGGTCGCCGCCTGGCCGGAGGCGCTGGCCGCGACCCTGCTGCTGGTCGCGACCCTGGTCCACCTCGACAAGTTCCACGACGACCTCTACGGCTACTTCTGGGTCGTCGTCTACGCGCTCGCCGCACCGGGGTTGGTGCTGATGGTCTGGCTCTCGGAGCGCCTCGCCGGCCGGCGGCGCGGTCCGGGCGGTCCGCCGGTCCCCGCCCCGCTGCGGGTCCTGCTCGGGCTCCACGCCGCCGCCTTCGCCGGATTCGGCGCTGCGCTCTTCGTCGCGCCGGAGTCGACCGAGTGGCCCTGGGCGCTGACACCGCTGACCGGCCGCGCCCTCGCGTCCTTCCTGCTCGGCTTCGGCCTCGCCGCGGCGCTCGCCGTCCGGCAGAACCGCCTGTCCGCCCTGCGCGGCGCGGCCGGGACCTACGCCCTACTCGGCGCGCTCGAGCTCCTCGCCGCAGCGATCCACTCCGACGACTTCACCACCGACCTCGGCCTCGCCCTCTTCGCCGGCTTCTTCGGAACGGTGCTGGCGGCGGGGCTGTGGGGCCTGGCGGCGTCACGCAGGGCACACACAACCAACACGTAGGAGCCGCGGACGGGCGCCCCCGCCGCGTCCCCCTCCGACTGGACGAACTTGTGCCCGCATAGCGGGCACAAGTTCGTCCGCAACGGCTGCGGGCGGGTCGCGTGTGGCTTGTGTGACTGGTTGGCGGCGATCAATCGGCGCGCAGCTGCGCCAGCGCCAGCTCGGGGTCGTAGTAGGCGTCGACCTCGGCGCCAAGGCCGTCCCTGATCCGCCAGAGGTGGGCGTAGCGAGCGTCAACCTGGGCGCCGCTGCCGCGACCGACGGCGGTCAGGTGGATCAGGACGCAGACGCGGTCCCCGGCCGCGACCGTCGACTCCACCGTCTGGTGGAAGACCTGCCACTGCTCGAGGAAGCCGCCGAGGAAGGAGCTGATCTCCCCGCGGCCCTCGAAGACGTCGCCGCCCGGCAGCTGGGGGCTCTCGCGCCAGACGGCATCGGGGTGCAGGGCGGCCAGCGCCGCGTCGACCTCGCCCCGGTTCAGGGCCTCGTAGGACGCGCGGATCAACGCCGAGTCGGCTTCGCTCACCCCTGGCATGATGCATCGATGGGGCGTCTCGCGGTGGTTGGAGGAACCGGTCTTCTCCAGGTGGGCGCGCCCGGGGAGGCCCGAACCGTGAGGACGAGCGGTGGCGACGTCGAGGTCGCCGATGCCGGCGACCACGTGTTCCTCCAGCGCCACGGAGGCCCCCGCTACCGCCCGCCACACCTGATCGACCACGCCGCGAACATGGCGGCCCTGACCGAGGCCGGCTGCGACCGCGTCCTGGCCCTGAGCTCGGTCGGCAGCCTCCGCCGCGACCTGGGCGTCGGCGCCTTCGTCTGCCCCGACGACTTCATCTCCCTGGCCCCCGGTCCCACCGGCCGCGACGACGAGGGTGGTCACCTGATCCCGGGCTTTAGCCCGGCTTGGCGCGAGCGGGTCCTGGCCGCTTGGCCGGGTAACGGCTCGGCGCCGCGGGACGGCGGCGTCTACTGGCAGTCCCCCGGGCCGCGGCTCGAGACGGCCGCCGAGGTCCGGCTGATCGCGGCGCACGCCGACGTGGTCGGGATGACGGTCGCCTCCGAATGCGTCCTCGCCAACGAGTCGGGCCTCGACTACGCCGTGGTCTGCATGGTGGACAACATGGCCAACGGCGTCGAGGACGAGGCAGGCCCGACCGGGCCGCTCTCGATGGAGGACGTCACGGCCGGGGTCGCGGCGAACCGGCCCAGGCTGCTCGGGGCACTCGGCAGCGCCGTTCCGGAGCTGGCCACATGACCACCCTTTTCGTTCGCGACGCCACGCTCGATGGGGCGACGGTCTCCGTCCGCTGCGAGGACGGGCTGATCGCGGCGCTCGGCGACGACATCGAGGCGGCGCCGGGCGACGAGGTGCTCGAGGCCGGCGACGCCATCCTCTGCCCGCCACTCGTGAACGGCCATACCCACGCGGCGATGACCCTGTTCCGCGGGTACGGCGGGGACCTGCCGCTGATGCGGTGGCTCCGGGAGAGGATCTGGCCCGCCGAGGACCGGCTCGACGCCGAAGACGTGTACTGGGGGACGCGCCTGGCCTGCCTCGAGATGATCCGCTCCGGGACCGCCCGCTTCTGGGACATGTACTGGGAGCCCGAGGCGGTGGCGCGAGCCGTCGTTGACGCCGGGCTTCGCGTCACGGTCGGACCGCCGCTGCTGGATGGCGACGGCGACCGCGGCCGCCCGCGCGACGCGGCCGAGACGTCGCTCGAGCTCGCCGGGTTTCACGAGCGGGTTGGGGCGTCGATCGCCCCCCACGCGATCTACACGGTCGACGAGACATCGCTTCGCTTCGCCGCCGGGTTCGCGGCCGGGCACGACCTCCCCGTCCAGATCCACCTCTCCGAGACCAGGGCCGAGGTCGAGGAGTGCGTCCGCGAGCACGGCATGCGCCCGGCCGCCTACCTCGACGCGGTCGGCCTGCTCGGGCCGCGAACGCTGCTTGCCCACGGCGTCTGGCTCGACGAGAGCGAGCTCGAGCTGATCGCCGAGCGGGGCGCCACCGTCGTCACCAACCCGGTCGCCAACCAGAAGCTGGCGGTCGGCGGCGTCTTCCCCTACCCGGCTGCGCGCGACGCCGGGGCGGCGGTCGGCCTCGGGACCGACGGTCCCGGCTCGAATGACTCGCTCGACCTTTTCGCCGACGTGAAGGCCTTCGCGCTGGCCCAGAAGCACGCCGCCGGCGACGCGGCGGCGATCTCGGCGGCGGATGCCTGGGACATCGCCACCGGGCGCCGGGCTCCGCTGCTGGGCGCCCGTCCGCTGGCGCCCGGTGAGCCGGCCGACTTCCTGCTCCTGCGGGCCGCGGCCTCCGAGCTCGCCTTCGGAGAGCTCGCCGAGGGGCTCGTCTACTCGGCGTCCGGATCGGTCGTCGACGCGACGGTCGTGGCCGGGCTCGTCCTCATGGCCGGCGGTGCCGTGCCGGGCGCCGAGGAGGTAGTCGCCAAGGCGCGGGAGCGGGCCGCCCGCATCGGCCTGGGCTGATCAGCCGCGGCGCCGGGCCACCGAGCCCGCCCTACAGGTAGCCGAGCGGGTCCTGCGCGGCGCCGTTGATCCGCACCTCGAAGTGCAGGTGCGGGCCGGTGCTGTGGCCGGTGCTGCCCACGTACCCGATCGTGTCTCCCTGGCTGACGCTCGAGCCGGATGAGACGGCGTAGCCCGATTGGTGGCCGTAGCAGGTCGAGAGCCCGCCGCCGTGGTCGATGCAGGTGTAGTTCCCGTAGCCGCCGGTGTAGGCGGCGAGGATCACGGTCCCCGACGCCGCGGCGCGGATGGGGGTCCCCTCCGGAGCGGCGATGTCGATGCCCTCGTGCATGCTCCCCCAGCGAATGCCGAAGCCGGACGTGAGGATCCCGTCGACGGGCCAGACCAGACCGGAGGCGCTCGGCGCCGGGACCGGGCCGGCCGGGAGCGGCGCCCCGCCCGCGGTCGAGGCCGCGATCTGCGCCTGGATCTTCTGCTGGAGGTCGGCCTCGATGTCCTCGAGGTCGTCCACGTGCCCCTGGATCGAGTCGAGCGCCGCCTGGCGGTCCGCCCGCGTCGACTCGAGCGCCGCCTCGTCGGACTCGAGCGCCGCCCTGGTCCGGGCCAGCTCCCGCTCCTTTGCGGCGATCGCGTTCCGGGCGGCCTCGATCTCCTCCTTCGCGACACGCAGCCGGCCGACCAGCGCCTGGGTCTCGTCGCGCAGCTCGCGGACGCGGCCGACGATCCTCTCGTCCTGGTGCTGGATCGCGTTCAGGTACTCGGTCCGCGCGACCAGGTCGTCGAAGTCGGCCGAGGAGAGGATCACCGAGGCGACGTCCGGCGACCCGCTCATGTAGATCGCGACCAGGCGCTCGCGCAGCATCACCAGCGAGCGCTCGAGACGCCCGCGCAGGACCTCGAGCCGGTCCCTGGCCTGGTTCAGCTCGGCCACGGCCCGGTCGAGCTCCGCCTGCTTGGCCGCGAGCTCGGCCTCCACCGCCGCCTCGCGGCTGCGCAGAACCGCCACCGCGCCCTCGAGGCGGCTGATCTCGTCGTTGAGGCCCTCGATCTCGCTCGAGAGGACGCCGCCCTTCTCCTCGGCGCGGTCGATCTTCGCCCGCGTCCGGTCAAGGCGGTCCTGGACGCCGGCGGGCGCCGCCGCCGCCGCGACCAACGCGAGCACGGCCAGGAGCCCCGCGAGCGCGAGGCCCGGCGGCGCAACGCGCCGCGCTCTCTGCCTTGTCGGGTGGTCCGGTCGCTGCATCGTCGATGCAGGGGAGGGACGGGACGCCGGCCCGCTTCCCCCACGCACAGAACGCCTCCGAGGGTGGCAGATGACGTTCCGGGCCGGGCCCGCCGAGAAGTGGCTGCAACCGAGCTTGCCTCCGCCCGCGCGGCGCGCATAGGATCGACGGACGTGCCGGCCGAGCTCGTCCGCTACGAGAACGCGACCAAGCTCTATCCGGGGGCGGATCAGCCTGCCGTCGAGGGGCTCTCGCTCGAGGTCGCGGCCGGTGAGATCTGCGTCCTCGTCGGGCCCTCGGGTTGCGGCAAGACCACCGCGATGCGGATGGTCAACCGCATGGTCGAGCCGTCCGCAGGCGACGTCTTCATCGGCGACGAGTCGGTCCGCGACCGCGACCGCGCCCGGCTGCGGCGTGAGATCGGCTACGTGATCCAGCAGGTCGGCCTCTTCCCCCACCGGACGATCGCCGAGAACGTCGCCACGGTGCCGCGCCTCCTCGGGTGGGACCGGGAGCGGACCGGGGCCCGCGTGCCTGAGCTGTTCGACCTGGTCGGCCTCGACCCGGGCCTGGCCGGCCGCTACCCCGTGCAGCTCTCCGGCGGCCAGCAGCAGCGGGTCGGGGTCGCAAGGGCACTGGCCGCGGACCCGCTGGTGATGCTGATGGACGA
>DATFPK010000018.1:0-4405 GCA_035264885.1 Solirubrobacterales bacterium
CGCTGAATGGATCGAAGAGTCGCCGATCCCCGTGGTTATCCTCGCCCCGGGTCGAGATGGATCTGAGCGCGGTCAACCCGGAGATCGACGACCAGGGCGCCGAGCTCGAGGGCCGGATCGCGGATCTCTTCGCCGCGGTGCTGCGCACTGACGGCGTCGGCCGAGACGACGGCTTCTTCGAGCTCGGTGGCGACTCCCTGCTGATGACCGAGGTGGTCGCCCGGCTGGCGGCCGAGACCGGCGTGACGCTGCCCCTGGACATCCTGCTCGGGGCGCCGACGCCGGCGACGATGGCGCGGGCGATCGAGCGGGTGAGGGAGACGGCGTCCGAATACGCGTTTCCCCCGTTGGTGCCGCAGCCGCGCACGGCGCAGACGCCGGTCTCGGTCTCCCAGGAGCAGATCTGCTTCCTCAGCGAGCTCGATCTCTCCTCGGTCGCCTACCAGTTCCAGGCGATCGTCTGGTTCAACGGCGAGCTCGATGTCCCCGCCCTGGAGAGGGCGCTGAACGAGATCGTCGCCCGGCACGAGATCTACCGAACCACCTTTCCGCATCAGGGCGGAGACTGGATCGCCGAGGTCCACGACCCCTTCTCGGTCTCCCTGCAGGTCGACGACCTGAGCAGGGCACCGGATCCCGAGGCGGCGCTCGGGCAGCTCGCCGGAGCCCAGTTCCGGCGGCGGCTCGCGATCGACGAGCTCCCGTTGGTCCGCTGGCGTCTCGTCCGGGTCACTCCCACGCGCCATGCCCTGCTCCATCAGGAGCATCACCTCGTCCACGACGGCTGGTCGGTGATGGTCCTCGTCCGCGAGCTGCGCGAGGGCTATGCCGCCGCCGTCTCGGGCGCGGCCCCCAGCCTCGATCCCCTGCCGATCCAGTACAGGGACTTCGCGGCGTGGCAGCGAGCACTGATGGAGACCGAGGTCGCCGAGCGCCAGCTCGCCTACTGGCGGGAGCGGCTGGCCGACCCGCCCGACCCGCCCGAGCTGCCCTACGACCGTCCCCGTCCCGCGCGCCAGACCTACAACGGCGACCGGATCAAGATCGAGATCCCCGCGGAGCTCGAGGAGCGTCTGCGTGAGTTCTCCCGAGCCGAGGGTGTGACGCCGTTCGTGACGATGCTCGCGGCGTTCTTCGCTCTGCTCCAGCGCTACAGCGATGCCGGCGACCTGATCGTCGGCTCCGGGCTCGCGAACCGCCGGCTGCGGGAGCTCGACGGCCTGCTGGGGATGTTCATCAACACCGCCGCCCTCCGCGTCGACGTCGCCGATGATCCTGCGGTGGGGGAGCTGCTCGCGCGCGTTCGCGCCGCCGTCTTGGGGGCGCAGGCGAACCAGGACGTTCCGTTTCCACGGGTGGTCGAGGCGGTGGCCCCGGCGAGGAGCTCGAGCCACGCTCCGCTCTACCAGACGCTGTTCTCGGTAGCCGACGCTCCGCTGCCCGAACTCAGCGCGCCCGGCCTCGAGATCTGGCCCGACGAGACGCCGCCGAACGGCTCCGCGAAGGCCGACATCAACGTCGTGGTGATCAATCACGAGGGGCCGCACGAGGTCGCCACGGCGCCGACGATCATGTGGGAGTACAACTGCGACCTCTTCTCGCCCGCGACGGCCGAGCGGATGGCGGCGGACTACCTCAGGCTGCTCGACTCCCTGATCGCGGACCCCGGGCGCCGCGTCTCCGCCCTCCGGCTGCTCGGTGACGCCGAGCGCCGCCGCCTGCTCGTCGACTGGAACGACACGGCAGCGGAGTACCCGCGCGATTCGTCGATCGCCGCGTGCTTTGCGGAAGCCGCCCGGCGCGACCCGGACTCGGTCGCGGTGGTCGGCGACGATGAGTCCCTCACCTATAGCGAGCTCGACCGCCGCTCGAATCAGCTCGCCCGGTATCTCCGCGCACGCGGCACGAGCACCGGCTCCCGGGTCGGCGTCTCGCTCGAGCGTTCGGTCGAGGCGGTCGTCGCGATCCTCGGAATCCTCAAGGCGGGCGGGGCCTATGTGCCCCTCGCACCGGGGGACCCTGCGGAGAGGCGCGATTTCGTGATCCGCGATGCGGGGATCTCACTGTCGCTCGACTCTGAGTTCCTCTCGGACCCGGCGATCTGGACCGAGTCCGACGAGGAGGTGGGGTCCCTCCCGGCGGCGACCGACGACGGCTACGTGATGTACACGTCCGGCTCGACCGGCGAGCCGAAGGGGGTGCTCGTCACCAACCGCAACGTGGTCCGTCTGGTCATGGCCCAGAGCTACGCGGAGTTCGGCCCGGACCAGGTCTTCCTCCAGATGGCGCCGCTCGCGTTCGATGCCTCGACGTTCGAGATCTGGGGGGCGCTGCTGCACGGCGCGCGGCTGGTCCTCTATCCGGCAGGGCCGATCGATCTCTCGGAGCTGAGGGCGACCCTGGAGCGGCACGGCGTGACCACGCTGTGGCTCACGGCGGCGCTCTTCCATCATGTCGTCGACATGGACGTCGGGGCCCTCGCCGGCCTCAGGCAGCTGCTCGCCGGTGGCGACGTCCTGCAGCCGGACCGCGTGTCTCGTGCCATGCGCGCCCTGCCCGGCGTCAAGCTCGTCAACGGGTACGGGCCCACCGAGGCGACCACGTTCTCCTGCTGCTTCGAGGCGAGCTCGGGAGTGCCGTTCGAGGACTCGGTCCCGATCGGTCGGCCTGTCGCCAACACCACCGCCTACGTCCTGGACCGCGAGCTCGAGCCGACGCCGGTCGGCGTCCCCGGAGAGCTCTACATCGGGGGCGACGGGATCGCCCGCGGCTACCTGAACCGCCCCGAGCTGACCGCCGAGCGCTTCATCCCGAGCCCGTTCGGGGACGACCGGCTCTACCGGACAGGTGACACCGTCCGCTGGCGGGCGGACGGACAGCTGCAGTTCCTCGGCCGCGAGGACCTGCAGGTGAAGATCCGCGGTTTCCGGGTCGAGCCGGGGGAGGTCGAGGCGACGCTCGCCGGGCACCCGAGCATCCGGGAGGTGGCGGTGGTCGCGCCGGCGGATCGCAACGGTGACCGGCGGATGGTCGCCTACCTGGCGGCAGAGGCGGGGATCGACGAGGCCGACATCCGGGCCTTCCTCGCCGAGCGGCTTCCCTCGTACATGGTGCCGTCGGAGTTCACGCTTCTCGCCAGCCTCCCGGTGACCCCGAACGGCAAGACGGACCGGGCGGCCCTCGCCGACCGGGCAGCGCAGGCCGCCTCCGCAGCGACTTCTCCATCGCCGGCGCCCCGCACCGAGGTTGAGCAGGCGGTTGCGGCCATCTGGTGCGAGGTGCTGGGGACCGATGCGGCCGGCCCCGACGACGACTTCTTCCTCGCGGGCGGCCACTCGCTGCTGGCGATGAAGCTGGTCAATGACGTGAACGAGGCCTGCGGGGTCGCGGTGACCGTCCGGTCGCTGCTCGTCGAGCCGACGCTCGGCGCGCTCGCGCGGGAGGTGGAGCGAGCTCGCGGTGGCGACGGCGCAGGAGTACCTGTACCGGCGCCGTCAGCCGACTCGCCCGGCGAGATCGGGGCGCCGACCTCGACGCCCGCCGCCGGGCATCCGCCCCTGGTTCCGATCAGGCCCCAGGGCGCGCTGCCGCCCCTCTTCCTGGTCGCCGGGGGGATGGGCGGCGAGGCCGAGCTGCTCGTCTACGCCAGGCTGGCGCGCTATCTCGATCCCGAGCAGCCGTTCTACGGCCTGCGGGCGCGTGGCGTCGACGAGCTGGTCGAGCCGCACGAGAGCGTCGAGGCGATGGCCACCGAGTACGTCGAGCAGATCCGCAGGGTTCAGCCCCGCGGCCCGTACTTCATCAGCGGGAGCTGCGTCGGCGGGGTCGTGGCATACGAGCTCGCCCAGCAACTCCGCGCCGCCGGCGAGGACGTCGCCGCCCTGATCGTGATCGACAGCCACTATCCGACGCGGCGGCGGATGCTGCGGAACCAGCTGGTGAGCCTCTGGCGTGACACGCTGCCGCCGGAGGTCGCGCTTTCCCCGGGCCTCAGCGGAACGGTGAAGGGCGTCCGCGCCCGGGTCCGTCTGCTGAGGGAGCCGAGCGAGGAGCAGCGCTTGGGCCTGGAGAAGTCGCGGATCGGCAACCGTTATCTGCGACGGATCCTGGACTATCGCCCGCAGCCGTACGAAGGGAAGCTCACCGTGGTCGCGTGCGAGAGCCGCGAGATCGAGGATGCCGGGCGGATCTGGCGCGACCTCGCGGCGGGCGGATTCGAGCTCCGCTACGTCCCCGGCGATCACTACACGCACCTCAGAGACCACGCCGAGACCACCGCTGCCTGTCTCGACGAGCTGCTCCGATACGCCCGGGCCTGACCCGCTACGGCCCCCGGATGCGCCGGTACCAGGGCGCTTCGCGCAGCCCATCGAGCAGCGACTCGGCGGCCTCGGCACGGGCCTCG
>DATFPK010000019.1:0-67608 GCA_035264885.1 Solirubrobacterales bacterium
GGCGCGGCGGATCCTGGAAGGACTGGACTAGCCATCGTGGTGCCGACCGAGAGGCCGCCGGCCGGGGGCGAGCACCGCCCGGCGCCGTTCGGCACCGGCCGCCGGCGCCGCCTCTTCGGGCTCGACCGGACGGCGCCGACGCCGGCGCAGACCCGCAAGGGCGAGCCGCTGCGCCCGTTCACGGTCCCGAACATGGTCGGCTACGTCCGGCTTGCGGCGCTGCCGGTCTTCCTCTGGCTCGCCTTCGAGTCCGGCGACGGGCGCGACGCCGCGGCCGCGGTCCTCTACTGGCTGATCTCCGCCGGCGACTACGTCGACGGCTTCCTCGCCCGGGTCACGGGGCAGTACAGCCGGATGGGGGCGTTGCTCGACCCGGTGGTCGACCGCCTGACCATCCTCTCCGGCGCCGCGGTGTGCTGGCACTTCGAGCTCCTGCCGCGCTGGGCGCTTGCCCTGGTCGCGGTGCGAGAGGTCATCACCCTCGTCCTCGCCCAGTACGGCCTCCGCCACGGCGTCGATATCGAGGTGAACTGGCTGGGCCGGGCCGCCGTCCTGCCGATCATGGCCTCGATCTTCTTCGCCATGGTCTTCGCCGGCTGGGTCCCGGTCGCTCTCCTGATCGTCGGCCTGGCGCTGTCGACCGTCGCGACCTTCCTCTACGCCCGGGCCGGCCTCGCGGCGACGCGCCGGGCGGCGGCCATGCAAGCCGCCGACCATTCGCGCTGAAGGTTCAACCTCTAGTTGACCCTTGACGCGAAGAACCTATAATCGGCGCTCACTGTCCCAGGACCGACTAGGAGCGAGATGGAGGACACCTTTCCCGATCTGGGGTCGCTCAGCGACAAGGAGCTGAAGGACCTGATCGAAACGCTCACCGCGGAGGAGAACGACATCTCCTACCGCCGGCGGGTCCTGCACGGCAAGATCGACATCCTCCGCGCCGAGCTGGTCAACCGGCTGCGCCAGAAGCGCGAGCGCGGGGACTCGCTGATCTCGGGCGACGACGTGCGCCAGCTAACCGAGATCCTGGCGGGCAAGACACGGTCCTCGCCCGAGGGCGAGGCCGGCTGACCCCGAGCCCATGGCCGTCCACTGTCCCGAGTGCGGGTTCGTCAACCCGGAGGGCGCGAACTACTGCCAGAAGTGCGGCGCCTACCTGAGCCGGCCCGAAGGCGGGGACGATCCCACGACGATGACCTACCGGGTCGACGAGACCGGCGAGATGCAGCCGGTCGACATCGACGAGGTGGTCGAGGAGGCCGGCGCGGCGCTGGTCATCCGCTCCGGCGGGGGGCGGGCGGGGGAGAGCTTCACGATCGGCGAGGACCGGGTCAGCATCGGGCGCAGCCCGGACGCCGGCGTCTTCCTCGATGACGTCACGGTGTCGCGAAACCACGCGCTCCTTGTCCGCCGGCGCGACGGCCTCTACATCGACGACCTCGGGTCGCTCAACGGCACCTACGTCAACCGGCGCCGGATCGAGTCCCACCGCCTCGAGGACGGGGACGAGATCCAGGTCGGCAAGTACAAGCTGAGCTACCTGGAGCGCTGAGATGGCCGAGGCGACGACTGCTGCGGAGGGCCTGGATCGCGCCGCCCGGGCGCGCGGGTCGGCGAGCCGGCCGCGCAAGGCGCTGACGATCGGCGCCGTCTGCAAGATCCTCCAGAGCGAGTTCGACGACATCTCGATCTCGAAGATCCGCTACCTCGAGGACCAGAAGCTGCTGACCCCGCGCCGGACGCCGGGCGGCTATCGCCTCTACAGCCAATCCGACGTGGAGCGGCTTCGCACGATCCTGCGGCTCCAGCGCGACGAGTTCCTGCCGCTGCGGGTGATCCGCCAGGAGCTGGCCGCCGGGCGCGAGATCGAGCTGGGCACCGGCGGCAAGCCGAGCGGCGGTGCCGTCCGCCGGGCGATCCTGGTCAACACCTCGACCGCCTACCTGACGATGGACGAGGTCGTCGAGGAGACCGGGGCGCGGGAGGAGCTGATCAAGGCGCTCGAGGACTTCGGCGTGATCCAGCCCGAACGTCGCGAAGGCCGCGTCGTCTACGACGAGACCGACCGCGAGATCGTCCGGTCCGCGAACGAGCTGTCGCGGTTCGGCGTCGCCGCCCGCAACCTGCGCGTCTTCCGATCCTCGGCGGACCGCGAGGCAAACCTCCTGGAGGCGCTGCTCGGCCCCTCACTGCGGTCGCGCAACCCCCAGCGGCGCAAGGAGGCACTGGAGAGCCTCGAGAACCTCGCCGCGACGGTGAGCCACCTCAAGCACCTTCTGCTCGTGCGCGACCTGCGCCGCGTCGCCGGCCAGTAGCGCCGGCGTGCCGCGCGTCAGCCGCAGCCGGACGATCGGCGCTCCGCCGAGCGAGGTCTGGGACCTGATCTCCGACCCCTACGGCCTGCCCCGCTGGTGGCCGCGCACGACGAGGGTCGAGAACGTCGACCGCAAGGAGGGTGGGCGCCGCACCCGCTGGACGAAGGTTTTGGAGGCGGCTTCCGGGCGGGGCGTGAGGGCCGACTACACCTGCGTCAGCGCCGCCGAGGGCGAGCGCTACGTCTGGCAGCAGGACCTCCCCGGCACCCCCTTCGAGCGCCACCTCCAGAGCGCCCAGGTCGAGATCGGGCTGCGATCGGCCGACGGCGGCACCGAGGTCACCTTGACCTCGCGGCAGACCCTGCGCGGGCTCTCACGGCTGGGAGCGCCGATGATGCGGGGGGCGACCCGGACCATGCTCGACGAGGCTTTGGCGGGGCTCGAGCGGGCGCTCGTCCCCGAGGCGGGCTCGTGAGCGGGGGGCCGCGCCGGGACACGAAGTGGTGGGGGTGGGGAGACCCGGACGAGGAGCCGCGGGTTCCCGAGGAGTCGCTGGCGGTCCTGCGCGAGGCGATCGGTGACGCCGAGCCCTGGACACGCCCGGGGGCGGCCGAAGAGGTGCGCCTGCCGGAGCCGCGGCGGCTGCCGCCGTCGCTGACGGAGGCGGTCGGCGCCGAGTGGGTGCTGACCGGTCACGAGGACCGGGTCCGGCACGCGGTCGGCCGGGGCTACGCGGATCTCGCGCGTCTGCGGCGTGGCGGTCTGGAGCGGGCGCCGGACGCGGTGATCCTCCCGGCGAGGCCCGGGCAGGTCGAGCGGGTGCTGGAGATCTGCTCGGCCGAGAGGATCGCCGTGGTCCCGTTCGGCGGTGGCTCCAGCGTCGTCGGCGGTGTCGAGCCCCTGGCGGGCGAACACGGCAGGGTGGTCACCCTGGACCTCTCGCGGTTGCGGGAAGTCGAGGTTGACCGGCGCTCGCTGACTGCCCGGCTCGGCGCCGGGCTGCGCGGGCCCGAGGCCGAGGCGGAGCTGGGGGCGCACGGCCTGACCCTCGGCCACTTCCCGCAGTCGTTCGAGTACGCGACGATCGGCGGCTTCGCGGCAACGCGGTCGGCCGGCCAGGCGTCGAGTGGATACGGGCGATTCGACGCGCTGGTCACCTCGGCGCGCCTGCTCTCGCCGGCCGGCGCGCTGGAGACCGGGGAGTCACCGCATACGGCGGCCGGTCCTGCCCTGCGCGAAGTGGTGGTCGGATCCGAGGGAGTGCTCGGAGTGATCCCCGACGTCACGGTGCGGGTGCGGCCCGCGCCCGCCGCGCGCCGCTACGAGGGCTGGTTCGCCGACAGCTTCGAGGCCGGCGCCGAGATCGTCAGGGCGATGGCGCAGGAGGGGACGCTGCCGGACGTCGTCCGGGTCTCCGACGAGGAGGAGACGCGGGTCTCGATGGCGCTTTCGGGGCCCGGCGGGACCGCGGGGCGGCTGTTCGACTCCTACCTCGGGCTACGGGGCAAGCGGGACGGCTGCGTCGTGATCATCGGCGTCGAGGACGACCGCGAGGCAGCGGCCCGCCGCCGCGCCCTGGCGGTGCGCAAGCTCAGAGCCGGCGGCGCCGCCTACGTCGGCCGCGCCGCGGGCAGGTCGTGGGCCAGCGGCCGCTACCACGGCCCCTATCTGCGCGACGCGCTTCTCGACCAGGGGGCGATGGTCGAGACGCTGGAGACGTCCCACACGTGGTCGGGCCTGCGCCGCCTCTACGAGGGTGTTCGGGATGCGATTCGCGGCGCTCTTGACCGCCAGGGCACGCCCGGGCTCGTCTTCTGCCACCTCTCGCATGCCTACCCCGACGGCGCCTCCCTGTATTTCACCTTCATCGCCCGCCGGCGGCCCGGCGACGAGCTGGGCCAATGGGCCGCGGTCAAGGGGGCGGCGTCGGAGGCGATCGTCGGCGCCGGCGGCACGATCACCCACCACCACGCGATCGGCCGCGACCACCTGCCCTACATGGAGTCCGAGGTCGGCCCCCTCGGCCTCGGCGCCCTGCAGGCGGTCAAGGACCGCCTCGACCCCGCCGGGATCATGAACCCAGGCAAGCTCCTGCCCTGAGCGGACGAATTTTTCCTCGCCATGCAGGGAAAAACTGCCCAGTCGCCGAGATGGGTTGCGGCGGACTCGGGCCGGCCGCGGCCTAACCGCCGGAGCCACCACCTCCGCCTCCGCCCGAGCCGCTGGTCGGCACGCCTGGGCCCTGGATCCGGCCGCGCAGGACGCTCTCTCCCACATAGGGCGGCGGCGCCTGCTGGCGCTGCGCCCTCTTAAGGGCCTGCTGCAGCTCGGCTACATCGGTCAGCGAGATGTCGATCGAGTTGAAGCGTCCCTGCGAGAGCACCGCCAGCACCTGCGCCGGGATCGGCGCGAGTCCGCGCAACGTGCCCTCGTCGCCGACCTTCTCGAACGAGAGCGGGAAGGCGTTGTCATCGGACCCGTAGAGCCAGATCACGTAGTTGTCGCCCTCCGGCGACGGCGCGAGGCCGCTGGCGTTGATCTGCAGGTACGGCTTGTTCCGGAGCTGGCCGAACTCGGCCCCGCCGGTGGCGTCGGTGCCGTTCTGCGGCTCGAGGACCGCGAACGTCGCATTCGGCTCCGTACCGGCCACCCCGGTGGACCCGGTCGCCCCGGTCGCGCCGCCGTTCGAGGCGGTCGTCTCGTCGGTCGCTCCGCCGTCGTCCCCGTCGCCGCCGAACACGCCGGCCGCGATCAGGACGATCGCAAGGACGACCAGGCCGCCGCCGACCAGCGCGGCGAGGATCCGGCGCTGCCGGCCGTCGAGCCGCTTCAGGCCGTCCAGCGGGTTGCGCGAGGCCGACGTGCGACGCGGTGCGCCGGCCGGCGCAGCCGCGGGCTCCGATGCCCGGCTTCGCCGTCCGGCCCGCTCGCCCGGCAGATCCGGCAGGTCGGCGGACGGCGCGAGCAGGCGAAGCTGTCCGATCAGCTTCCCCGCGAGGTCGCGGGCGTCGGCATTCTCGGCGAGGTGGCGGGCCGCGTCGGCCCGCCCGATCGGGTCGCTCTGGCCGAGGAGGTAGTCGGTCAGGCCGACCTCGGCGTCGGGATCGCGGCCGCCCATCTCGGTGAGCGCCGCCCGAGCCCGCGCCCGCACGTCGTCGACCCCCAGCCCCAGCAGGGAGGCGATGTCGTCGTAGCTCTGGTCACGCTCCAGCAGCAGCTGGAGCATCGCCCTCTGATCGTCGGTCAGGGCCACGCGCGGAAGCCTACGCGGTGCCCACCACCTGCGCGGGGGGTCCGCGCCCGCGGTTAGGTTCCTGCCCGTGGCAGTCCGGATCCGCCGATCGGCCGCTCGGCATGCCGACCGTGCCCTGGCGGGCCTGGCGCTGGCCGCGATCGCCTGCGCCGCGCTGCTCGCGATCGGCCAGGACCGGCTCGGGCTCGGCGAGGGCGAGGCGGCGCGGACTCTGACCGCGCGGGTGACGGGTCCCATGCCCGTGGAGTCCGGGCCGTTTCGCGTGTCGCTGGACGTCATCACGGCCGGCCTCGAGGCCGACCCGGCGGTGGAGGAGGCTCGCCCGGTGCCCGGCCCGCCGGGCTCGCGGCGAGCGACGGTGCTAATCCGCCTGAACGGTGAGGGCTCGGCCGGAGCCGCGGTTGACCGGCTCCGTGCCGGGATCGACCCCGGGAACCTGAAGATCACCTACCGTGGCCCGGCGGTCGAGCTCGAGAACGCGCGCGATGCGACCCTGTCCGATCTCCTCCTGCTGCTCGTCGCCGCGCCGCTGGTGGCGCTGCTCGGCGCCTGGGTCCTCGGTCCCGGCCGGGCGCTCGCGGGTCTGATCGCAGCCGGGGCGACGGCGTTCGGCGCGGGAGCCCTCTGCCTGGCGGCCTCGCTGTTCGCCGACCTCTCGGCGCTGGCCCTGGCGGGCGCGGCCTGCGGCGGGCTGTGTGCGGTCCACCGCTTCGCCGCCGACCCCGGGCTGGAGAGCGAAGGACCTCCGGCGGCGCCGGCGGTTGCGGCCGCAGGGGTGCTCGCGGCGCCGGCGTTGACCGGGGTCCCGCACCTGGAATCGTTTGCGCTCGGCGGCGCCCTCGCGGCGCTCCTGGCCCTGCCGTCGGTGGCGCTCGCCGCTCCGGCCGCCGCCCGGCGATGGGACGGCGAGCCGGGGGCGGCGCTGACCCGGGTGCAGGCCCGCGTCGCGGGCCTGCTCGCCTGGCAACCGCCGATCGCCCTGCTGGTGGCCGGACTCGCGCTCGCGACGCTGGCGTTGATCACGCTCCCGGTGAGCGGGCTCGACACCGCGGCGCTGGTGGCGGGGACGCCCGAGCCGGAGCGCATCCTCGTGGCTATCGGAGCAGCGGTGGCGGCGGTGGTCATGGCCGGCCTGCTCGTCGGCCGCCGGGCCGGCGCCGGCGCGGCGCTGACCGCGATCCCGGCGCCGGCAGCGGCGTCGGGCGTGGCCGCCGTCGGGTTCGAGCCGGTCTCCACCGCGGCTTTCGTGGCTGCGCTCGCCACGGTCGGGGCCGCCGCGGCCCTAGCCGCGACCGAGGAATCGTTCCCCGCCAACGCGGCAACCGAGCTGACCGGCGCCCTGCTCGCCGGCGCCCTCGCGCTGTCCGGCGAGTCGTTCCTGCAGCAGTTCGGCGCCGCCACCGCCGCCGGGCTGCTCGCAGACCTGCTCCTCGTCCGCCTGCTCCTCGTGCCGGCCGCGCGAGTCGGCGGGGCGGGTAGGGTCCGCGTCCGATGGCCGAGACAGCGCCGAGCAGAGACGAGTTCGAGCGGCAAGTAGGCCCTTCCCGGTTCGACGAGCTGCTGGAGACGGAGTGGGTCTCCGACGAGCCCGGTGAGGCGCGCGTTCGGGTCGACGTCCGCGACGACCTGCGCCAGCCGTTCGGCCTCGTCCACGGCGGAGTCCTCTCCTCGCTGGTCGAGAGCGTCTGCTCACGAGCGACCGCGCGGGCGGTGCACGCCGACGGCAAGGCGGCGATGGGGCAGTCGATCACCGTCAGCTTCCTGCGCCCCGTGAGGGACGGCCGGATCGAGGTAACCGCGCGTGCTCGGCACCGGGGCTCGACGACCTGGATCTGGCAGGCCGAGGTCGCGGACGCCGAGGGGCGCCTCTGCGCGCTGGCGCAGATGACTATGGCCGTTCGGTCGCTCCGGGCCTGAAGCGGGCCCCCTAGCGGCCTAAACGGGTGCGCTGCGGGTACGGGAGCGGTGCGGCCGGCCCTGCTACGCGCTTCGGGCCCTTTGAACTGGGATAGGGCACGGATGCCCGGGGCCGGCCGCTCTTCCTCTGCGGGCGGCGACCCGTCTCAGCCGCGGAACCGGTTGGTGATCGGGAAGCGCCGGTCGCGGCCGAAGGCTTTCGGCGTGATCCGGATGCCGGGCGGCGCCTGGCGCCGCTTGTACTCGGAGCGGTCGACCATGCGGATCACCGTGTCGACGACCTCGGCCGGCGCATCGCCGCTGATGATCTCGTCCCGGTCGCGGTCGCGCTCGACGTAGTCTTCGAGGATCCGGTCGAGGACCTCGTAGGGGGGCAGGGAGTCCGTGTCCAGCTGGCCGGGGCGGAGCTCGGCCGAAGGCGGCCGCTCGATGATCGAGCTCGGGATCACCTGGCGTCCGTTCCGCTCGTTGCGCCGCCGCGCCAGCCGGTAGACGAGTGTCTTCGGCACGTCCTTGATCACGGCGAAGCCGCCGGCCATGTCGCCGTAGAGCGTCGCGTAGCCGACCGACATCTCGCTCTTGTTGCCGGTGGTCAGGACGAGCCAGCCGCGCCGGTTCGACAGGGCCATCATCAGGTTGCCCCTGATCCTCGCCTGGATGTTCTCGGCCGCCAGGTCGGGCTCGCTCGGCCGGGCGGGGTCGCCGGGGAAGGAAAGGCCGCCTTCAGGTGCCGGTCCGATCGGCCCGTCGAGCGCCGCCGCGTAGCTGTCCATCATCGGCTCGATCGGGATCTCGAGCAGCTCGGCGCCGAGACCTTGCGCCATGGCCCGCGCGTCCTGCTGGGTGTCCTCGCTGGAGTGGGGGGACGGCATCACCACCAGGCTCACCCGCTCGGGCCCGAGGGCATCAACGGCTATCGCGGCCACCAGCGCGGAATCGATCCCCCCGCTCAGGGCGACGCCGACGTGCCCGAAGCCGTTCTTGCCGGCGTAGTCGCGTAGCCCGAGGACCAGCGCGGCGTAGACCGCGTCGAGCTCGGGGAGCGGATCGGCCAGGGGGCACGGCTCACCCGGGGGCAGCTCGCAGACCAGCAGCTCCTCCTCGAACTGCGCGGCGCGGGCGACCACCTTCCCCGCGGCGTCGAGGACGAGGCTGTGGCCGTCGAATACGAGCTCGTCCTGCCCGCCGACCATGTTGCAGAAGGCGAAGGCGACGCAGTACCGACGCGCCAGGCCGGCGAACATCTCCTCGCGCTCGCGCCCCTTGCCGCGGTGGTAGGGCGAGCCCGACGGGTTGGCGATCAGGCGGGCGCCTCGCTCGGCCTCGAGCGAGGCGGGCGGGCCCGCGGCCCAACAGTCCTCGCAGATCGTCAGCCCCACCGGGAGGCCGGCGACCTCGACCACCTGCTCCTCGGCGCCCGGCTCGAAGTAGCGCGCCTCGTCGAACACCGCGTAGTTCGGCAGCCTCTGCTTGCGGTACACGGCGCGGATCTCCCCATCCGCGAGGAGCGCGACGGAGTTGTGGACGGGCCTGCCGCCGTCACCCGGATCCTCGACGCGCTCGGCGAAGCCGACCAGGGCCGCGATGCCCTCGATCTCCTGCGCCAGCTCGCGCAGTGCCCGCTCGTTGGCCGCCACGAAGTGCGGTTTCAGGTACAGGTCCTCCGCCGGATAGCCAGGCAGGCAGAGCTCGGGGAAGATCGCCAGCGCCGCGCCGGCCGCCCGCGCGCGGCCGAGCCACTCGCGGACCTTCGCCGCGTTTCCGTCGATGTCGCCCACGGTGACGTTGATCTGCGCCAGCGCCAGCCTGAGGTTGCCCCCTGATTGCTCCATGCGAGGAGTATTCCTGTCCGGGCCGCCGCAGTCCGGCGAGTAGCGATCCTGCGTCCAGATAGGCTGGCCGCGTGAGGGGACCCTGGACCATGGCCGCGGCCGCGCTCGTCCTGGCCGCCGCTGCGGCCCCCGGCGCCGGGTCGGCCAGCGGCCGCGCTGCCGGCGGCGCGGTCGCCGCCACGGCGCGACCCGAACGGGCCACCGCAGCCCTCCGCCGTGCCGTGCGGGTGCGCGAGGGCGCCGCGCGGGGAGATCTGACCGTTGCCCTGATGCGCCTCGTCCGCGCCTACCCCGGCCTCGGGTCCGCCGGCCGCCGTCGCGCCCGGGCGCTTCTCGCCCGTCCCACGAACCACCCCGATCCGCAAGGGAATGCATGGCGAGTCCCCGAGGCCGGTCCGTCGCCCTCCTGCAGCCCGAACTTCTGCGTCCACTGGGTCGCCCGCGGCCGCGACGCGCCGCGGATGCGGGATGGCAACGGGAGGTTCGACGGCGACGGAGTCCCCGATTACGTCGAGAACGTCGTGGCGGTCGCGGAGCGGTCGTTCGCGGTCGAGAACGGCGCCCTGGGCTGGCGGGAACCGAAGTCCGACGACCGCCTCGGCGGTCGCCGCGGCAAGACCGACGTCTACCTGGTCCAGCTCGGCGGCAGCCTGTTCGGGTACGCCGCCCCCGACCGCGGCCAGATCCGCCCGGGCGCCCGCAGCTTCAAGCGCTCCCTGTACTCCTATCTCGTCGTCGATGACGACTACCGGCGCTCCGAGTTCCCCGGGACGACCCCGATCAAGGCGCTCAAGGTGACCCTCGCCCACGAGTACAACCACGTACTCCAGTTCACCTATGACGTCTTCCAGGACGTCTGGTTCGCGGAGGCGACGGCCACGTGGGCCGAGGAACAGGTCTACGACGCGATCAACGACTATCGCCGCTACGTGCGCCGCTGGGTCAGCCGCACCGAGATCCCACTGACCGGCGGGGCGATCAAGATCTACGGGACGGCCGTCTGGAACCTCTGGCTCGAGCGCCGCTACGGCAAGGACCTGATCCGGCGCGCCTGGACCCGGGCGCAGCGGGTCAAGCCTGGCGGCTATTCGGTTCGCGCCTACGACAGGGTGATCCGCAGAGCCGGGAAGTCGACTTTCTCGCGCGACTTCGCGCGCTTCTCGCGCGACCTCGCCGAGTGGCGGATCGGGAGGGTCTTCCCGGAGGGGGGCAGCTACCGAAACGTCGAGCGGGTGGGCGGCCTGACCCCCGGCGGCCGCTCGCGCAGCGTGCGGCTCGACCACACGACCTTCGCGCTCCTGCGACTGCCCGCCTCCGGGCGCCGGCGGGTCCGGGTCAGGGCAACGGCGCCGCGGGGGATCACGGCGGCCCTCGCGATCGTCGGCCGCCGCGGCTCGGAGAGAAAGGGGCGGATCGTCTCACGGCTGACCTACCGGCAGGGCGGCGGCCGGATGCGGGTCGGGCTCGCCCGGCCGGGGCGGTTCCAGCGCCTCACCGCGGTCCTCGTGAACGCCGACGTCGGCCAGAACGGCTTCAGCCCCCGCATCTTCGACTGGCGCTACACCGGCGACAGCGCCGACTTCGAGCTGGCCGCCACCCACGCCCATGGCTGAGCTCGTGCTGGGTCCGATCCTGCGCTACGTCAGCGAGACCGAGGCCACGGTCTGGGTGGAGACCGACGTGGCGACCGAGGTCGAGGTGCTGGATGCCAGAGCGCCCACCTTCGAAGTCGAGGGCCACCACTATGCCCTGGTCTGCATCGAGGGCCTGGAGCCGGGTTCGGCCACCGAGTACGAGGTGAAGGTCGGGGGCGAGCGCCGCTGGCCCGAGGAGGACAGCGAGTTCCCGCCCAGCCGAATCCAGACGTTCGACCCGGACGGGGTGGTGCGGCTCGGCTTCGGATCCTGCCGCGTCTGCCTGCCGCTCGAGGAGCCCTACACCCTGACCAAGGACGCCGACGACCGCGGCCGCGAGTTCGACGCCCTGGACGTGCTGGCCAGCGAGATGGCCCGTGGCGTCCGGGAGAACTCGCCGCAGATCCTCTTCCTGCTCGGCGACCAGGTCTACGTCGACGAGGGGGCGCCGGAGACCCGCGAGTTCATCCGCTCGCGGCGCTCCGTGGATGAGCCGCCGGGCGCCGAGGTGCTCGACTTCGAGGAGTACACCCGCCTTTACCGCGAGTCGTGGGGCGAGCCGCACATCCGCTGGCTGCTCTCCACCGTCTCGACCTCGATGGTCTGGGACGACCACGACATGAGCGACGACTGGAACATCTCGCGCTCCTGGCACGACGAGATGTGCGAGAAGGACTGGTGGCACACCCGGGTCTGCGCCGGCTTCATGTCCTACTGGCTCTACCAGCACGTCGGGAACCTGTCGCCACGCGAGCTCGAGGAGAACGACCTCTGGCAGGCGGTCAAGGACGGAGGCGACGCCTCGCGGGCGGTGCGGGACTTCGCCAGCCAGGCGGGCAAGACCGGCCACGGCATCCGCTGGACGTACTGCCGCGACCTGGGCCGGACGCGGGTGATCATGATGGACTCGCGGGCCGCCCGGATACTCGAGGAGGACCGCCGCTCGATGTTCGACGACGAGGTGTGGGAGTGGATCGTCGAGCACTCGACCGGGGACTTCGACCACGTCGTCTTCGGGACGACGGTCCCCTGGCTGATGGCCGGCGCGATGCACCACCTGGAGGCGTGGGACGAGCGGGTCGCCGCCGGCGCCTGGGGCTCGGTCGCAGAAGGCTGGGCCGAGAAGGCGCGCCGGGCGGTCGACTTCGACCATTGGCCCTGCTTCGGGGAGAGCTTCGGGAAGCTGCGCGACCTGATCGCCGAGATCGGAGCGGGGGAGAGGGCCGAGGGCGGGGCGGCGCCGGCGACGATCACGGTGATCTCCGGCGACGTCCACCACGCCTACCTGGCGGAGGTCGCCTATCCGCGCGACCGCGGCGTCCGCAGCGCGGTCCACCAGGCGGTCTGCTCGCCGTTCCGCAACCCGCTGGACAGCCACGAGCGCAACGCGATTCGGGCGATGATCACGCGGCCGGCCGAGCGGCTGGGACGGCTGCTCGCGAAGGCCGCGGGAGTGCCCGACGCGGGGATCCGCTGGCGGCTCTGCGAGGGCCCCTACTTCGACAACCAGGTCGCCTCGATGCGGATCGACGGGCGGCGGATGAACCTGCGGCTCGACAAGACGGTCGGAGAGGGCCCCCACGAGGGCCGGCGCCTCGAGCGGGTCTTCGACCGGGCGGTCTACTGAGCCGCTTCCCCCACCGAGACCTTCGCGATCAGCTTGTGGAGGCCCGCCGCCGCGTCGCCGGGGCCCGCCTCGCGAAGCTCGAGCGCCACCGCTACGGCGCTGGGCGGGGGACGTAGTCGCCGATCTCGAGCCCGTGCTCGGACAGCCAGGCAGCCTGCTCGCGCCAGCCGGGGCGGGCCCGGTCGAGGAGTCCCCAGAAGGCGGCCGAGTGGTTCAGCTCGCGCAGGTGGCAGAGCTCGTGCACGACGACGTAGTCCAGCACCCCGGGCGGGGCGACCAGAAGGCGCCAGGAGAATGAGAGCGAGCCGCGCGAGGAGCACGAGCCCCAGCGCGTCCGCGGGTCGCGAACCGAGATGCCGCGCGGGCGCAGGCCCAGGCGGGCCGCCTCGCGCCCGACCGCCGCTTGAAGACACAGCCTGGCCTCGCGCCGGTACCAGCGCTCGAGCGCGCCTTCGGCGTGCTCTCGCGGACCGCCCACGACGATCGCGGCGCCGCGCAGCCGCGCCGAGGCGCGCATGCCGCCGGCGAGGAGGATCGGCAGCGGCCGCCCGCCGATCCAGGCGAAGCCCGGCCGGTCCAGGCCGAGCGCGCCGGGCCGCGCCGACAGCTCCTCGGACCAGGCGACCTTGCCGGCGATCCAGTCGCGGTTGAGCCGAAGCATCCGGTCGATCTCCGCCCGCGTGGTCCGCCGCGGCACGGTCACCCGCAGGGGCTCCCGCGGGCCGACCGTGATCCGCAGGCGCCGGGAGCGCGGCGACTCCCGGACCAGCACCTCGTGGCGGACGCCCCCGATCTCGATCTCGTGTGGCCTTCGCTGCCGCAGAGGCGGCAGGGTGGCAGAGGCGCCCGACGGCGCCGCAGGCGCGCTCAGGCCGGGTCGGCCACCGGGGTGCCGCGGGCGCCCCTGCCGTCGCCGGCGACCTCGTCGACGCCGTCCCCGTCCGGGAAGACCAGGATCGCGCCCTCGCCGGTGACGTAGGCCTCCTCGCCGTGTTGGGTGACGTCCATGCCGATCGCCTGATCGTGGTCGGTCGCACGCAGCGGCATGACCAACCCGAGCAGGCGTAGGAGCACGTACGTGGCCCCGAATGCATAGGCGGGAGCGGCGAGGGCCGCGAGCACCTGGTCGAGGAGCTGCCCGGCATTCCCGTAGAAGAGGCCGTCGGAGAGGCCGTTCCATCCGACCTCGGCGACGAAGCCGATGAAGAGGATGCCGACGAACCCGGCGATGCCGTGGACAGCCAGCACGTCGAGCGTCTCGTCGACCCGGGTCCGAGGGCGCAGGGCGACGACGGCGTAGCAGGGCAAAGCGCCGAGGGCCCCGAGTGCTAGCGCCCATCCGGGGCTGACGTAGCCGCCCGCCGGGGTGATCAGGACGCAGCCGACGATGATCGCTGTCGCGGCGCCGATCGCAGTCACCCTGCGCCCGCGAATCGCGTCGAGCACGAACCAGACCAGGAGTGAGGCGGCCGGGGTCAGCAGCGTGTTGGTGAAGGCGAGCACCGAGTTTGCTCCGGTGTTGAAGCCGCTGCCTCCGTTGAACCCGAACCAGCCGAACCAGAGGAGACCCGCGCCGAGCAGCACGTAGACGGCGTTGTGGGGGAGGAGGGCCTGGCGGCCGTAGTCCTTGCGGGTGCCTATCACCAGCGCCGCCGCGAGGGCGGAGAAGCCGGAACCCATCTCGACCGGCACGCCGCCGGCGAAGTCGAGGGTCCCGCGCTCGAACAGCCAGCCCCCGCCGAAGGCCCAGTGGGCGAGGACGGAGTACACGAGCACCGACCAGAGCGCCGAAAAGGCGAGAAAGGCACCGAAGCGCATCCGCTCGACCACCGCGCCGGAGATCAGGGCCGTGGTGATGATGCAGAACGTCGCCTGGAAGGCGAAGAAGAGCAGGTGGGGGATCGTCGATCCATCGCGGGGCTCGAACGTGACGTCGTTGAGGAACGCATGTCCGAAGCCGCCGATGAGGTCGTTCTCCCCGTCGAAGGCGAACGAGTAGCCGATCGCGGCCCAGGTCACCGTCGCGACCGCGATCGCGGCAACGCACATCATGAACGTGTTGAGCGTGTTCCTCGACCGCACGAGCCCGGCGTAGAAGAGGCCGAGGGCCGGGGTCATCATCAGGACCAGCGCCGTGGCGGCGAGCATCCAGGCGGTGTCGCCGGTGTCGATCGGAGAGGCCTGGGCGAAGATGCCGAGGTCGATGCTCATGGCGTGGTGGAGGCCGGGGGCCGGGCGAGCGCCGTCCGCGCCTTATCGACAGGCGTCACTGCCGCATGGTCGGTCTCACCGGTCCTGATCCGCACCACCCGCTCGAGCGGCAGGACGAAGATCTTGCCGTCGCCGACGTCGTCGGTCCGGCCGCCCTCGCAGAGCGCCGTGATCGTCGGCTCGACGAACTCGTCGGAGACCGCGATCTCGAATCGGACCTTCTCGGAGAGGCCCATCTGGACGGTGGTGCCGCGGTAGGTCTCGACCCGGTCGAGCTCCCCGCCGTGGCCCTGCACACGGCTCAGCGAGAGGCCGCGCACCTCGGCTCGGTACAGGGCCTCCAGCACGTCGTTCGCCTTCTCGGGCCGCACGATGCCGATCACGAGCTTCACGTCTCTCCTTTGCCGGGGACTGCCGCGGCGATTCTCCACCTCGCCATGGCGAGGTGGCATTGGCCCGCCGTACAGGATCGGCGACATCGCCTTGTACATGTGTCGAAATCGCAGCGCCGCCACTTCGACACACCGCCCAATCGGCGCGAAGATCGGACGGTGACCGCGCGCCTCCTGATCGTCGCCGATGACTACGGGTACTCGCCGGCCTACAACCGCGGGATCCTCGAGGCGGTGCGGGCGGGGACGATCGACGCCGCCGGCGCCATGGTGGTCCGGCCCTGGTGCGACCCGGCGCCGCTCCTGAACGCCGGGGTCGAGGTCGGCCTGCACATCGAGGCGGGCGGGTCGCTCGACCTGCAGCTCGAGCGCTTCGAGCGCCTGTTCGGCGCACCGCCGCGCTACCTCGACGGCCACCACCACTGCCACGCCGACCCGGGGCTCGAGGACGTGGTCGTGGACCACGCGCTGCGGCTCGGCGTCCGCGTGCGCTCGATCGACGAGCGCCAGCGTGGGCGCCTCCGCGAGACCGGCGTGGCGACGCCGGACCGCCTGGTGGGGCGGCTCGACGAGGCGCAGGACCCGCTCCTGCCGGAGATCGCGGCGGTGATCGGGGGCTCGGCGCCGCCGGAGGGCGTGACCGAGTGGATGACCCACCCGGGGCGGCGGGACGCGGAACTCGGCTCCCGCTACGACGAGGGGCGGGAGGCCGACCTCGAGCTGCTCTTGCGGCTCCGCGGCGACCCTGCGATCGCTGCCTGGCGCTGACGGCGGCGCCTGCGCTTCGGCGTCGCCTTCGAGAGCTCCTCCGTCACGGCCTCGAGCTCGAGCGCGAAGCTGTCCAGGTCGGCCATCGCGTCGTAGTCGCCGATCAGGCCGAAGCTGACCCTGCCGTTGTAGGAGAAGATGCCGACGCATAGGGCCTGCCTCTGGGCGAGCGGGACCATCGGGACGATCCGCTCCATCTCCCGGCCGAGGACGTAGAGCGGAAACTGCGGTCCGGGGATGTTCGTGATGACGAGGTTGAAGAACCGCTGGCGCGGCTGGAGCCGGGCCGCCTGCGCGGCGATCGTCGGTGGCGCGAAGTCGGCGAGCTGCGTGAGGATCTGGGCGCCGACGGCCTGGCCGGAGCTCTTCAGGTCGCCCATCGCCGCCGAGACGAGCCTGAGGCGCTCGACTGGGTCCTCGCACCAGATCGCCAGCGGGGCCATCATCCCGGCGACCCGGTTGCCGAGCGCCCCCTGGTGCTCGTCGGCTCGGACGCTGACCGGCACGAGCGCCCGCAGCTCGAGCTCCTCCGTGTCGTAGCCGCGGGCCCGCATGTACTTGCCGAGCGCGCCGGCGACGATCGAGAGGATCACGTCGTTGAGCGTGCCGCCGTGCTCGTTCTTGATCTGCTTGAGCTCGTCGACGTCGGCCTCGGCCCAGGTGAAGCGGCGGTGCGGCCCGATCTCCACGTTGAAGGGGCTGGGCGGGGCTCCCATTCCGGCGCCGAGAAGGCGTCCGGCGTTCGCCGCGCCGGCACCGACCTGCGAGGCCACCTGCCGTGGCCCCCGGAGCACCGCGCGGACGCCGCGGCCGATCTCGCGCGGCCTGGTCATCCGCTCGACCAGGGCATCGCCGAGCAGCTTGGCGCCCGACGGCTCGGGGCGGGGGAGCCACTCAGGACCGGGGCCCGGCTCCGTCTGCGGCTCGCGGGCGGTGTCGAACAGCACGGTCGTGATGTCCATACCGGAGACGCCGTCGACCAGGGCGTGATGGCTCTTGCCGATGATCGCGAAGCGGTCGCCCTCGAGGCCTTCGACGAGCCAGAGCTCCCAGAGCGGCTTCGAGCGGTCGAGCTGCTGGGAGAAGATCCGGGCCGCGAGGTTGCGGAGCTGCTCCTCGGAGCCCGGCGCCGGCAGCGCGGTCCCGCGGACGTGGTACTCGAGGTTCAGGTGGGGGTCGTCGACCCAGACCGGCCGCCCCTGCCCGAACGGGACGAACCGAACCTTCTGGCGGAAGCGCGGCACCAGGTGGAGCCGCGAGCCGATGTGGTCGCGGAACTCCGCGTAGGAGGGCGCAGGTCCCGCGAACGTGGCGGTCGAGGCAACGTGCATGTGGGCGCCGTCCCGCTCCATGTGCAGGAACGAGGAGTCAAGGCCGCTCAGGCGCTCGCTGCTCACGCACGAATCCTCTCACAGGGGAGGACTGTGATGCCCGTCACACAGGGCGGCCTCGATGCCCCGTACGGTCGCCCGTCCAACAGATCGAGTAACCGATCTGCCGAGTCGCACGGCCGGACCGAGGCCGCAGCGAGCGGGGGAACCACAGCCGCCATCGCGGCAGGGGCGAACGAGGCGCTGAGCCGCCTCCGGCGCGCGTCCGGGACGAGCCCGGGCGGGCGCGAGCCCGTCAGCTAACCCCGCAGGCAGGAAAGGAAGGCAATCACCGTGCGACGTTTCCGTCGTAGACGACGGCGGGCCGCCGCGCAGGCCCTGCTGGGCTTCGCGGCTCTCGCCACCACAGCAAGCATCGGAATCGCCGCCGCCGGGCCGGGACGGGCCCGGATCGCCGCGCCGGAGGAGACGCTCTCGTTCGGCGAGAGGTTCCGCCTGGCCGGCAGCGTCCCGGTCGACGCCGGCATGGACGTGCGGATCAGGTTCCGGGCGGCCGGCAGCGACAGCTGGCGGCTCGTCCGCAAGACCCACACCGACCGCAACGGCACCTACCGCACCAGGCTGCGGGCACAAGTTAACGGCGCTTACCGCGCCTTCCCGGCCCAGGGCCGCGCGTCCTCGTCCGAGGAGATCGAGGTCCGCTCGCGGACGGCGTTCCACGTGAGCGGCCACGACCTGAAACTGGGCCACGGCGTCCGCCTCCAGGGCCGGGTGCGGCCGGGCGGCAGACGCACGGTCAAGGTCGTCGTCCGCGGTCCCGGCCGGGACGTGCGGACCGACGCGGTCTCCCGCGACGGCCGGTTCGCGCTGGCCTTGAAGCCGCGCCATGCCGGGGTGTACAGGCTGCGCGCCTACACGAGCCGCAATCTCAGGGCGGGCGGCAGCGTCAGCCCCGCCCGGCGGGTGACCGCGTACCGACCCGCCGAGGCCTCCTGGTATGGCCCCGGGTTCTGGGGCAACCGCACGGCCTGCGGCCAGGTGCTGCGGCCCGGCATGCTCGGCGTCGCGCACCGAGGCCTGCCCTGCGGCACGGAGGTCAAGTTCCGCTACCGCGGGCGCACCGTTCGCGCCCCGGTCATCGACCGCGGCCCGTTCGCCCCCGGCCGGCGGTGGGACCTGACCCAGGCCACGAAGGAGCGCCTGCGGTTCCCGGACGTCGGGACCGTCTGGAGCTCGAAGTAATCAGACCGAGAGGCTGAGCTGGTCCTCGGCTTCGGCCGGGGCCGGCTCGGCGCTCGCGGCGAACGCCGCGACCCCGACCCCGAGCAGCCGCACCGGCCGCGGCGGGTCGTAGGCCCGGAGCAGCTCGACCGCCACGGTCCCGATCGTCTCGGGGTCGTTCACCGGCTCGTCGAGCGTCCGGGCCCGGGTCACGGTTGTCCAGTCGTCGAGGCGGACCTTGATCCGCACGGTCCGTCCCGTGAGCTTCTTGGCGCGGAGGCGGCCCGAGAGCTCCGCCGCCTGCTCGGTGACGACGCCGGTCATCCGCTCGAGCCCGGTGATGTCGGTGTCGAAGGTCGTCTCGACCGACTGCGACTTCGCCTCGCGGCTCGTCTCGACGGGGGAGGAGTCCTCGAACCGGGCGCGCCGGCTGAGCCAGACGCCGATTCTCGGTCCGTAGGCCGCCTTCAGCTCCTCCACGTCGCGGGCGCGGAGGTCGGCGAGGGTGCGGACGCCGGCCCGCTCCAACCTCTCGACGGTCTTCGGCCCGATGCCCGGGATGATCCCTGGCGATTCCGTCGTGAAGCGCTCCAGGGCCTCCTCGCGGGTCAGGACGACGAAACCGGCCGGCTTGGCCATCTCGCTGGCGATCTTGGCGAGCAGGCGGTTCTCGGCGATGCCGATCGAGCAGGTCAGAGCGGTCCGCTCGCGGATCTCGGTGGCGATCCGCCGCATGGTCGCCTTCGGCGAATAGAGGCCCGTCAGGTCGAGGTAGACCTCGTCGAGCCCCATCACCTGCACGGTCTCAGCGTGGTCGTGGACGATCCTCATGATCTCGCGGGAGGCGGCCCGGTAGGCGTCGAAGTCGGGCCGGATGTAGATCGCGTCCGGCAGCCGCCGGCGAGCGACGGCCGCCGGCATGGCCGAGTGGATCCCGGCGAGCTGCCGGGCTTCGTAGCTCGCCGTCGTCACCACCGCCCGCGGGCCCGACCCGCAGACCACCACCGGCTTGCCCCGCAGCTCCGGCCGCCGCCGCAGCTCCACGGACGCGTAGAAGGCGTCCATGTCGAGATGGGCGATGGTCCGGTCCACGATCCGATGGTAGGAAGCCGGCGGGACGGCGCCTCAGCGCGCCGGCGCGCCGTAGCCGCCGAGGAGCCGGCGGACGACGCCGGTGATCGTCCGGGCGCCGTACGGGAGGCTCGGGTTGCCGTCGGTCAGGACCGCGACCCCAAGCCCGCGCCTGCCGTGGCGGAGCTGCGCCACCTGGTTGACGCGCCAGCCGCCTGCCGCGGGGACCCAGCCGCCCTTGAAGTAGAGGCGCCAGCCGCGCAGGCGGGCGGGGGGGATGCCCCAGCGCTGGTAGGAGACGACCGTGGCGAGCAGGCGGAAGGCGTAGGCGCGGTGGCGGCCCGGGACGAAGCGCTGGAGCCTGCGCATGAACCGGGCCTGGTCATGCGCGCTGATCGCGGTCAGCCCCCAGACCACGTGGGGGGAGAAGTCGCGCATCCCGGCGGCCCGCGCGAGCCGGACCAGGGCATGGTTGCCGACGGTGTCGCGGATGATCGTCGCCGCGGTGTTGTCCGAGCGCCGGATCATCGGGCCCAGCAGCGCCCGATCGGCCCCGCGCAGGCCGCGGTTGCGGACCGAGGCCCGGCGCAGGTAGGCGGTCATCACCTTGACGACGCTCGCCGAGCGGAACCGGCGGTGGGAGCGATGGCCGCGCAGCCTTCCGTGCTCGCCGACGACCGCGAAGGACACGCGTCCGAGGCGGTGCGCGGCGAATCGCTCCGCCCGCCGGACGCGGCGCCGCCACGGGTACTGCGATCCGGTGGTGACGAGGCCTACTCCGAAGCCGCGCGCGGCCGGACCGGCCGGCGCCGCCGGCTCGGCCTGCGAGGGCGGGGGGTGCGCCGGGTGCGCGACCGCCCCGATCAGGGCGGCGGCGAGTACCAGGAGGGCGGCGCGCTTCATGCTGGCTGGCGTTGCGTGCGAAATAGACTCTCGCAGGTGCCCTCCCCGGAAGGCAAGAACCTCGAGGCGATCTCCAAGGCGATCGACCAGCACAACGCCAACTGCCCGTTCCCGGCGGCCGAGGTGCGGATGAACCCGTTCGAGATCGAGCGCCTCGGCTGGGACGAGATCCGCGGGCTTCCCGTCCTACCCGACCCGGCAATCGGCACCGGGCGCTTCCGGATCGTCTGCTCGCGCGACCTCGAGGGCGAGGGGCTGGAGGAGACCGAAGCGGTCGGGGAGCCGCTCGAGGTCGTGACGCCGGCGGCCCCGGAGCGGGGCTGACCGGTGGCCGCCGTCGACGGCAAGCTCGTCTCGATCTACCTGAACGACCACCTGGCGGCGATCACCGCCGGGATCGAGGTCGCGGGTCGCTCGGCGGGCAGCAACGAGGGCACGCCCCTGGGCGCCTTCCTGGCCGAGGTCCGGGGTGCGCTCGACGCCGAGCGCGCGGTCCTGATCGAGGTGCTCGACCGGCTGGGCACCCGCCGCGACCGGGTCAAGGAGACGGCGGGCTGGGCGGCCGAGAAGTTCGGCCGCCTGAAGATGAACGGCCGGATCCGCTCCTACTCGCCGCTCAGCCGCGTCACCGAGCTCGAGGCGCTGCTGCTCTGCACGGACGCGACCGCGGCGATGTGGTGGACCCTCGAGGACCTGCTCGGCGGCGACCCCGAGCACCGCGAGATCGACTTCGCCGCCCGCGCGGGAGGCATGGAGGCGCTGCGCGACCGGATCGAGGGCGAGCGCCGCCCGGCGGCGGCCGCGAGCCTCGGCGCCGAGTAGCGGCTACACGTCGTTCCAGAAGTCGAGCCCAAGCTCCGAGAGCCAGCGCTGGGCCTCGATGTTGAGCTGGAAGAACTCGCCGGTCCAGATGAGGATCCCCATCGCGATCAGGACCACGCCACCGGCGGCGACGATGACGCGGTAGTGGCGCTTGACGACCTCGAAGGCGGTGGTCATCCGGGAGAACGCGAGGGCCGTGAGCAGGAACGGGATGGCGAGCCCGGCGGAGTAGACGGCCAGGAGCAGGGCGCCGCGCCCGGCCGAGTCCGACAGCGACGCGGCCGTCAGGATCGCGCCGAGGGTAGGTCCGATGCACGGAGTCCAGGCAATCGCGAAGGCGGCCCCGGCGACGACCGGCCCGCCGCGGCCGGCCCGCTGCATCAGGGCGTCGACGTGCCACTCGCGGTTCAGCCGGTCGACGAACAGCGAGGCGACGAAGAAGACCCCCATCGCGATGATCAGGGCCGCCGCCACCTTCTCGAGCACGTCGCGGTTGTCCTGGAGGGTCGAGCCGAGGCCGGTCGCGGTCAGCCCGAGGGCGATGAAGATCGCCGAGAAGCTGGCGACGAACAGCAGGCTGGGGCCGATCACGCGCCGCCAGCCGGCGTCGTCCAGCTCACCCGCGGAGACGCCGGTGACGGCCGACAGGTAGCCCGGCACGAGCGGCAGCACGCAGGGAGAGAGGAAGGAGACGAGCCCCGCCGCGAGGGCAGCGAGGATGCCCACTCCCGCCGCCGGGTCGGAGCTGATCTCGGCCACCACCGTGGGAGGGAGGGTACTCACGGCCACCTGGCGATCCTCATAAGGTCACGGCCATGGCCGAGGTGCCGCGAATGCCCTGGGCGCGGGTCGAGCGCCGGCTGCGCACGGCCGAGACCTACTGGCTGGCGACCACCCGCCCCGACGGCCGGCCGCACGCGATGCCGGTCCACGGCCTCTGGCACGAGCGGGCGTTCTGGTTCGCGACGGACCGCGGCTCGGTGAAGGGGCGGAACCTCGCCGCCAACCCCGCTGCCTCGGTCCACCTCGAGAGCGCCGCCGACGTCGTCATCGCCGAGGGGAGCGCCGCGCCGGTCGAGGACGAGGCGACGACGGTGGCCGTGACGCCGCTGCTGGCGGCGAAATACGGGGCGGGGGAGGGGGAGCTGGCCCTGGGCAGCTCGCCCGACGGCCCGTGGCTGTATGTGCTGCGCCCGCGGATCATCCACGCCTGGGTCGAGGCGGCGCTGCCCGAGACCCGCGCACGGTGGGCGTTCGGCTGAGCCGCTAGATTCCTGGCCACCCAGCCAGGCCGCCGGCCGGCACGCGCGAACAGGAGGAGCTCCACATGGCCAAGCAGACCCGCCCGATCGGCGGCCGAGTCGTCGCCATCACCGGCGGCGCGAGGGGGATCGGCGAGGCGACGGCCACAGAGCTCACCCGCCGCGGCGCGCGGGTCGCGATCGGCGACCTCGACCTCGAGCTGGCCGAGAAGACGGCTGAGGAGCTCGGGGGCGGTGCCGTCGCGATCCAGCTCGACGTCACCGACCGCGACTCGTTCGCGAACTTCCTCGACGAGACCGAGCGCCAGCTCGGCCCGGTCGACGTCCTGATCAACAACGCCGGGATCATGCCGCTCGGCCGGTTCGTCGAAGAGGACGACCTCACGGCGCAGCGGATGGTCGACATCAACATCCATGGCGTCATCTTCGGCACTAAGCTCGCCCTCGAGCGGATGGAGCCGCGCAACTCCGGTCACATCGTCAACATCGCGTCCCAGGCGGGCAAGGCCGGCTTCCCCGGCGGCGCCACGTACTGCGCGACCAAGCACGCCGTCGTCGGCCTCAGCGAGGCAGTGCGCGCCGAGCTCGACGGCACCGACATCCAGATGTCGGTGGTGATGCCCGGCGTCGTCAAAACCGAGCTCGCCTCGGGCCTGGTCGAGGCGCGCGGCGTCAAGAACCTCGAGCCCGGGGAGGTCGCCGAGGCGATCGCCGAGGCGCTCGAGACCGGCCGGTTCGAGGTCTGGATCCCACGCTCGACCAAGGCAATCAACACCTTCTTCGGCCTGGTGCCGAGGCGGGGCCGCGAGGCGATGGCGAAGATGCTGCGGGCCGACAAGATCCTCGCCGCGGCAGACCCGACCGCCCGAGCCGACTACGAACGGCGCGCCGCCGAGTCCGAGCCCGGGCTCGAACCGGACTCCGCCGACGCGAAGGCCGCCGCCGAGCAGTGAGCGGCGTACCGATTTCCTCGCCGCACCGGTCGTGACTTTTAGAGGTACGCGCGGCTAGGCGACTAAGGATGTAGCGCTGGGCGTCGAACCACACAGGGATGGCGCCCAGGCGAATCACAGCCCAGCAGGCACAGAGCGGCGGTCGCCGCCTCGTCCTGATCTCGAACAGCGCACCGGAGCCGTCGGCCGTAGAGGCGCCGCCGCTTCGAATCGTCGGCTCGCAGCCCCGCGTGAGCGGCGGCTTCCGGCTCACCGACCGCTGAGCCTCGCCGCTCCTGGTTTCCCGGCGCCGCACCGCGGGAAGCCTTACGGGAACCCACAGGAGGGACCCATGGCGAGGAAGAAGGACAACAGCCTGCTCGGGCGGATCCGATCGCTGCGCGACGGTCGCAAGAGCACCGGCAAGCAGGTGACCGACGGCGTGCGCAGCGCCTTCGGCACGATCCAGGACCGGGTGAAGGGAGGCCCGCAGAAGCGCAGCGCGGCGGCGAGGAAGGGCGCCCGGACGCGCCGGCGGGGCCGCAAGCAGGCGTAGGCTCTCGGCGTGAGCCGGGCGGCGCTGAGCGGAACGATCCTCCTGGCAGCCGCGGCGTCGTTCTCGCTGCTCGCCGGCCCGGCGGCGGCCGCCGACCGCGACTGCTCGGACTTCGACACCCAGCGCCAGGCTCAGAACTACTTCATCGCCAAGGGCGGCCCGGCCCGCGACCCCGACAACCTCGACGCGGACGGCGACGGGACGGCCTGCGAGTCGAATCCATGCCCCTGCAAATACGGAAACGGCGGTGGGGGCGGGCGGACTCAGAGGATCAGCGCCCGAATCCGGTCGGTGGTCGACGGCGACACCGTGCGGGTCCGCGCCTTCGGTGTTCGGCGCAGGCGCTACACGGTCCGGCTGATCGGGATCGACACGCCGGAGCGCTACGGGGGCCTCGAGTGCGGCGCCCGCCGGGCGTCGGCGGCGATGCGCCGGCGCGCGCCTCGAGGACTCAAGGTGCGCCTGGTGACCGACCCCACCCAGGACAGGTTCGACCGCTACGGGCGGCTCCTGGCCTACGTCGAGCGCCGCGGCGGCCGCGACCTCGGCCGGGCCCAGGTGGCCGTCGGCTGGGCGAAGGTCTACGTGTTCGAGCGACCGTTCCGGCGCACCCGCGGCTACCGGCGCGCAGCTCGGCGCGCCCGCAGCGCCGACCGCGGCGTCTGGGGGCGCTGCGGCGGGGACTTCCACCAGCCGCTCTGAGGCCGCTCACGCCGGGTCGGGCCTGAAGAGCCACCGGGCGTCCCCGGTCGGCTCGGCGTAGACGTGGACCTTGATGATCCGGTCCCCTTCGAGCTCCCACAGCCAGGCATTGGGCGTATCGATTCGGGCGTTGCCGCGGCGCGCCCGGACCCGGCCGAAGACGAGGACGTTGCCGTCCTTCGTCTCGGTGAACTCCTGGGGCAGTAGCTCGATCTCGTCCCAGACGCGCTCGACGTCCTGGAGGTAGTTGCCGAGTGCGCCGATCCCGCGGTAGGGCCCCTCGCGTCCGGCCATCACGCCCGTGACGCTGGCGATCTCGATGTCCGGATGGGACATCGCGGTCAGATCGTCCAGGTCGCGCTTGCGGAAAGCGTCGTACGCGCGCTCGACGATCCTCACGTGGTCGGCCACGACGTGAGTGTCTCAGCCGCTCACCACGGCAGGCCGATCGATCCCGGCACCGGCTTCGGATGACCGGCATAGGCGACCGCGGGGTCCGGCGTCTCCTCCGAGGCGGCGGCGCCGTGGCGCACCGCCGCCTCGTCCCGCGGGTAGAGGATCTCCTCGTCGGGATCCACGGTGCCAACCATCAGGATCGAGGAGGGGCGCTCGCCGGCGCCGAGGGCCACATGGGCCGCTCCCGGGGGGAAGTGGACGAAGTCGCCCTTCCGCAGCGCCCGCTCCTCGCCCTCGACGATCAGGAGGCACTCGCCGGAGAGGACCAGGAACGCCTCCTGGTTGCTCTCGCGGTGGTAGAGGCTGTTCGGCTGCCCCGGCTGCAGGACCCGGACGTTGATCGCGAACTCGGGGAAGCGCGCGTCACCCTCGCCCATGAACCGGACCGACGCGCCGAACGACTCGCTCTCGCTGCCGCGGGCGTCGGCGACGTTGAGGACGAACCACCCGGGGCCGTCGGGCACCAGGCCGCCTTCTTCGCGGCGCAGCCGCGCCTCCTCGATCACTGACCACATCTCTTCCTCCGCACGGTTGGGGGACGGTTCTGCGCCGACCCTAGCGTATGCGAACATATGTTCGTGACCTCGCAGGGCTCGCCGACCGCTCGCTTCCGGCGGGCCCTGGCGACCGGGAACGCGACCTTGGTCCTGGAGGCGGCGGCAGAGCTGCCGCGGGTGGCCTTGGAGGACGCGCTGGCGATCTGCATGGTCCTGGCGCGCGAGCGCGATCCGCGATACCCGCAGGCGGCCGGCCGCTGGCTCGGCCGCCTGGTGCTGGAGCGCGGGCTGACACTCGAGCACGGCCTGCGGGCGGCGGTGGCGCTGGTCGAGCTGGGACGCTCGCCGCGGGAGGCGGATCCGAGGACGACGCTCGCGGCCCTGGCGACGGCCAGGGCTCCGCAGCGCCCGCCCGCGCGCGACGGGTCTACATAAGCTCCGTTATCGAGCGTTGACCGTGCGGAGAGGCCGCCGTGGCGACGGACCCCCCTTGGCGCTCCTAGATCTTGCCGAGGGCGTCGGCCGCCATCGCGGTGTCGGTCAGCGCCTGGACCTCGGTCACCTGACCGTCGCTGAAGCGCCAGACGTGGACCCAGGGCAGCTTCACGTCCTTGCCGGTGTCCTTGCCCTTTGCCTCGCTGTGGCTGAGGACGACCACCGTGTCCCCCTGCTCGATGAACTCGTCCGCGGTGATCGAAAACGACTCCCAGTAGTTGCCGAGCTCGGCGAACAGCTGCTTGACGTTGTCCTTGCCCTCGGTCACGCCGTTGTTCGGCACCTGCGGGGCCTCGGGGTTCTCCCAGCGGACGTCGTCGGCGAAGTTGGCCGTGGCGCCGTCGAGGTCGCCTCGGCCGAAGGCCTCGTAGCCCTCCTTCAGGGTGTCGGCGTTGGACATGTCCTCTCCTTTCCTCGCTTGCTCCGCATGGCTGCAGCTGTTTCACCCTAAGCCACGGGCACGGACCCGCGCAAGCGTCCAGGTCTGCGGCTTTCTACGGATGCCCGTCCGCAGGCACCCGCGTTAGCTTGGAAACTGGTCATCCCTCGAAGGCAAGGAGAGCCTTGGACCGCAGTCGCAACCTCGCCGCCCGCGCCGCCCACTGGAGCGCCAACCACCGCAAGGTGGCGATCTGGGGCTGGCTCGCGTTCGTCGTCGTCGCCGTCTTCCTCGGCAACGCCGTCGGCCAGCAGGTCATCCACGGGGCAGACCAGTTCTCCGGCGAGTCCGGCGACGCGGAGCAGGCGCTCTACGCCAACGGCCTGCGTCCGAACGACGAGCACATCCTGGTCCAGTCCGAGACGCTGACCATCGCCGACCCCGAATTCCAGAGCGCGATCAACGATTCGATCGCGAAGCTCGAGAAGACCGACGACGTCGTCGAGATCCAGTCGCCGCTCGGCGGCGGCGCAGCGGTCACCGAGGATCAGCACTCCGCCCTCGTCAACTTCGAGATCACCGGCGACACGCTCGAGGCGGCGGATCGCGTCGACCCCTCGATAGCCGTCGTCGACGAGGTCGCTGCCGACCATCCCGATCTCACGGTCGAGCAGTACGGGGCCGCCAGCACCCAGAAGGAGCTGAACGAGATCTTCTCGGAGGACCTCCTCCAGGCGGAGACCCTGTCGCTGCCGATCACGCTGCTGATCCTGATCGTCGCCTTCGGGTCGATCGTCGCCGCGCTGGTACCCCTCTCGATCGGGATCACGGCGGTGGCCGCCGCCTCGGCGCTGGTCGCGATCCCGAGCCACCTCTCCCCGGTGGACAGCAACCTCTCCTCGGTGATCCTGCTGGTCGGCCTCGCGGTGGGGGTCGACTACTCGCTCTTCTACCTGCGGCGCGAGCGCGAGGAACGCGACCGCGGGCATGACGCCCGCTCGGCGCTCGACATCGCCGCGGCCACGTCCGGGCGGGCGGTCCTGATCTCCGGGCTCACCGTGATCGCCGCCATGGCCGGCATGTTCTTCACCGGCGACAAGACCTTCGTCTCGTTCGCACAGGGGACGATCCTCGTCGTCGCGATCGCGATGTTCGCCTCGGTCACCGTCCTGCCCGCGATCCTGGCCTGGCTCGGGGAACGGGTCGAGAAGGGCCGGATCCCCTTCCTGTCGCGGCGGGGCACCGGCGAGTCCCGCTTCTGGTCCGCGGTCATTGCTCGGGTGATGCGCAGGCCCTGGCTCTCGATCGTCCTCGCCGGCGGCTTCCTGGTCGCCCTGTCGATCCCGGCCCTCAACATGAAGATCGTCCAGAGCGGCCCCGACGACCTGCCGCAGGACCTCGCGGTCATCCAGACCTACAACGACGTCCGCGACGCGTTCCCGACCGAGGCGGTCGCGGTCGACGTCGTCGTCCAGGGCGCCGACGTGCGTGACCCGGCGACTTCGGCCGGCATCTCCCAACTCCGTCAGCAGGCCGAGACGATGCCGCATGTGCTGCCCGGCTCCGAGGTCACCTACAGCGACGACGACACGGTCGCCCTCGTCACGATCCCTACCGAGGGCAGCAGCAACGACGAGGTGGCCACCTCGGCGATGAACGAAATCCGCGAGACGGTCATCCCGGCGACGCTCGGAGGCGTCGAGGGCGTCTCCGTGAATGTCAGCGGCGACGCGGCGGGAGCCCAGGACTTCCGCGACCTCGTCTCCGACCGGCTGCCGCTGATTTTCATGTTCGTCTTCGCGCTCGCGTTCGTCCTGCTGCTGTTCACGTTCCGCTCGATCGTGATCCCGATCAAGGCGATCATCCTCAACCTGCTGTCGGTGGGAGCCGCATACGGCGTGCTCGTGCTGATCTTCCAGGACGGCCATGGCGAGGGCGTGCTCGACTTCACATCAAACGGCGGCGTCACGTCATGGCTGCCGCTGTTCCTGTTCGTCCTTCTCTTCGGTCTCTCGATGGACTACCACGTGTTCATCCTGTCGCGGGTCCGCGAGGCCTACGACAGTGGCATGACGACTGCCGAGGCCGTGCGCCACGGGATCACGACCACCGCCGGGACGGTGACGAGCGCCGCCCTCGTGATGGTCTTCGTCTTCCTCGTCTTCGCGACGCTCCAGTTCATCGACTTCAAGCAGATGGGGATCGGGCTCGCGACCGCAGTGTTCATCGACGCGACGATCATCCGCGGCGTCCTCCTGCCGGCGTCGATGAAGGTGCTGGACGACTGGAACTGGTACCTGCCGAGCTGGCTCGAGTGGATCCCGCACATCGGCGGCGAGCCGCCCTCGACTCCGCCGCCGGCGGCCAAGCCCGCGGCGCCCGCCGCCCGCGCCTAGGAGCGCAGCTTCGAGCAGGGGCCGCAGCGGCCCCTCAGCGTCACCTCGTGGCCACGGACGTCGAAGCCCGACTCCGACGCCACGGCATCGATCGCCCTCTCGAGGCGGCTGTCCTCGAACGGCACGACCTTGCCACAGCGGCTGCAGACGATGTGATGGTGGTGCTCGCCGCCGGGGTCGATCCGCTCGTATCCCTTGGCGTCGCGACCAACGTCGAGGCTCTGGACGAGGTGGAGCTGCTCGAGCTGCTCGAGGGCCCTGTAGACGCTGGCCCGCCCGACGCCCGGCAGGCCCTGGTCGATCTCCAGCGCGGTCAGCGCGCAGTCCTGGCGACCGAGGAACTCGACTACCTGCCGCCGGGCCCCGCCGCTCCTGTAGCCGGCCCCCTGGAGCGCCGACATCGCGTGGTCCGGCCATGAGGTGTGCGCCGGCTGGGCCATCTCAGCGATCGTAGCTCCCGGTTCTCAGGCGCCCCTGGAGGCCCGATCCGACCGCGGCGGAGAGATAGAGCCCGACGACGCACAGCGCGATCGACGCCGAGGCGGCGGTGTCGGCGTAGTAGGAGAGGTAGATCCCCCCCGCCCCCGCGATCGCCGCGGCCCCCGTGGCGAGCGCCATCATCGGCACCAGCCTGTCGGTCAGCAGGCGCGCCGTCGCCGCCGGTCCGACGAGGACCGCGACCGCCAGCAGGTTGCCGAGTCCCTCGACGGCGACCAGGATCGCGAGCCCGAGGAGCCCCAGCAGTGCGGCATCGACGGGAAGGACGCGCAGGCCGAGTGATCTCGCCGCGCCGCGGTCGAAGCCGATCGCCTGGAGGCGAGGATGGAGAACCCAGAGGACGGCGAGGATTACCGCCGTCAGGCCGGTGCCGGCCAGAAGATCCACAGTCGAGACCCCGAGGATGCTCCCGAAGAGGAGGTTGGCGACCCCGGGCGGCGAGTCGGGGGACAGCGCCAGCAGCACCCCGGCGCCGAAGACCGTGGTCACGACGATCGCGACCGCCGCGTCGGCGTCCGTCTCCGGCATCCGCGAGGCCAAGGCGACGCCGGCCACCGCGACGGCGAGGCCGGCGGCTCCACCGAGCAGCAGCGGGATCCCGGTCAGTGCCGCGAGGACGAGGCCGGGGAACATCCCGTGCGCCAGCGACTCCGCCGCGTACGCCAGGCGATACAGCACGATCCAGCAGCCGAGCGCGCCGCCGGCGGCGGCCAGAATCACCACCTCGAGCAGCGCCCGCGCCGAGGAGCCGTGGGCCAGCGGGTCGAGCAGGGGGGTCACGCCGGCCCTCTGTCCGCGCCATGGTCGTGGTGGTCGTGGTGATGCGGCGGCAGAATGCCCCTCCCCTCCCCCGGGATCTCGATGATCTGCCCCCCGTAGGTGGCCTCGAGCACCTCCCGGCTCAGGACCTGCTCCGGCGGCCCGAAGGCGAGCTGGCGCCGGTTGATGCAGAGGACGGCGTCCCAGCGCCTGGCCTGCGAGACGTCGTGGGTGGCGATCACCACCGCGTTGCCGCCCGCTGCGAGGTCGTCGATCAGCGACTCGAGGCGATCGGAGCTCGGCGAGTCGAGGCCGCTGAAGGGCTCATCCAGGAGCAGGAGGCGAGCGTCGGCGACAAGGGCGCGGGCGATCAGCACCCGCTGGCGCTGCCCGCCCGACAGGGCACCGAACCTCTCGCGTGCATGCCCGTCCAGCCCGACCCGTTCGAGCGCCGCCCGCGCCGCCTCCCGCTGCGCCCGGCCGGGCCGCTGCCACCAGGCGAGGCGCGGCAGCGACCCCATCAACGCGACGTCGAGCGCCGAGACCGGATAGTCGAGGCGCGAATGGTCGGTCTGGGGCACCGTCGAGATCGGCGCATCGACCGAAAGCGTTCCCTCCGCAGCGCGGAGGTGACCGAGGAGCGCCCTGAACAGGGTCGTCTTGCCGCCCCCATTGGGCCCGAGCAGCCCGATCCGGGAGCCGGCGTCGAAGCGGAAGCCAACCCCGTGGATCGCGGGCGTGCCGTCATAGCCCGCCGCCAGCCCGTCCGCTCTGGCGAGCACGGTCACCGAGCGTCCTCCGCCAGGCGGCACCGGAGCCGGCCCCCCGTCAGCCCGCGGACGATGGCGTCCGTGTTCTCGGCCTCCATGCCCAGATAGGTTCCGGCGGGGTCGTCCTCCGGCGCGAGCGTATCCGTGTGCAGCTCCTCCCCCACCTCGGCGCCGCCGTCGGCGGCAACGGCATCGACCAGGTCGTGCGGGACGCCGCTCTCGGGGAAGACGGCTTCGATGCCGTCGCGCTCGATGAGGTCGGCCAGGTCGGCCAGCTCGCCGGCGGAGGGTTGGGCCTCCTCGTTCAGCGCCGGGGACAGGGATCCGGCCACCTGAAGGCCATACCGGTTCGCGTAGTAGCCGAGGGCGCCGTGCTGCGCCACGAGCTCACGGCTGGCGGCTGGGATGCGGGCCACGCAGCGCGCCACGTCCCGGTCGACGCGGCGGATCCTCCCGAGGTAGGCGGCGGCGCGCCGGCGGAGCTCGGGACCCGTCCGCGGCTCGGCCGCGGCCAGCGCGCCCTCGATCTCAGCGACCGCAGCGGCGGCGTTGCGCGGGTCATGCCACCAATGCGGATCCGTCTCACCCTGGTCGTGGCCGTGCCCATCGAGCGGGACGCGCAGGTTGCGGTCGAGGCTGACCACGATCGCCTCGCTGCCGCTGCCGTCGACGAGTGTGCCGGTCCAGTCGTCGATGTCGCCGCCGCTGCGGAAGATGATCTCGGCCTCGGCCGTGGCGCTCACGTCCGAGGGCCGTGGCTCGTACTCGTGCGGGTCGGTGCCCGGCTCGACGACCTGCTCGACGTCGACCCCGGGCCCAGCGACATTGCGGACGAGGTCCGCGACCTCCGGCGTGGTGGCGACGACGCCGAGCCGGTCCCGTCCCACGGCCACCGGACCGCAGCCGGCCAATGCCAGCCCGCCCAGGACCACGGCCGCAAGCGCCGCCTGGCGGGCACCGAGCGAGCGTGAGACCGCCACCCCCGCGAAGACCAGGCCGGATAGGACGGCGATCGCCGCCCCGGGCGGCGCGTCGGTCTCGATCGCCAGCCAGATCCCGAGGATCCCTTCGACGGCGGCGAGGGCCGTGGCGCCCAGCTGAAGGGCCGGCAGGCTGCTCGTGAGGAGGCGCACCGTGGCGGCGGGGACCACGAGGATCGCGGTCACCAGCAGCGCGCCGACGGTGGTGAGCGCGGCGGTGGCCGCCAATGCGACCGCCGCCAGCAGCAGGCCCTCGAGCCACGCCGTACCGGCGCCCAGCGCCGTCGCCGTCGCCGGGTCGAACCCGCGCGCCAGCCAGCGCGGTCCCGCGAACGCGGCAGTGGCGAGCGCCAGTCCGGCGGCGCCTCCGGCGAGCCACAGGTCTCCGGTGTCGATCAGCAACAGAGAGCCGAACAGCAGCGTCTCGACGTTCGGCCCCGAGGCGAAGATGTCGCTCGCAAGGATCACCCCTGCGGCGAGGCATCCCACCAGGACCAGGGCGGTGACGCTGTCGGCTCCCGTCCGGTGTGAGCGTCCGACCGCCGCCGAGGCAACGACGAAAGCCAGGGCCGCCCCGAACCCCCCCAGGGCAGCCGCGAACCCCAGTCCCTCGGCGAGCACCAGCCCGGGGAAAGTCGCGGTCCCCACCGCGTGCACGAAGAAGGCCAGGCCGCGGAGGACGATGAAGCTGCCGAGCAGTCCGGAGACGACCGACAGCAGCAGGACCGCGGCGATCCCCGCCTGGACGTAGGGAAGCTCGATCGGCACCTAGCGACCTTAGCAAGAATGAGAGTTGATCTCATCAAGCGCCATCGACTACCATCGACGGGCCGAACCGTTGGCCCGGCGAAAGCCCCTCGACGCGCCATGGTGCGAGAGATCACCCCCAACCCGCAGGCCGGTACGCGCGCTCGCGACTACGCGCGTGAAGTGACGCGTGGCCTCTACCCACGCCTCGAGTCCGATCTGTGCAGCGTCGTCACCGAGCTCGTCCAGGTTGCCTTCATGAACGATCCCGAACGCCCGATATTCCTCTCCCTGCGGCGGCACCACACGACTGTCTCGGGCACGGTCGAGACCTACAGCGAGGAGTTGGCGGGCGGCGAACAGGCCCGCCTCACCCGGAGAATCCTCGACGCCCTCTGCGCCGAGTGGGAATTCGTCTCGGACCGCGGGCGCACCCACGTCTGGTTCTGGCTCGCGCCCAGAGGCTAAACGCGAAGAATCGGGAGGCGGGTGAACGAGCCGGCGTGGGAACGCGGGAGCTGAGGAGTCGATGAATTCGCACGCGCTGAGGTCGACCAGGATGTCCTCGGGTCCGTCGACCGTCCCGTCCATCACCGCGTCTACTGGTCGACGGTTGCCAGGTCGATCTCACCGACCACGACAACTCCGCAAACTCCCTTGAGGAGACGACGCTCATCAACCGCCACGTGGGGCGTCGGTCCTCGCGCCTGCCGCGGTGATCAGGCGCCCGACCGCCGGGCCCTAGTGGCGCTTCCAGCCGCGCCCGAAGAGCCGGCTGATGCGACCCGATGAGAGGTTGGGCCGGTAGCGCGGATGGCCCTTCTCCGGTGGCGGCAGCTCAGCGGCCTCGGCGGCGGTGACCGCCAGGGTCACGGCGCGCTCGGCCGTCCGCCGGACCTCGGGGGCGTCGGCGAAGCGAAGGTTCCCCTCGTGGTCCTCGAAGACGACCCCGTCGAAAATGTGCTCGCGGTAGTTGTCGAGGATCGCCTCGACCCTTCCGACCTCGACCTCGTCCGAGCTGAAGACCGGCGTCCCGCGGGGCACGGCCGCGTAGTGGACGGCCTGTCCTTCGTCGATCACCCCGGACAGGTTATTGGGGTCACTCGACCGGCCCGGCCGACCTGTCGGCCAGGCGCGCGCGGACGCCCTCCTCCTCGCAGAAGGACGCGACCTCGCGCGAGAGCTTGCCGCCCTGCCACGCCAGGGGGCTCTCCCCCTCCTCCTCGCTGATCAGCCGCGCCTGCGGGAGTCGTGCCGCGTAGGCCTCGGCCACCGCGTAGGGGTGGCCAGGGTCGGCGAGGTCGTGGCTTGCGACGACGAGCGCCGGCACGCCAAGGAACTCGAGCTCGGACATGTCGTCGAACGGCCGGGACCGCGGCACTTCGCGCAAAGCCGTGGCAACGGCCTCGAGGTCCCGGTGGGCCTCCATCCGGGCCCGCGTGAACCGCAGGACGGTGTCGCGCCAGTCGGGATCGAGACCCTGGCGGTCGATGAAGGCCAGGAACCCGTCGATTCCCTCCGCCTCGAGCCCTTCCGCCAGGCCATCCCAGTATTCGAGCGCCTCGTCGGTGATCAGACCGGCGTATACCGGCCCGATGACCACCAGCCCGGCGATCCGGTCGGGGTTCTCGAGGGCGAACGCGACGGCGGTGTGCGAGCCCATCGAGTGACCGCCGAGCACGAGTGGCCCGGCGCCGACCGTCGCGCCGATCACGGCGTCGAGGTCGTCGGTCAAATCCGGATAGCCGTAACCCCCGCCGCCCGGCGCCGCGTCGGACTCCCCGTGGCCGCGGGCGTCGTAGATCACCGTCCGATGCCCCTTGCGGGGCAGGGCGCTGGATCCGTGGACGACCTGGTGCCGGGTGGCGGTGAGGCCGTGGCAGAGGACGACCGGCGCGCCCTCTCCCGTCCGCTCCCCGCGAAGGACGGGCTGCGCCCCGGCCGAAAAGGACTCGCCCCAGCGATCCGCCACGTCAGCGCTCCTCGATCTCCACCGAGTCGATCACGACCGGCTGCCGCGGCTTCTCGCTGGGTAGGCCCAGCCCGCCGATCCGCTCGACCACGTCCATGCCCTCGCTGACCTCCCCGAGCAGCGCGTAGTCAGGGGGCAGCCCGAGGTCGGCCGAGGTGACCACGAAGAACTGGCTTCCCGAGCGGCCCGGCGGCTCGGCGCTCGTCTTGGCCATCGCCACGACGCCCTTCGTGTAGGCGAGGTCGCCCGGCGGCGTCTCGTCGACGGTGTACCCCGGCCCGCCGGTCCCGTCGCCGCGGGGGTCGCCGCCCTGGATCACCCCGAACTGCGGGTCGCTGGAGACGCGGTGGAACCCGAGACCGTCGTAGAAGCCGCGGCCGGCCAGGAAGGCAAACGAGTTCGTCGTCTTCGGCGCCCGGCGGGTATCGAGCGCGATCTCGAAGGTGCCGCAGCTCGTGTCGACGACCGCGGTCAGAGGTTCGCCCGGATCGACGGTCTGGGCGGGTGCCTGGAGATCGGCCCGCTTCGGCTCCGGCGCCGCGACGCTCTCGCAGCCCGCGGACGACGAGGCCGAAGAAGCCGCGTCGTCTTCCCCGCTCCGGCCGATCAGCACGGCGGCGACCGTGCCGACGGCGATCAGGGCGAAGGCTGCGAGCACGACGAGGCGACGGTCCCGGGGGGCGGCCATCGGCCGCTCAGCCTAGATGACAACATCGCTCGGTGGCCGATGAGGGACCTACTCGCCGGAATCGCCTAATCGGCCGAGGTGTGAACGAGATCGTCGCGCGGGCCCCGTGGCTCTGGCCGCTGATTCGTCCCGCTGTGCGGCGGTTCTTCTCCGCGCACGCCGCCGGCTGGGCTGACCGCGTCGGGGCGGGATCAGCGGCACACCTGGCGCCGCTCGCGACGGCGGCGCTCCACGTCGGCGCCGCTCCCGAGCGCGTCCTCGACGTCGGCTGCGGAAGCGGCGAGGGCACCCTGTTCCTCGCCCGCGAGTTCCCCCAGGCGCGGGTCCGCGGCGTCGACATCTCCGAGGAGATGATCCGTTTGGCCCGCGGCCGGGTGGGTCTGGACCCGGAGGGGCGGATCGCATTCAAGACCGGCGACGCGGCCGAGCTGCCCTACCCCGACGGATCGTTCGACCTCGTGGCGCAGCTCAACCTGCCGCCGTTCTTCGCCGAGCTGGCGCGCGTGCTCCGCCCCGGTGGGCACGTGATCGTCGCCGCCAGCTGGGGCCCCGACACCCCGTTCTACACACCTGAGCGCCGCCTGGCCTGGGGATTCGCGAAACGCGGGATCGCCCAGGTCGCGGCCGGGGAGGCGGGCTCGGGCACCTACTTCGTCGGGCAGCTCGAGACAGCCGGGGCGAGCCCGTCCACATAGCGGACCGGGTACCCCGCACTTCTTTCGGACACGGCGACGGCAGGAATAGGCTGCGCCCATGGAGAGCGGGGTCAGTAACCGCCCGACCCGCGACCGGCCGCTGGCGCTGCTCGTCAACCCGGCCTCGGGCGGCGGGCGCACGGCCGCGAAGCTGCCGCGGGTCGAGGAGGAGCTCGATAAGCGCCGGGCGGTCTTCCGGGTCGAGCGCACCCGCGACGCCGGTCACGCCGTCGCCGAGGCCCTGCGAGCTGCCGACGCCGGGGAAGTCCCCGTCGTGATGAGCGGCGACGGCCTGATCGCGATCGTCGGCGGCGCTCTCGCCGGCACCCCCACCCCACTCGGCATCGTCCCGGGCGGCCGCGGGAACGACCTGGCCCGGGTCCTCGGCATCCCCAGCGACCCCGCCGGGGCGGTCACGGTCCTGACCACGGGCCGGGAGCGGCGGGTCGACGTCGGCGAGGCGAACGGCCGTCGCTTCCTCGGGGTCGCCAGCGTCGGCTTCGACTCGGACGCCAACCGGATTGCCAACGAGACCAGGCTGGTCCGCGGCAACCTCGTATACGCCTATGCGGCGCTGCGGGCGCTGCTGGGCTGGAAGCACGCGCGCTTCACGATCGCGGTCGGCGAGGAGCGGATGCGGTTCACGGGCTACACCGTCGCCGTCGCGAACAGCAAAGCCTACGGCGGCGGGATGTTCATCGCCCCCGATGCCGACCTGGGCGACGGCGAGTTCGACGTGGTGATGTGCGGAGAGTCCGGCAAGCTCCACTTCGTCCGTAACCTGCCCAAGGTGTTCAAGGGCACCCACGTCGATCAGGAGGAGATCAGGATCTTCCGGACGTCGCACCTCGAGGTGAGCGCCAGCCGCCCGTTCGCCATGTACGCCGACGGCGAGCGCCTGACCGACCTGCCGGCGAGGTTGCGCGTCCTCCCCGACGCGCTCAGCGTGATCGTGCCGGCGACCGGCGCTTGAGCGCCTTCGGGGCGAAGCTCGCCTTGTCGCGGGCTCTCGGCGTTGTGAGCCGGGCGAGCGGACGGGGCGGCGGGACGACCCTGCCGGGCCGCGTCCTGCTGCGGCTGGAGCCGAGCGCGATCGCCAGGCTGGGCGCCCGCCTGGATCGCGGCGCCACGGTGATCAGCGCGACCAACGGGAAGACGACCACCGCCGGGATGCTGGCGTCGATCCTCGCGTCGGCCGGCCGCCATCCGGTGCACAACCGGGCCGGGTCGAACATGACCTGGGGCGTCGCGACCGCGCTGCTCGAGCAGGAGGGCGAGGAGGGGTTGTTCGAGGTGGACGAGGCCTGGCTGCCCCGCGTGGTGGAGCAGCTCGACGCCCGACTCGCCCTCCTCGGCAACCTGTTCCGCGACCAGCTCGACCGCTACGGGGAGCTCGAGACCCTGGCCGACGAATGGGCGGCGCTGGTCGACCGACGGGCCGGTCGAACCTCCTGGGTCCTCAACGCCGACGACCCGCTCGTCGCCGACCTCGGCCGTGACCGCGACGGGAGCCCGCGCGAGGCCGTGACCTATTTCGGCATCGACGACCCCGGTCAGGCGCTGCCCGAGCTGCAGCATGCCCACGACGCCAAGCACTGCCGCCGCTGCGGTCACGCGTACGAGTACGCGCGGGCCTTCGTCGGGCACCTCGGCCACTACCGTTGCCCCAGCTGCGGCGCCGAGCGGCCGGGGCCCGACGTGGCCGCGACGCGGATCGAGCTGCACGGGATGTCGGGCTCGACGGTCGCCGTGCGGACCCCCCAAGCCGAGTTCGAGCTGAGCGTCCCCCTGCCCGGTCTCTACAACGTCTACAACGCGCTCGGGGCGCTGGCGGCGGCGCTGCGAATGGGCGCAACGCACGAGCAGGGCGCGACGGGCATCGGCCGGATGCGGGCGGTCTTCGGCCGGGTCGAGACGATCGAGGTCGAGGGGAAACCGGTCTCGATCCTGCTGATCAAGAACCCGGCCGGGGCGAACGAGGTCCTGCGGACGCTGCGGCTCGAGGCGGGGACCGGCCAGCTCGACCTCTGGATCGCTCTCAACGACCGGATCGCCGACGGCCGCGACGTCTCCTGGGTCTGGGACGCGGATTTCGAGCTGCTCGGCCCGCATGTGAGGCGAATCATCTGCGCGGGCACTCGAGCGGCCGAGATCGCGCTGCGGCTGAAGTACGCGGGCTGGCCGCAGGACCGGATCGAGGTCGAGCCGGCGATCGCCGCCTCGCTCGATGGCGCGGTCGCGCAGGCCTCCGACCGTCTCTTCGCTCTACCGACCTACACGGCGCTGCTCGAGCTGCGCAATCTGCTCGCCGACCGCGGTCTCGCGAAGGAGTACTGGGCGTGACCGGCACCGTTGCCTGGCACGACCTCGAGTGCGCCTCCTACAGCGCCGACTTGCCGGTCTGGGAGAGCCTCGCGCAGCGGTACGGCGGACCCGTGCTCGATCTCGGTTGTGGGACCGGCCGGGTGGCGCTGCACCTCGCCCGCCGGGGCCACCAGGTCGTGGGCATCGACCGCGACGCGCCGCTGGTCGAGGAGATGCTGGCCCGGGCGGAGGCCGAGGCCCTGGATGTGGGCGGCGAGGCCGGAGACGCCCGCCGCCTCGACCTTGGCCGGGACTTCCCGCTCGTACTGGCGGCGATGCAGCTGGTTCAGCTGGTGGGACACCGGGCGGAGCGTGGGGCCCTGCTTCAAGGGGCCGCCGGCCACGTCGCTCCCGGCGGCGCGCTCGCCCTGGCGATCGTCGAAGCCCTACCCAGGACCGACCCGGACGCCCGCCCCCTGCCGGACGTCCTCGAGCGCGGCGGCTGGGTGCTTTCGAGCCTGCCGGTGGCGCTCGACCTCTCACCCGGCCGGATCCGCGTCCTGCGGCTCCGCCAGGCGGTCTCACCCGCAGGCGAGCTGAGCGAGGAACGCAGCGAGACCGAGCTGGCTCGGCTGGACGCGGCGGACCTGCGGCGCGAGGCCGAGGCCCACGGCCTCGTCGCCGAGGAGACCATCACCGTCCCCGCGTCCGCCGACCATGTGGGCTCGTCGATCCTCACCTTCGAAAGGGCGGTCTGAGGATGGAGCTCCGGATTCTCGCCCTCTACCCCGACCATATGAACATCTACGCGGACCGGGGGAACATCGTCTTCCTCCAGCGGCGCTGCGAGTGGCGGGGGATCGGGTTCTCCTATGCCGGCGCCGGGCCCGGGGAGCAGATCGACCCCGGAGACCACGACCTCCTCTACATGGGCGGCGGCCAGGATCGCGACCAGGTGATGGTCGCGCGCGACCTGGTCGAGACGAAACGCGACGCGCTCGCCGCCGCGACCGAGGACGGTGCCGTGCTGCTCGCGGTATGCGGCGGCTACCAGCTCCTCGGCCACAGCTACCAGCTCGGCGACGAGCGGGCGCCCGGGCTCGGGCTGGCCGACCTGGAGACAGTGCGGGAGCCGGGCGAGCGCCTGATCGGCAACGTCGCGATCGAGGCCGATTTCGGCGGAGCGCCTCATGTCATCGCGGGGTTCGAGAACCACGGCGGGAGGACCTACCTCGGTGAGGAGGCGCGCCCCCTGGGCCGCGTGTTGCGCGGACACGGGAACAACGGCCGGGACGGTCTCGAGGGCGTCCGCAAGGGCAACCTGATCGGTACGTACCTGCACGGGCCGCTACTGCCGAAGAACGCCTGGCTCGCCGATCACCTGATCTCGCTGGCGCTCGCCCGGCGGTACGGCGAGGCGCCGCGGCTCGAGCCGCTCGGCGACGAGTTCGAGACCGCCGCCCACCAGACCGCGCGCCGCGCGGCCGGGATCTGATCAGGTCGCGATGGTCCAGTCGTAATCGGCGTACTCGACCCCGAGGGTGTCGATCCGCGACAGCATCGAGGCGACCTCCGGCAGATACCTGGCGACAAACGCGATCTGGGCGCGCCGGTCGCCGAAGTCGCCCCGGTAGATCCGCATCAGACGGGGCAGGGTCAGGACGCCTCCCTCGCGGTCGACACGGGTCTCCTGGTCGAGATAGGACCGCGTCGCGAGGCGAAGCTGGGCGTCCAGTCCGGCGTCGTCGTAGAACCGCAGCGGCGGGCAAGAGCGAGCGCCGCAGTTCAGCGCGAAGTGGATTCGCGGGTCGAGCCGCGAGGGGATGGCCGCGCGACGGGCGTCACGGCGGCGGAACGGGCGCCGCAGCGCGGTAGGAGCCCGGGCGTTCCGGCGCAGGATGCCGTGCTCGATCTGGCTCAGCGTGAATGTTGCGTCGCCGACCCGATACGCGGCTCTCTCGAAGAGGCGAATGTGGCGGAGCAGGTTCCCGCTCCGCGGCCGCACGAGCATCTCGTGCAGGAAGAGCGCGTTGTAGACGTTCAACCAGAACGCGGTCCGGCGGTAGTCGCCGCACAGCTTGCGGGGACCGACCCCGTGCAGGGCGCCGGCGAGCGCCGCGACCTCATCGGGGCGGACGTCCGGCTCACGAGCCGCGGCCAGCAGAGCGCCGGAGACCTCAACCGGGTCGGCGAGGAGTGGGCCCGGCTCCGGATTGAGGACTTTGCTCAGCGGCCGCTCGATCCGAAGCCGCCCTCGCCGCGCGCCGACTCGGCCAGCGCATCGGCTTCGACCGGCTCGGGCGTGTCGATGGGGACCACGAGGAGCTGCGCGATCCGGTCACCGGCGGCGACCCGGAAGACGTCGGCGGGATCGGTGTTCAGCAGCAGGACCCGGATCTCGCCGCGGTAGCCGGAGTCGATCAGGCCGGGCGCGTTGACCAGCGCGATGCCGTGCCGATGCGCGAGCCCCGAGCGAGGCAGGACGAGGCCCGCGCGGCCCTCGGGGATCTCGACCGCGACGCCGGTGCCGACGCTCCACCGCTCCCCCGGTCCGAGGTGCGCGGGCTCGGCGGCGTAGAGGTCGAGGCCGGCGTCCCAATCATGGGCCCGGCTCGGCAGCGTCGCCCCTGCGGCGAGGCGTTTGAAGCGCAGCTCCATCGACGCCGACCCTACCGGCGCCCTACTTGCCCGCGCCGGACCGACCCGCGCCGTTGACGGAGAACTCCGCGAAGCGGTGGAGCTCGGCGGCGGGAACACGGGCGTGGACGAGGACGCCGTCCTCGCGCTCCTCGCGCTCGAGGTCGCCGGCGAGCTCGTGGAGCTCGGAGAGGCGGGCGCCCTCGCTGTAGGGGACGAGGAGCTCGACCTCGCGCAGGGTCTCCGCGAAGGCGCGCTCGATTGCCTCCTCGAGCTGATCGAGCCCGGTCGCCTCGAGGGCGGAGACGAGCAAGGCGCCGGGATGCCGGAGCAGGACCTCGCGCTGCTCGTCGTCGTCGAGCAGATCGGCCTTGTTGAAGACCAGAAGGCGGGGCTTGCCCCCCGCGCCGATCTCCTCGAGTACGTCGTCGACCGCGCGCATGTCGGCCTCGCGCCGCTCCTCCGGCGCCGCAGCGTCGACGACGTGCAGGATCAGGTCCGACAGCGTCGTCTCCTCGAGCGTAGCCTTGAAGGCCTCGACGAGCTGGTGGGGCAGCTTCTCGATGAACCCGACGGTGTCGGTCACGAGGTAGCGGCGGCCGTCGTGCTCGAACGAGCGCGTGGTCGGGTCGAGGGTGTGGAACAGGCGGTCCCCGATGCTCGTCTCGGATCCGGTCATCGCGTTCTGCAGGGTCGACTTGCCGGCGTTCGTGTACCCCGCGAGGGCGACGCGGGGTACCGAGGACCGCTCGCGCCGAGCCCGCATCACATCGCGCGTGCGCTCGGTGCGGCTGAGCCTCCGCCGCAGCGCCGAGATCCGGTCGCGGGCGAGGCGGCGATCGGTCTCGATCTGGGACTCACCTGGGCCCCTGGTGCCGATGCCGCCGTCCATCCGGCCGGCGCCGAGACGCTCGAGGTGCGTCCACAGGCCGCGCATCCGGGCCAGGTTGTACTCGAGCTGGGCGAGCTCGACCTGGAGCTTGCCCTCGGCCGAGTGCGCATGGGCGGCGAAGATGTCGAGGATGATCGCCGTGCGGTCGATGACCGGTACGCCCAGCGCCGCCTCCAGATTGCGCTCCTGGCGCGGCGCCAGCTCGTCGTCACAGGCGACGAGGTTGGCGTCGCGACGCGCGATCTCCGTCTTCAGCTCCGCCAGCTTCCCGCGCCCGAAGTAGCGATCGGGGTCGGGCCGGTCACGCGGCTGGATCATCTGCCCGGCGGTCGCCACCCCCGCGGTCCGCAGCAGCTCCTTGAGCTCCTCCAGCGGCTCCTCGCCATGGCCGTCGGAGATCCCGATCGCCAGCGCCCGCTGCCGGGCTCGCGCCTTCGCGACGCCTGCGGCGCCGTCTCCGTTCCACGCCTGCGGGCTGCCTCCGTTGCTGGATCTGGGCACTCCTCCCGATTGTAGGGAGCAGCCGCGAGGGGATAGGCTGGCGCGTGATGAAGGTTTTCGTCACCGGCGGCACCGGATTCATCGGCGGTCACGTGGTGCGCCGTCTGCGCGATCGTGGCGACGGCGTCGTCTGCCTGGTCCGGGACCTCGGCAAGGGCGCCGAGCTCGAGGCGCTCGGCGCGACGCTGGTCGAGGGCGACCTCTCGCGCGGGGGCGTCATCTCCACCGCCATGCAGGGCTGCGACGCAGCGATCCACGGCGCCGCGATCTACGAGGTCGGCATCCCGAAGGGCGAGCGGCGCGCGATGCACGAGGCCAACGTGGTCGGGACCGAGCGGGTCCTCCGCGCCGCGCTCGAAGCTAAGGTGCCGAGGGTCGTCTACATCTCCACCGTCGCCGCGTTCGGTAACACCCACGGGGAGGTCGTGGACGAGACCTACGTGCACCCGGGCCAGGAGTTCACCTCCTACTACGAGGAGACGAAGGTCGAGGCCCACCGGATCGCGAGGCGGATGATCGACGACGAGGGCCTGCCCCTGGTGATCGTCCAGCCCGGCGGCGTCTACGGCCCCGAAGACCACTCCTCGGTCGGCCAGCAGATCAATCAGTTCCTCGCCGGCCGGCTCCCGATGCTGCCGTTCCCCGACCTCGGCCTGAACCTCGTCCACGTCGAGGACGTCGCTGACGGCGTCCTGCTCGCGCTCGACAAGGGCCAGGTCGGCGAGTCCTACGTGCTCGGCGGCGAGATCACCTCCATGCGTGGCCTGATCGACACCGTCGGCCGGGTTGCCGGGAGAAAGCCGCCGAAGCGGGCAATGCCGACCGCGATGCTGAAGCTGATGACGCCCGCCGGGCCGGTCGTCGGCAAGCTGATGGGCCAGCCGCCCAATCTCCGCGAGTTGATCAGCTCCGCCGACGGCGTCACGTTCTGGGCCCGCCACGACAAGGCGATGCAGGAGCTCGGCTACTCTCCGCGGGGGCTGGAGCAGGGGATCCGCGAGACCCTGGCCGCCGAGGGCAAGCTGCCCGCGGCCGCCTGACCGCGGCGGCGCTTCATCGCTAGCCTGCCGCCCCGGCAGCCTCGTCCCCCCTATCAAGGAGAAACAGTGCTCACCCCGAACCGTCCGCGCCTCCGGGCGCTCACGCTGCTTGCCGCGGTGCTCTCGCTCGTCCTCATCGCCGCCTGCGGCGACGATGACGACTCGGGCTCCGGCGTCGACTCCGGCGACGCGGCGCCGTTCGACGTCTCGGTCGAGAACGCCGGCGGCTCGGTCGCGTTCGACGCGCCCCAGCGGGCCGCGGCCGGCCTGACCGCGATCACCCTCGCGAACGAGTCCAAGAAGCCCGAGGACCTCCAGCTGATCAAGGTCGAGGGCAAGCGCTCCGAGCAGGAGGTCGTCGCCGCCTACAACCAGGTCGGCCGGGGCGGCGCGCCGATCCCCGCCTGGTTCCTCGCCGGCGGTGGCGTCCCGACCACGGGGTCCGGTGACTCCGCCACGGTCGAGCAGGTGCTCGAGCCGGGCACCTACTACGGCTTCACCAGCGGGACTCAGGGCCACATGTCGTTCCAGGTCACCGGCCAGGCCTCGGACGCGGAGCTGCCCGAGGCGGACGCCACCGTGTCGGCCTTCGAGTACGGCTTCAAGGCGGAGGGACTGAAGTCCGGGGAGAACCGGATCCGTTTCGAGAACATGGGCGCCCAGCCGCATCACATGCTCGCCTTCCCGATCATCGGCAATGCCTCGGTCGAGGATGTGAAGCAGTTCGTCAAGACCGAGAAGGGCAAGCCGCCGGTCGACTTCGAGCAGGAGGTGTCGACCGCGGTCCTCGAGGGACAGACCTCACAGCTCGTCGACGTGAAGCTGGGCAAGCCGGGCCGCTACGCCCTGCTCTGCTTCATCAGCGACCGTCAGGGCGGACCCCCGCATGCTCTGAAGGGCATGGTGACCGAGGTGGACGTCGAGTAGCAGGTGCGACTGATCGACGTCCGGCACCTCGGCCGCGAGAGGGTGATCGGCTGCTGGGAGGCCGACGGCGTCCTGATCGACCCAGGCCCCTCCTCCTCGCTGGGGACGCTGCTGGCCGAGCTTGGTGACGAGCCGCCGCGAGCCCTCCTCCTCACCCACATCCACCTCGACCACGCCGGGGCCGCCGGGACCCTGGTGCGACGCTGGCCCCACCTCCACGTCCACGTGCATGAGCGGGGCGCCCCGCACCTGGCCGACCCCTCGCGCCTTTTGGCCAGCGCCCAGCGCCTCTACGGCGACCGCATGGAGGAGCTCTGGGGTGAAGTCGCGCCCGTTCCCGGGGAGAACCTGCGGCCGCTCGTGGGCGGCGAGGAGGTCCTGGGGGTTCGCGTCGCCTACACCCCCGGCCACGCCTCCCATCATGTCAGCTATCTGCACGAGGACAGCGGTCGCGCCTTCGTCGGCGACGTCGCCGCAGTGCGAATTCCCCCGTCGGGTTTCGTCCTGCCCCCCACGCCCCCGCCCGACATCGACCTCGAGGCCTGGGAGCGGTCGCTGGACCTGGTCGGGGAGTGGCAGCCGGCGAGCATCGGCCTGACCCACTTCGGCGCCGTCGAGGAGCCCCCGGCCCACCTCGAGCTGGTCCGCCGCCGGCTGCGCGAGCAGGCGCGGCGGGCCCGGGAGGGCGGACCGGAGGAGTTCGAGCGGGAGCTGCGCCGGCAGGTCGCCGCCGCCGGTGACAAGGGCACGGCCGCCGCGCTCCTTCAGGCGGTGCCGCCCGAGCAGCAGTACCTCGGCCTGGAGCGCTACTGGCGCAAGCGGGCCGAGACCGCGGAGTGAACGGCGTCTGCGCCTAGGCGGCGGTCGTCTGCGCCGGCCGCGGTGCCGGCATCAGGGCCGCGGCGGCGATCACGGCTGCGAAGGCGAGCGAGCGAGCGACGATCTCGACGGCCCCGTTCCCCATCGGGTCGCCGAAGACGAGCACGCCGCCGAGGATCGCGGCACAGTTCGCGGCGACCGACGAGAGGGTGATGACAGCGATGGCCTCGCCGGTCTGGAGGCCGCGCGCGAGCGCGAAGAAGGCGAGGACGCCGGCGACGACGGCGACCATCGTCCACGGGCCGAGGATGCTGACGGGATCCCCGGGAACCGTTCCGGTGAGCGCCTTGATCGAGACGTCGGAGACTCCGACGAGCAGGCCGGCCGCGGCGCCCAAGGCGGCGCCGTGGCGCGGTCCGGGGGTGTCCGAGCGCCCGCCGAGCAGCAGGCCGATGCCGATGCCGATCGCGCCGGCCTCGAAGGCTGCCATCGCCGGAATCGAGTAGCTGGCATGGGCTCCGCTCGTGTCGGTGCTGATCGCGAGCAGGGCGAGGCCGCCGGCGCTCAGGCCGAGGCCGGCCCACTGCCTGGGCCCCAGGGTCAGCCCGAACCAGCGCTCGGCCGGGAACGCGAGCAGGACGAGGCCGCCGGAGATCAGCATCTGCACGAGCGAGAGGGGCGCGACGGTCAGCGCCGCGACGTGGAGCAGCCAGGCCGCGGCGGCGATCCCGAAGCCGATCGTCCACCAGCGCGAGCGGAACAGCGCGGCGGCGCTGCGCCCCGGGTGGCGGAAGCTGACCGCGGGCGCGGCAAGGGCGCCGCGATGCTTGCACAGGCCCGACACGTTGGTGAGGAACGCGCAGGCGATGGAAAGTGTTATTCCGATCTCGATCATCAAGGGCGACCCTGCCTTCCATCGACGCGGCCCCGAGCGCGCTTGAAGGCATTGGACGACTGATCTGGAGCCCCCGCCCCTCAGTCGAAAAGTGGGTACCCGCTTGAGGCTAGCGAAACCCTCTACGCGAGGTGCATCCTCATCCGCTCGACCGCCTCCGCCAGGCGGTCCTCGGGCGTGGTCAGCGAGATCCGGATGAAACCCTCGCCGCTCGGTCCGTACATCGCGCCCGGCGAGACCACCACGCCCGCCTCCTCCAGCACGAGCTCCGCGAACGAGGTCGAGGTGTGGCCCTCCGGGACCGGCGCCCAGACGTAGATGGTGCCCCTGGGCACCGGGACGTCGACGCCGATCTCGCGCAGCGCGCCGACGACCAGGTCGCGGCGGCGGGCATAGGTCTCGTTCATCCGATCGAGCGGCCCCCGCGGCCCTTCGAGGGCGGCGACGCCGGCGAGCTGGACGGCCTCGAAGAGACCGGAGTCGACGTTGGTCTTCAGTCTCCAGTAGGCCTCGATGGCATCCCGGTTGCCCAGGATGGCGGCGCAGCGCCAGCCGGTCATGTTGAAGCCCTTCGAGAGCGAGAACACCTCGACGCCGACCTCCTTGGCGCCCGGTGTGGCCAAAAAGCTCGGCGCTTCGTAACCGTCGAACGTGGTCTCCGAATAGGCGCTGTCGTGGACGACGAGGGTCTCGTGCTCGCGGGCGAACGAGACCACGAGCTCGAAGAACCCATCCGGCACGACCGCCCCGGTCGGGTTGTTCGGATAGTTGACGAACATCAGGCGGGCCCTGCGGGCCACGTCGGCGGGCACGGAGCTCAGGTCAGGGGCGAAGCCCAGATCGGGGCTCAGGGGCAGCAGCTCGGCGGACGCGCCGGCCAGGGTGGGCCCGCCGGTGTAGACCGGGTATCCGGGGTCCGAGGCGAGGGCCACGTCGCCCGGGTCGAGGAAGGCGAAGCACAGGTTGTAGATGCACTCCTTGGCGCCGATCGCCGGGATCACCTCAGCCTCCGCATCGATCTCGACCCCGAAGCGCCGCCCGTAGAAGCTCGCGAAGGCGTTTCGGAACTCGCCCCTGCCCCGGTTCGACGGGTAGTTGTGGGTCCCGGGCCGGGCGACGGCCTCCTGCATCGCCTTGACGATGTGCGGATACGTCGGCTCGTCCGGATCCCCGATTCCGAGGCTGATCACGTCGACCCCGGCCGCCTTCTTCTCGGCGATCCGCCGCTCGAGCTCGGCGAACATGTACGGAGGGATCGCCTCGAGACGGCGCGCGGGATCGGTCAGGGCCACGGCGCGGCAGCCTAGCGAGGGGTCAGATCTCCGCGAGCGCCGCCACCAGGTCCTCCGATAGCTGGCCTGAGCAGATCGGTTCCGCCCAGCCGGTCAGATGCACCTCGAGGTCGTCCGCGACCTCCACCTCGAGCTCGCCGCCGTCGAGGCGCACGGCGACGGGGCTGCTCGAGCCCATGAGGACGGCCGCTACCGCGGCCCCGCAGGCGCCGGTTCCCGATGACAGCGTCTCCCCCACCCCCCGCTCGAAGATCCGCGCCCGCACGGCGCCGCCGTCGATCGCGATGAACGAGACGTTCGTCCGGTTGGGAAACAGCTCGGAGCGCTCGATCTCGGGGCCGATCGAGGCGAGGTCGAGCGCCTCGACCTCCTCCCCCGCCTCGATCACGCACTGGGGATTGCCGATCGAGACGTGCTGGAAGCGCCACTCGCGCCCGCCGGCGGTGAGCGTGCCGGTCCCATCCCTCCCGCCGCTCGGGTAGTCCTTCGAGCTGGTCGACGCGCGACCCATCGCCACCCGCGCCCTGCGGTCGTCGACGATCTCCGGCGTGACCGCGCCGGCCATGCTCCCGATCGAGAAGCGCGGTCCCGGAGTCCAGCCATGGCGGTGCAGGTACATCGCCGCCTCCCGCACGCCGTTCCCCGACAGCTCCGCCTCCGAGCCGTCGGGGTTGAAGATCCGCAGGTCGGCGACCAGGTCGCGGTCCTCGCTCGGCGAGAGCAGGAGGATGCCGTCGGAGCCGATCCCGAAGTGGCGGTCGCAGATGCGCCTGACGCGCTCCGGCGTCAGATCCCAGGGGAGGCTCGGCGCCCCGAGGATCACGTAGTCGTTGCCGAGCGCCGTCCACTTCTCGAAGGCGAGGCTCATCGCGGCGCCAGTATCCCAGCGATCTCGGCCGCGACCTCGGCGTCGCCGCGGTCGCCGCGGTCGACGATCTCGACCCTCGGCATCCGCCGCATCCAGGTGAGCTGGCGGCGCGCGTAGCGCCGATGGACCGCCTTGACCGCTTCGAGGTCGGCGGCGAGCATCTCGTCGAATCCCAGGGCGGCCCGGGCGGTGCGGGAGATCCCGCGGCGGTCCGCCTCCCGAGCCTGCTCGACGGCCCCGGCCACGGCCATCGCCTCGACCCGGGCGGCGATCCGCCGGTCGAGCAGCTCGCGGTCGGCGACGAGGCCGAACAGCCGGCTCGGTCGCCGTGGCGATGCGGTCCAGAGCCGATCGCCACTCGGGGCCGGTTCGATCCCTGCCCGGCGGAGCTCGGTCCAGCGGGCGATCCGCTTGCGGTCGTTGGGGTGGACGGCGGCGGACAGCTCCGAGGGCAGCTCGGCGTGGAGGGCATCGGGGCCGCGGGCGGCGATCTCGGCCTCCACCTCGTCGCGGACCTCCGCCGGGACCGCCGGGCGCAGGTCGAGGTCGGCCAGCGCCGCCCGCAGGTAGAGGCCGGTGCCGCCGACCACGATCGGGCGGCGCCCGGCACCGAGCAGGTCGTCGATCTCGGCGTGCGCCAGCGCAGCGAAGCGCCCCACGCTGAACTCCTCGGACGGGTCGAGGAAACCGACCAGGCGGTGCTCGAGGCGGCGCCGCTCGTCCGCGCTCGCGGCGCCGCTGACGATCTCGAGGCCGCGATAGACCTGGATCGCGTCGCAGGAGACCGCCACCGGCTCCTCCCCCCTTCGGCGCAGGTCCTCGGCGAGCGCGACCGCGACGCCGGTCTTCCCGGCCGCGGTCGGGCCGAAGATCGCGACCAGCTCCGGCACGGCGTCAGCCGGCGCGACTGAGGATGCGCTCGCTGCCGGTCAGGGTCGTCGAGGACGCCTCGAGGACTTCGACGTCGACCAGCTCGCCCGGAGCCGCGGTGCCCTCGAAGTTGGCGGCCTTGTTGTGGCGGACCCTGCCCCGCAGGCGGGTCGGGTCGGTCCGGCTCGGCCCCTCGACGAGCACCTCCATCGTGCGCCCGACGAAGCGTTGCGCCCGCTCCCGGGCGCGGCGCTGGACCAGGTCGACCAGCCGGTCGAGCCGTTCGACCTTCTCGCGGTGCGGCAGCTGACCGTCCATCTCGGCCGCTTCGGTGCCGCGGCGCGGGGAGAAGAGGAAGGTGAAGGCGCCGTCGAACCCGACCTCGTCCACCACCTCGAGCGTCTGCTCGAAGTCGACCGCGGTCTCGCCCGGGAACCCGACGATGATGTCGGTGGTGACCGCGCAGTCGGGCACCGTCTCCCTGATCAGCGCGACCCGCTGCATGTAGCGCTCGCGGTTGTAGGTCCTGCGCATCCGCTTCAGGACCGCGCTCGAGCCCGACTGCAGCGGGAGATGGATGTGCTCGCAGAGGGCGGGCAGCTCGGCGTGGGCCCGGATCACGTCCTCGCGCATGTCCTTCGGGTGTGGGCTCGTGTAGCGGATCCGGTCGATGCCCTCGACCGCGTCGATGCGTGCCAGCAGCTCGGCGAAGCTGATCCGACGCTCCTTCGGCAGGTCACGCCCGTAGCTGTTGACGTTCTGGCCGAGGAGCGTCAGCTCGCGGACGCCGTCCGCGGCCAGGCCCTGGGCCTCGCGCACGAGCTCGGATGGCTCGCGGCTGACCTCGCGGCCCCGCGTCGACGGCACGATGCAGTAGGAGCAGACGCAGTTGCACCCCTGCGAGATCTGAAGCCAGCCTTGGAATTCGCGTTCGCGCTTCGACGGCAGGTGCCCCGAGACGTCCTCGAACTCGAAGTACCCCTGCGCGGTCAGCGAGTCCGCGGTGAGGAACTCGGCCAGCTTGTGGATCTGGCCGGGGCCGAATGCCACGTCGACGAACGGGAAGCGGTCGAAGACCTCGTGCTTGACCGACTGCGCCCAGCAGCCGCCCACACCGACCACCCGGGACGGATTCTCGGTCTTCAGGCGCTTCGCCTCGCCGAGGTGCGCGACGAAGCGGTTGTCGGCCGACTCCCGGATCGAGCAGGTGTTGAAGAGGATGAGGTCGGCGTCGGCGCGGCTCTCGGCCTCCGCGTAGCCCAGCGACTCGAGCATCCCGCGCATGCGCTCGGAGTCGTGCACGTTCATCTGGCACCCGAAGGTGGTGACGTGGTACTTCACCGCGCCCAGGATAGAACGCGCCGCCGGGGCCAGAGCCCTAGCCGACCTGGAGAATGCCCCTCATCCCAGCCTCGGCGTGGCCCGGCACCGTGCAGAGGAACTCGTAGCGGCCGGCTTTCAGGTCAGCCGTGACGGATGTGCCGGACTGGGTCACCGTCTCGGACTCCGCAAGCGGCTTGCCGCCCTGCTGGACCGCCACGTTGTGGGGAACGATGGCGGGGTTGTCGAACTCGATCGTGACCGCGCCCGGATTCGCCTGGAGCGTGGTCTCGTCGAATGCGAGGTCGGTCTCGTCGGCGGCGAGCTCGAGGGTGGTCGTGGCGGCAGCGCCCGCTCCGCCACCGCCGCCCGCGGCCTCGCCTCCCCCGGCCTGCGCCGCGGAGGCTCCGGGCTCGGCCTGGGCGGTCTCCTCGGTGGCCGCCGCCTCCTCGGCGTGCTCGGCCTCCTCGGCCTCTCGATGGGCCTGCTCGTCGCGCGCGCTCGCCACCGCGAACGCCGCAGTGCCGGCCACCAGCAGGGCGAAAAGCGCGATCACCGCCGACATCAGGGCTTTCGAGGGCGGGAAGCTCTCGCGCCGCAGCCCGAGGAAGCTGATCACCAGGGCAACGGCCGCGAGGGTCCCGCCGAGGATGTAGAAGATCGTGTCGGTGTCCATGCGGGGCGGGATCCTACTTCGCGTAGGTCGTGGCGCGGCTCTCCCGGATCACCGTGATCTTGATCCGCCCGGGGTAGTCCATCTCGCGCTCTACGGCGGTGGCGATCTCGTGTGAGATCAGCGCCGCGGACTCGTCGTCGATCTCCCCGGGGTCCACCATCACGCGGATCTCACGACCGGCCTGCATCGCATAGACCTTCTCGACGCCGGCATGTCGCTGGGCGATCTCCTCGAGGTCGCGGAGGCGGGAGACGTATTGCTCCAGGGACTCGCCGCGGGCCCCCGGCCGGGCCCCGGAGAGGGCGTCGGCGGCCTGCACGATGACCGCCTCGACGGTGCGGGGCTCGACCTCGTTGTGGTGGGACTCGATCGCGTGGGCGACCGCTTCGGGCTCTTCGTAGCGGCGGGCCAGCCGGGCGCCGACGATCGCGTGGGTGCCCTCGACGTCGTGGCTGACCGCCTTCCCGATGTCGTGGAGAAGCGCGCCGCGACGCGCCACCTCCGGCGAGGCGCCGAGCTCGGCGGCCATCAGGCCGGCGAGGTGGGAGCACTCCACCAGATGGTCGAGGACGTTCTGCCCGTAGCTGGTCCGGAACTTGAGCCTCCCCAGCAGGCGGACGAGCTCCGGATGGACGCCCGTGATCCGCGCCTCCAGCAGCGCCCGCTCTGCCTCTTCGACGATCCGGTCCTCCATCTCCCCCTTGGCCTGTTCGTAGGCCTCCTCGCAGCGCGCCGGGTGGATGCGGCCGTCCTCGATCAGCTTCTCGAGGGTGAGGCGGGCGATCTCACGGCGGACCCCGTCGAAGCTCGCGAGCAGGACAGCACACGGCGTCTCGTCGATGATGAAGTCGACCCCCGTCAGGTTCTCGAGGGCCCGGATGTTGCGGCCCTCGCGCCCGATGATCCGGCCCTTCATCTCGTCGTTCGGGAGCTGGACGAGCCTGGTGGTGGTCTGGCCCGCCTGGGTCGCAGCCAGGCGTTGCATGGCGACGGCAAGGATGCCGCGGGCCCGCCGCTCGGCTTCCAGCCGGGTCTCCTCCTCGATCCGCTGCAGGGTGAGGCCGGCCTGCTGGCGGGCCTCGTCCTCGACCTCCTTGAGCAGGACGTGGCGCGCCTGGGCGGCGCTGAGGCCGGCGATCTTCTCGAGCTCGCGGCGGTGGCGGCGCTTGATCTGGCGCATCTCCTCGGCCTGGTTGTCCAGGTTGCGCTCGCGGTCGTCGAGCGACGTCCGGCGTCGCTCGAGCTCGCGTAGCTGCGTCTCGACCGACTCCATCTGGCGCAACGCCCTCTCCTCCATCCGGACGATCTCCTCGCGCCGCGCGCGGAGCTCGGCATGGACTTCGGCCTCGCCCCTCCCGTCCGCCTCGGGCGGCGGCTCGCCGGCAGGCGCCTCGGGCGCGGCACGGTTCGCCCCCTCGCCGGAGACAGGCGGCTGCGCGGGACTCGCCACGGGGGAGATCGGAGGCGGCGGGGGCGCAGGGGAAGTCCCGTCCCGCTCCGGCTCGGCGGCCACGCTCTCCTCACGTAGCCGAACCCACGGCGGCAGCCAAGTCCGGATCATCGTTTCCTCTCCCGGCCCGGACCCCGGATCCGGCAGGTGGCGGGCCGCAGTCTCAGCGCCGCCCGAGAGCGGCGGTCAAGTTTCTGGTTGAGAGGCGGCGAACCGCCTCGTCACAAGGGTAGTACCGCTTCCCGCTCAGGCCAAATCCGGGCGGTCGCCTGCACGGCGGATCGCCTCGTAGGCGAGGTCGGGGCCGAACCCGCGCCGGACCAGGAAGCCGAAAGCCTTGCCCCGTCCGGCCTCGTCGCCCAGGTCGGGCGCGCGTTCGGCCAGGACCGCGAGCGCCCGCTCGAGCTCGTCCCCCTCCGCCGCCAGCGCCGTCTCGGCGTCGTCGCTGGAGATGCCCCGCTTCAGCAGCGCGTCGCGGATGCGCTCGCTGCCCCAGCCCGCAATCTCACGCTTGTCCTCGGCGAACCGAGCCGCGAACCGCTCGTCGTCGAGGACGCCGATCTCGACCAGGTAGTTGAGGACGCTCTCCGCGTCCTCCCCCGCCACCCCGCGCTCCCGCAGCCACTCGACGAGCTCCGCGACGCTGCGCTCCTTGTGAGCGAGCGCGCGCAGGGCCAGCGCCAGCGGGTCCCCGGCTGAGGACTCCACGGAGAACCGGTCAGGCGGCCTTTTTCGCGGCGGGCTTCTCCTCGGCGACCGCATCGCCTTCGGCCGCCGGCGCGGCTGCCGCCACCGGCGACGACCCCCGGTCGACCCCGAGGCTCTCGAGGACCTTGACCTCGATCTCGCCGGCCACATCCGGATGCTCGGCGAGAAAGGCTTTGGCGTTGTTGCGGCCCTGGCCGAGCCGCAGCTCCCCGTAGGAGAAGAACGAGCCCGACTTCTGGACGAGGTCGTGCTCGATCCCGAGGTCGATCAGGCACCCGTGCTTGGAGATGCCAGCGCCGTACTCGATGTCGAACTCGGCCTGCTTGAAGGGCGCCGCGACCTTGTTCTTGACGACCTTCACCCGAACCCGGTTGCCGACCGCCTCGGTTCCCTCCTTGAGGGTCTCGATCCGCCGGATGTCGAGCCGCTGGGAGGAATAGAACTTGAGCGCCCGGCCCCCCGGCTGGGTCTCCGGCGAGCCGAACATCACGCCGATCTTCTCGCGGATCTGGTTGGTGAAGAGGCAGACCGTGTTCGCCCGGTTCAGGTTGCCGGCCAGCTTGCGCAGCGCCTGCGACATCAGCCGTGCCTGGAGGCCGACCTGGGTCTCCCCCATCTGGCCCTCGAGCTCGGCCCGCGGGGTGAGCGCGGCGACCGAGTCGATCGCGACCACGTCGACCGCGCCGGAGCGGACGAGCATGTCGACGATCTCGAGCGCCTGCTCGCCGTAGTCGGGCTGGGAGACCAGCAGCTCGTCGGTGTCGACGCCGATCCGGCGGGCGTAGGCGGGGTCGATCGCGTGCTCGGCGTCGACGAAGGCGCAGACGCCGCCAAGGGCCTGCGCCTCGGCGAGGATGTGGTAGATCAGCGTCGTCTTCCCCGAGGACTCGGGACCGAAGATCTCGACGATCCGGCCGCGCGGCACGCCGCCGACCCCGAGCGCCAGGTCGAGCGAGAGCGCCCCGGTCGGGATCGTCTCCACCTGGACCGCGGCGTCGTCGCCCAGCCTCATGACCGATCCCTGGCCGAACTGGCGCTCGATCTGGGTCACGGCGGCCTGGAGGGCCGCGTCCTTGGCCTTGGCTTCCTTCGCCGAGGCGTCCTTCAAGTTCCCTTTATCTGCCATCTCTTGTCTTCACCTCACCGCCGCCCCTGGCCTTCGCCATCGGGCAGCTCGACTTGCGCCAACGGGGTGTACTCCGCGCCCGCCGGCCGGAGGGCCGAACGGTAGAGAGTGATCCGGACGGCACCGAACGGCTCGCGCAGCTCCGACGGCAGGGGGCCCGGCGACCTCTCGACCGGCCTGTATCGGCCCTTCCGGGCCTTGTCCTTGCGGACCCGGGCGACCGTCACGTGGGGCCAGAACGGCCGCTTCTCGGGCTGATGGAGACGCGCTTCGGCCAGCTCTCGCGCCAGCTCGGCCTGGAGCGGAAGGGCCGCCGGCGCGTCGGCCGCCAGCGCGAAGAGGCGCTTCTCCCGCCCCTTGGAGGGAATCGGCACAGGATCCGCGAGGGCGACCCGGACCGGGTGGCGGGGCAGCGTCGTGAGGACCTCGGCGACCGCCGGGATGTCCCGGTCGCGCGTCCAGCCGAGGAAGACCAGCGTCACGTGGAGCGCCTCCGGCGCGACCGGCCGCAAGGCCGGGTCGGTGACCTCGCCGGCCTGCCAGGCGGCGAGGCCGCCGACCACTGTCCCGGGCAGGTCGAGCGCGCAGAACAGCCGCGATCGCGGGCTCTTCAGGCGCTCCTTCGGCACCGCGCCAACCTAGGCGCCCGTACCGACCAGCGCAACGCCCGCCGGTCAAGAAACGGTCCCGCCCTACACTCGGGACAGTGACGGCCGCCGGATCGACAGGGGCACCGCCGGAGATCGAGGGCGCCGAGCACCGCTACGCGGACCTCGGCGGGGTCAGGGTCCACTACGCGGAGGCCGGCGAGGGCGACCCTGTCCTCGTCCTGCACGGCTGGCCCCAGCACCATTACATGTGGCGCGAGGTGATCGCCCGCCTGCGTCACCGCCACCGGCTGATCGCGCCCGACCTGCGCGGCTTCGGCTGGAGCGACGCCCCGGGCCGCGGCTATGACTGCGAGACGTTCGCCGAGGACCAGATCTCCCTGCTCGACGAACTCGGGATCGACCGGGCGAACGTGATCGGCCACGACTGGGGTGGCTGGACGCTCTGGATCCTGGTCCTCCGCCACCCGGAGCGGTTCCGCCGCGCGATCCCCCTCAACATCCCCCACCCGTGGCCGCAGATCGGCCTCCGCACGATCCTCGACCAGAGCTGGCGCGGCTGGTACGCGGCCCTCAACGCCGCGCCGGCGGTGGGACCGCTCGCGATGCGAGCGGCGGGCCACGCCGTGGGGTTCCTCCAGCGCGCGAACACCGGCCATCCGTTCACCGATCAGGAGGTCGAGCTCTACGCCAGCCAGTTCCGCGACCCGGCTCGGGCGGGCGCCGCCGCCAGCCTCTACCGCTACTACTTCCGCACCATGCTCGGGGGCGGCGGGCTCGCGAAGGAGCATCTGACCGTCCCGACCCGGCTGCTCTTCGGCACCGGCGACGTCGCGATCTCCACGCGCCTCGTCCGCGACGGCTGGCAGGGGCACGCCGACGACATGGAGGTCGAGCTCGTCGACGATTCCGGCCATTTCATCGTCAACGAGAAGCCCGACCTCGTCGCTCAGCGGGCACTCGAGTTCTTCGCCTAGAGCGACCTTGGGCCCGAAACCGCGGAATACGCAGGGGAACGGGAGCGGCGTCAGCCCCCGACTCAGATCGGCGGCTCCTCGCCGCCGAGCAGGACCCGCAGCATGTGCATTCCGACGAGAGCCGAGCGCTCGCGGATGTCCTCGCGGTCCCCGGGGATGACCGGGTCGCGGGAGAGCGAGAGCCCGTCGCCGGTGAGGGCGTGGAAGCAGACGTACCCGACCGGCTTCTCCTCGCTGCCACCGCCGGGCCCGGCGATCCCGGTCACCGAGACGGCCACGTCGGCGCCGAAGCGCGCCAGGGCCCCGGCCGCCATCGCGTCGGCGACCTCGGGCGAGACGGCGCCGTGGGCGCGGATCAGCTCGGGGTCGACCCCCAGCAGGTCACTCTTGGCCTCGTCGGCGTAGGCGACGACGCTCCCCGCCAGGTATGCGGAGGCGCCGGAGACGGCCGTGACCCTCGCGGCCAGCAATCCACCGGTGCAGGACTCGGCCAGCCCCAGCCGGTGCCCGCGCAGCAGCTTCGCCACCTGGGCGTCGATCGTCTCGCCGTCGGCGCCGAACAGGTGGCGGCTGTGGCGGCGCGACATCTCGTCGCGGACCGCCTCGGCCACCGCCGCCGCCTCGTCGCGGTAGCGGACGTCGACCTCGATCTCGCCGCGGCGCAGGCAGGTCGTGATCTCGACCGATTCGACGTCGGTGCCGCCGGCCTCGATCTCGCGCAGGCTGCGGGCGATCTCGGACTCCGGGATCCCGAACATCCGCAGCGTGTATCGGTGGAGCGGAGTCGCCCGCTCGAGCACGTTGCGCACCGGCCCGGTCGCCACCGCCGCCGGCCACATCGGCCGAAGCTCGCGGGGCGGGCCCGGCAGGACGACGACCACCGCGTCTCCCGCCGGGACGACCAGCCCCGGCGCGGTGCCGACGGGATCGAGCGGGATCGCCCCCTCGGGCACCATCGCCTGCTTGCGATTCGCGGCTCGGATCGCGTCGGCGTCGAAGCGGCGCCAGCGCTTCGCGAAGCGGGCCAGGATGGCCCCGATCCTCTCCTCCATCTCCTCGTGGAGCACCATCGGTCGCCCTGCGAACCCCGCGACCACCTCGGCGGTCAGGTCGTCGGCCGTCGGGCCGAGCCCGCCCGACGTGACAATCAGGTCGGCCCCCTGGGAGGCAAGGAATCGCAGCGCGCCCTCGAGGTCGCCCGGGCGGTCGGCGACGACGAGGATGTGGCCGACCTCGACGCCGAGCTCCGTGAGCTGCTCCGACAGCCATGGCCCGTTGCGATCGGTGACCTGGCCGCTCAGCACCTCGGTTCCGGTGACGACGATGCCTGCCCGAACCGGCCGGTCGGTCATCCGCACTCCGGCCGGTTTCCTTCCGGCAGCAGGGCGAGCCCTGCACGGCGGCCGATTCGGTAACCGACGGGATTGGGGCTCTGGTCGGTCGCCGCCGGTTCGCCGTTCAATTCCATCTCGATCGCGCCGTTTCCGAACGCCACGCGGAAGCCGGCCGACCGGAATGGCCCCGCCTCCTGCCCCGTCGACAGGGTCTGCCCGTCGACGACCTCGCGGCCCGACGCGTCGAGGACGCAGACCCAGACGGGTGCGCTCGCCGTGAGCCGCAGCTCGACCCGGCGCTGGGAGGGCTTCTGGCCCGGCTTCTGCTCCTTCGACGGTCGGTTGCCCCCGCCGGCGGGCTCGGACCCGTCCTCGTCGCTGCCGGACAGCCCGATCGCGACCAGGACCCCGATCAGCACCAGGCCGATCAGCCCGGCGACCACGCCGGCCGGGAGCCGGGGCCCGCCGGCCGTGCGTCGCTCGCTGATCCGCGGCGGCTCCGGCCGGCTCGGCGCGCCGGGGGGCGCCTCGACCGCGCGGCGGAAGTCATCGGCGAGCCGCTCCCCATCCAGGCCCAGATGGTTCGCATAGGTCCGGATGAACGACCGGGTGTACGCGCCGCCCGGCAGCACGTCCCACTCCTCGTTCTCGATCGCCCGCAGGTAGCGGATCCTGATCTTGGTCTCCGCCTCGACCTGCCCCAGGTCGATCCGGAGCCGGTTCCGCGTCTCCCGCAGGGTGGTGCCGATTCCGGGCGCCATGTGGTCATTCTCGCCAACAGCGCGCCGGAGGGGCGAGTTCCGCCTCTCGCGACCGTGTTCAGCCGACCGGTTCGGCGTCGACCGGCTCGGTCTCCCGCGTCTCGCCGGTGTCGGGCGGCGGCCCGTCGCCGCCGTCGCCCAGAACCCGCGGCAGGTCGGCCATCGTGATCAGGACCTGCCGGGGCTTGGAGCCCTCGTAGCCGGAGATGACACCGCGCCGCTCGAGCATGTCGATCAGCCTCCCGGCCCGGGTGTAGCCGACCCGCAGGCGGCGCTGGACCATCGAGACCGAGGCGGTCTCCGTCTGGACGACCAGGCGGATCGCGTCATCGAGCAACTCGTCCCGGTCGGGGTCGAAGTCGCCGTCGTGGCCATCCTCGGATGGTTCCTCGCGAGCCTCGAGCAGCTCCTCCTCGAACTCGGGCTCCCCCTGGCGCGACCAGTGGGTCGTCACGCGGGCGATCTCGTCCTCGGTCACGAACGCCCCCTGGATCCGCTGGAGCTTCGAGGTGCCGGCGCCGCGGAAGAGCATGTCGCCCTGCCCGAGCAGGGCCTCGGCACCGCCCTGGTCGAGGATCACTCGCGAATCCGTCTGCGAGGACACGGCGAAGGCGACCCGCGCCGGGATGTTGACCTTGATCGTGCCGGTGATGATGTCGGTGGAGGGGCGTTGGGTCGCGAGGACGAGATGGATCCCGGTCGCCCGCGACTTCTGCGCGAGCCGGATGATCGAGTCCTCGACCTCGGCCGGCGCAACCATCATCAGGTCGGCGAGCTCGTCGATCACGCAGAGGATGTGCGGCAGCGGCGCCTCGCCGGCGCGACGCCGCACCTTGTTCAGCTCGGCGAGATTGCGGCAGCGCGCCTGCCCCATGATCCCGTAACGGCTCTCCATCTCGGCGATCAGGTTGGCCAGCACGTTCGCGGCCAGCCGCGGCGAGGTCACCACCGGCGTCAGCAGATGCGGAACCGACTCGTAGTGGTTGAGCTCGACCTGCTTGGGGTCGACGAGCACCAGCCGGACGTCGTTCGGAGAGGCGTGCATCAGGATCGACGTCAGGATCGTGTTGATGCAGCCCGACTTGCCCGATCCCGTCGTGCCGGCGACCAGGATGTGCGGCATCTTCTGGAGGTCGGCCGAGACAGCGTGTCCGGCGATGTCCTTGCCAAGCCAGGCGACCAGCGGCGAGCTCTTCTCGGGGCGACCCTGGTAGATGTCGCCGAGGCGGACGATCCGCCGGCGAGAGTTCGGCACCTCGACGCCGACCGCCTGCTTGCCCGGAATCGGCGCGAGGATGCGGATGTCGGTCGAGGCCAGCGCGTAGGCGAGGTCGTTGGTGAGCTCGGTGACCTTCTTGACCTTGGTGCCGGGCGCCAGGCGCAGCTCGTACCTCGACACGTGCGGGCCGCTGACGATCCCCACGATCCGCGCCTCGACCCCGAAGTGGCCGAGCGTCTCGACCAGGCGCCGGCCGACCGTCTCGTGGTCGCGCGGGTCGGGTCCGGAGTCCTTCGGGCTGCGCTCGAGGACCTTCGGCGGCGGCGGCCGGTAGTCGATCTCGTCCGACGTGGTGACGCCGCGCTTCTCGCCCATCGGCGTCGTCGCGACGACGTCGTCCTCCGCCTCGCCGTGCTCCCCCGTGGCCAGCTCCTCAGCGGTTTCGTCCTCGGCGTGCTCGAGGTCGTGGAGCTCGGCGTCGAAGTCCTCGCGGATCGTCTCCGCGTCGTGCTCGTCGTCGTCCGCCTCCACCGACGAGACGGCGACCGCCGGCTCGAGCGTGTCGTCCTCCGGGTATCCGCTCATCACGTCGGTCGGCCCGGGCACGGTCGCGAGGTCGTCGCCCGCCCGGTGTCGCCGGGTACGGGCCACCGTGCGGGCCATCTCGCCGCCGGTGGTGCCGGCCCGCCGCAGCGCGCCGCCGGTCATGGTCAGGAAGGTCGCGATCGAGGTCCCGGTGAGGAGCAGCGCGCCGGCAGCCATCAGCAGGACCGCGACGATGTGGGCGCCGACCCGCGAGAAGAGCGTCACGAGCGGCCAGTAGAGCCCGTCGCCGACGACGCCGCCGTGCTGGGGGAACCAGGAGGAGTCGAAGGTGTCGAACCGCGGCGGACGCTCCGGCCCGATCCCGGCGGTCTGCGCCGCGAACGCCAGCAGGAGCCCGCTGATGACGCAGATCCCGCCCGTCCGCAGCGGAGCGACAGCCGGCAGGAATGGCTTCAGGATCAGGGCCGCGCCGGCGAAGAGCAGCGCGACCGGCATCAGCCAGGCAACCCTGCCGAGCAGGAACGAAAGTCCGGTCTCGGCCCCTGCCCCCGCCTTGCCCCCGTCCCAGCCGAAGTAGAGGACGAACGCCAGGTACACGCCCGCGGCCAAGAGGCAAAGGCCGGCGACGTCGAGGTGGCGCTGCTGGATCTCGGCCGGCCAGAGCCGGCGCTGCGAAGCCGCCTTCTTCCGTCGGCGCGGCGCGGCGCGGCGCGGCGCGGCGCCGCGGGCCTTCTGGCGCACGAACATGGGAACCCATTCGACGCCTCGGGGCACAGCCCTGCGCGAGCCCCAAACCCGCCTCGGAGGAGCGATCTACCCGGAATTGCTGCGACCAGATTTTTGCGGTTTCCGGCACTCACCAGGGCGTAGGATCGATGGGTGCTCCTGGAACGGGAAGTGGCCGGCGGGCGCGTGCTCGTCGTGGAGGATGACTCGGAGATCGCCGACGCCCTCCGGCGATCCCTGCGCCACGAGGGCTACGAGGTCTCGACCGCCGACCATGGCGCCGGCGCTCTGCGCGCCGCCGCGGACTTCAACCCCGACCTGATCGTCCTCGACCTCGGCCTGCCCGGCATGGACGGCCTGGAGCTCTGCCGGCGCCTGCGAGCCGAAGGCGACGTCCCGATCCTGATCCTCACCGCCCGGGCCGACACGGGCGACCGCGTCGCCGGCCTCGACAGCGGCGCCGACGACTTCCTCGCCAAGCCATTCCAGCGCGAGGAGCTTCTCGCCCGGATGCGAGCCCTCCTGCGACGGCGGCCCCCGCGCGGCAGCGCCTCACTGATGGTCGGCGATCTGCGGCTCAATCCCGACACCCACGACGTCCACCGCGGCGACCGGGCGATCGATCTGACCAGCCGCGAGTTCGAGCTGCTCGAATACCTGATGCGCAACGAGCGCCTTGTCGTCTCCCGGGAGCGGCTCCTCGACGAGGTCTGGGGCATCGACCCGATGGCGGCGACCAACACGATCGACGTCTTCGTCTCGAACCTCCGGCGCAAGCTGGAGGCCGACGGCGAAACGCGCCTCCTCCACACGAAGCGCGGCGCCGGCTACGTGCTGAAGGAATGACGCCGGCGCCACGAAACGGCAACGATTCCTTTAGCTGTCCTTTAACCCGTGGAGTAGCTTTATCTGCGGACGAGACACACGGGTTCGTCGGGGATCTCCCCCTATACCGCCTCGGCGGGCCCAACTTCGGCCCCTAGGGCCGAAGCGGCCGCCGGGCTCCCCCCTCCCTAGAGCCCGGCGGCCACCTTCTTTCAGACAGGGCGTGAGCCCCCGCCTGGGCTCAGACCTCGACGACGACCGGCAGGACCATCGGGCGGCGCCGCAGCCGCTCGTAGACGAAGCTCGCGACGTCGTCGTGGAGGTCCTCCTGGATCAGGTGGAGCTCGCGGGTTCCCGCCTTGGCGGCGTCTTCGAGGGAGTCCTCGACGACGTCCCGGAGCTCCTCGATCAGCTCACTCGCCTCATCGAGGAAGGGCACACCGCGGAAGATGATTTCCGGGTCGGCGACGACCGAGCCGTCGTCGACCGCGATCGTCGCGACGACGATGAAGATGCCGTCGGCCGAGATCGTCCGACGGTCGCGCAGGGCCACGTCGTCGGGCTCGCCGATGTCGACGCCATCGACGAACATCACCCCGGCGTGGTGGTCCTCGCCCAGCCGGGCGCCACGCTCGTCGATCTCGAGCGGCACCCCGTTCCGTCCCTTGAAGGTGCGGCCGGGATCCACCCCCACCGCCTCGGCCAGCTCGGTGTGGAGGCGCAGCCGCTTGTGGTCACCGTGCACCGGCAGGACATAGCGCGGCTTGGTCAGGTTCAGCATCAGCTTGATCTCCTCCTGCCAGCCGTGACCGGAGGCGTGGATCGGGGCGTCGCGGGCCGTCACGACGCTGGCGCCGATCTCGTAGATCCGGTCGATCGTCTCGTTCACGGCCCGCTCGTTGCCCGGGATCGGGGTGGCGGAAAAGACCACGGTGTCGCCGGAGTGCAGCTCGACGTCGCGGTGGTCGTTGTTGGCCATGCGGCGCAGCGCCGACAGCGGCTCGCCCTGGCTGCCGGTCGAGATCACGATCACCTTCTCGTCGGGGAAGTCCTCGATCTCCTTCGGCTGGATGAACAGGCCCTCGGGGGCGTGCGCGATCCCCAGGTTGGAGGCGATGTTGAAGTTCTTGCGCATCGAGCGGCCCACCAGCGCCACGCGGCGGTCGAGCTTGACCGCCGCGTCGATCACCTGCTGCACCCGGTGCACGTTCGAGGCAAACGAAGTGACGATCACCCGGCCGCCGCAGCGCGAGAAGGTCTCGAGCAGGGCGGGCCCGACCGAGGATTCCGACGGGGCGACCCCGGGCCGGTCGGCGTTCGTCGAATCGCCGCCGAGCAGGAGCAGGCCCTCGCGGCCGAGCTCGGCGAGCCGCGACACGTCGGCTGGGCGCCCGTCCACCGGCGTCTGGTCGAACTTGTAGTCGCCGGTCAGGAGGATCGTCCCGAGTTCCGTGGTCAGCGCCACGCCCCGCATGTCCGGAATCGAGTGCGAGAGGTGGACCAGCTCGAGTCCGAACGGCCCGAGCTGGACCCGCTCGCCCGCCGGCAGCTCCTTGAGCGGCGCGTCCTGGAGCTTGTGCTCGTCGAGCTTCGAGCGCACCAGGCCGATCGTCAGCAGCCCGCCGTAGATCACCGGCGGCATGCCCGCCCGCCGCAGGACGTAGGGGAGCGCGCCGACGTGGTCCTCGTGGCCGTGCGTCAGGACGATCGCCTCGATGTCGCCGGCGCGCTCGACCAGGTAGGAGAAGTCCGGCAGGACGAGGTCGATCCCGAGCATCTCGGCGGTCGGGAACATCAGCCCGGTGTCGACGACGACGATCCGCCCCTCGTACTCGACCACAGTCATGTTCTTGCCGATCTCCCCGAGGCCGCCCAGGGGAAGAACGCGCAGCGTCCCTGCCACGCCCGCTAACCCGCCCTCGCGAGGACCCCGGCGTCCTCGAGCGCGGCCCGGACGGCCGCCCGCTCGGGTTCGCCCGCCGGCACGAGCGGCAGCCGCATCCGCTCGTCGATGATCCCGAGCATCCCGAGCCCCGCCTTGACGGTGATCGGGTTCGTCACCGAGACGGCCGCGTACACCGGTGCCAGCGCCGCGTCGATCCGTCGAGCACGCCCGTGATCGCCCTCCGCGAACGCATTCCAGATCTCCCGCATCTGGGCTCCGACGAGGTGCGTGGCGACGAGGATCCCACCCGCCCCGCCGAACTCGAGGGTCCGCAGGAAGACCGAGTCGTTGCCGGCCAGGACGTCGATCCCCTCGACCGGCCCGAGCTCGTCGTCGTTGGCCTGCTTCACCGCCACCACGTTCTCCAGCCTGCCGATCTCGGCGAGGCCCTGGGGGTCGATGTTGACCACGACCCGGGAGGGGATGTTGTAGAGGACGATCGGCAGCCCGACGGCGTCGACCTCTGCGTAGTGGGCCAGAAGGCCCTCGAAGTTGGGCTTGTTGTAGTACGGCGTGACGACCAGGGCCGCGTCGGCGCCCGCCTCCGCCGCGCGCTCCGTCAGCTGGACGCTGTGGCGGGTGTCGTTCGAGCCGGTCCCCAGGATCAGGCTCGCGTCGTCCCCGAGCTCCTCCTTGACCTCGCGCAGGAGCGCGAGCTTCTCGTCGTCGCTGAGGGTCGGCGATTCCCCGGTGGTGCCGGCGATGACCAGCCCGTGGGACCCGTGGTCGATGAGGTGCGCCGCGAGCCGCCGCGCCCCGGCCAGGTCCACTGCGCCATCGGCGCCGAACGGGGTCGCCATGGCGGTCAGGACGCCGCGAATCGGCTTCATGCGTTCCACCCTACTGCCGCCGATCGGCCTAGAGCAGGCACTCCAGGCCGGCGGTGAAGCGGTCGGGCAGGTCGGCGATCTTGCGGACCGCGAGCAGGACCCCGGGCATGAACGAGCGGCGGTCGATCGAGTCGTGGCGGATCGAGAGCGTCTGGCCTTCGCCTCCGAACAGGACCTCCTGATGGGCGACTAGCCCGGGCAGCCGGACCGAATGAATCGGATCGTGAACGCTGCCGCCGGCGGCGGAGATCAGCTCGGCCGTCCGCTTCGCGGTCCCGGACGGCTTGTCGAGCTTGCGGTCGTGGTGGAGCTCGACGATCTCGCATTCCGGCATGTGCGGAGCGATTTTCTCTGCCGCCTGCATCATCAGCACGGCGCCGATCGCGAAGTTCGGGGCGACGAAGCAGTTGGCCCGGCCCCCCTGCGCCGCCTCCTCCAGCGCCGCCAGGTCGAAGCCGGTCGTGCCGACCACCGCGTGGACGCCGCCGTCGAGCGCCGTCCGGACGTTGGCCGGCGCCGCGTCAGGGGTCGTGAAGTCGACGACGACGTCGGTGCCGTCGAGGCAGTCGCCGAGATCGACGCCGAGGGCCGGGTCGGCCTCGGCAACCAGCTCCATGTCCTCGGCGCTCCGAACCGCCTCGGTCACGGCCTGGCCCATCCGCCCCGCCGCGCCCGAGACGACGACCTGGATCACGCCGCTGCGGCGAGGCTTTCGCTGACCGGGGCCAGGGCGGCCCGGAAACGGTCCTCGCTGCGGCCGATGCAGGCCGCCGACATCGCTTCGGTCCCGTAGAGCTCCGCGACCAGACCGGTCAGGTCCTCCACGGTCACCGAGTCGACCCGCTCGAGCATCTCGTCGAGGCTGAGGATCGGCAGGCCGAACAGCGTCGCCCGGCCGATCCGCGACATCCGCGCCGCCGTGGACTCCGACGAGAGGACCAGCCGGCCCTTGACGTGCTCCTTCGCCCGGTCGAGCTCCTTGCCCGATACCGGCTCCTCGTGGAGCCGCCGCAGCTCGCGGCCGATCACCTCGCAGGCCTGCTCGACGTTGTCCTCACGGGTGCCGACGTACGTGGCGATCATGCCGGAGTCCGTGTACTGCTCGTTGTAAGAGCCGACCGAATACGCGAGGCCTCGCTTCTCCCGCACTTCGCTGAAGAGCCGTGAGGAGGTCGAGCCGCCGAAGATCGAGTCGAGGACCGCCAGGGAGAACCGGCGGTCGTCGGCGCGGTCTATGCCGGGCGCGCCGAAGCAGATGTGGTACTGCTCGGTCTCCTTCGGATGGAAGCGGAGGCGGCCGCCATCGATCGCACCCTGTTCGATCGCGCCGTTCTCGTCGCCGGCCGGTGGGTCGACGAGCCTCTCGGCCAGCCGCGCGATCCGGTCGTGATCAACGTGGCCGGCCGCCGCGACGACGAGGTTGGGACCCACGTAGCGGTCCCGGTGATAGGCCTCGATCTCGGGCACCGGAATCGACGCGATGACCTCGGCTTCGCCCAGGACGCGGCGGCCGAGCGGGTGGTCGCCGAACACGGCGTCGGCGAGGAAGTCGTGGACGCGGTCCTGCGGCTCGTCCTCGTACATGGCGATCTCCTCGAGGACCACTTGGCGCTCGGAGTCGACCTCCGGGTAGGTGGGTCCGAGCAGCATCTCGGTCAGCAGGTCGAACACCTCGTCGGTGTGCTCGTCGAGAAAGCGCGCGTGGAGGTTGGTGGTCTCCTTGCCGGTCGCCGCGTTCACCGCCGCCCCGAGCCCGTCGAAGCGCTCGGAGATCTCGATCGCCGAGTAGCGCTTGGTCCCCTTGAAAAGCAGATGCTCGAGGAAGTGAGACACCCCGGCCTGCGGCGGGCTCTCGTCGCGCGAGCCGGTTCTGACCCAGAGCCCGAGTGCGACCGAGCGCACGGATGGGACCTCCTCGGTCACCACCCGCACGCCCGAGTCGAGCTCGGTCAGTCTGTGGTCGGAGCCGGCCAACTCAGCGGCGGCGCTCACGACTGCCGCCGTCGCGCCGCCGGCGCTCGCGGCCCCCGCGGTCGCCGCCGCGGTCGCGGCGCCCACCGCCGTCGCCGGAGCCGACCGTGGCCAGCTCCTCCGCGCTCTTGCCCTCGACCGCCGGGTCGTCGGAGCGGCGCAGGCCGATCCGGCCCCGCTCCTTGTCGACCTCGACGACCGTGACGTCGATCTCCTCGCCCGACTTGAGGACGTCGTCAACCGAGTCGACCCGCTCGCCGGGCTTGACGTTGGAGATGTGCAGGAGGCCGTCGGTGCCCTTCGTCAGCTCGACGAAGGCGCCGAAAGTCGTCGTCTTGACGACCTTCGCCTCCTGGTAGCGGTCGCCCACCTCGGCCTCGCGAGTCATCGCGTCGATCCGGCCGATCGTCGCCTCGACCAGGTCGCCGCTGGGCGCGTAGACGCGGACCGTCCCGTCGTCCTCGATGTCGATCTCGGCCTCGAACTCCTCCTGGAGTCCGCGGATGGTCTCGCCGCCCTTGCCGATGACCGCCCCGATCTTTTCCGGGTCGATCTTGATCGTCTCGATCGCCGGCGCGAACTTGGAGAGCTTCTCCCTCGGACCTTCGATCGCCTCGGCCATCTTGCCGAGGATGAACTGGCGACCTTCGTTGGCCTGGGCGAGCGCGTCGCGCAGGATGTCGAAGGTGACGCCGGTGATCTTGATGTCCATCTGCAGGGCGGTGATGCCCTCCGACGTGCCGGCGACCTTGAAGTCCATGTCGCCGAGGTGGTCCTCGACGCCGGCGATGTCGGTCAGGACGACGTAGTCGTCGCCCTCCTTGATCAGGCCCATCGCGACCCCGGCGACCGGCGCCGAGACCGGCACGCCCGCGGCCTGGAGGGCCATCGAGGACGCGCAGACCGAGCCCATCGACGAGGAGCCGTTGGACTCGAGCGTCTCGGAGACGACCCGGATCACGTACGGGAAGTCATCGGCGTCCGGGATCGTCGCCAGCAGCGCCCGCTCGGCGAGCGCGCCGTGGCCGATGTCGCGGCGCTTGGGCCCGCGCATGAAGCCGGCCTCGCCCACCGAGAAGGGCGGGAAGTTGTAGTGGTGCCAGAACGTCTTCGACTCGAGCAGGCCGAGGTTGTCGACCCGCATGTCCATCCGGGTGGTGCCGAGCGCGACGCTCGAGAAGATCTGGGTCTCCCCCCGCGTGAACAGAGCAGAGCCGTGGACGCGCGGGGCGACATCGATCTCGCACTCGATCGGGCGGATCTCGTCCGTGGCGCGGCCGTCGGGGCGCTTCTTGTCGACGGCGATGCGCTTGCGGATGATGTCCTTCTCGAGCGCGTCGAACGCCTGCTGAACGGCCTGCCGGCGGGCTACCACGAGGCCCTCGTCGGTCTCGACGGTCTCGCCGAGCGCCTCGAGGACCTCCTCCTCGACCCGCTTGGTGGCGTCCTGGCGCTCGAGC
>DATFPK010000020.1:0-5418 GCA_035264885.1 Solirubrobacterales bacterium
GCTCCGAGCTGACCAGCCGCGCGATCACCCAGGCCCGCAAGTTCGGCGCGCGCACCGCGACCCCCTATCGCGCCCTGGCGCTCGAGCCCGGCAACGGGGAGCACCAAATCGAGCTGGAGGATGGGCATCTGCTCGTCGCCCGGGCGGTCGTCATCGCAACGGGTGCGGACTATCGGCGCCTTCCGCTCTCAGGCCTCGAGGAGTACGAGGGGGTGACCGTCTTCTACGCCGCCGGACCGCCCGAGGCCCGTGCGTGCGCAGGCACCCGCGTCGGCGTCGTCGGCGGCGGCAACTCCGCGGGCCAGGCGGCGGTCTGGCTCGCCCGGGGCGGTGCCCTGGTGACCCTTCTGCATCGCCGCGCCAGCCTCCGCGAGACGATGTCGGACTATCTGATCACCGAGCTCGACCGCGCATCCGTCGCTGTTCGCGACCACAGTGAGGTCGCCGAGCTGCACGGCGCCGGCGGCGAGCTCGAGGCGGTGACGCTGAAGGACGGGGAGCGTCTCCCGCTCGGCTCGCTGTTCTGCTTCCTGGGGGCCGAGCCATGCACCGATTGGGTTGGCGACGCCGTCGCCACGGACGAGCATGGGTTCATCCTTACCGGCGAGGACGCCGGTGCGGGCGGACTGCTGGAGACGAGCACCGCCGGCGTCTACGCGGTGGGCGACGTCCGCGCGGGCTCGACGAAGCGCTGCGCGACCGCGGTCGGCGAGGGCGCGGCGGTGGTCGGCCACATCCACGAACGGCTCGCCGCCGTCCCAGCCTGACCTACGGCCTAGCCGTCCGGAGAGGTGACGATCGCGACGTAGTCGTAGTCGCCCGCGAAGCCGTCCTGCGCACGCGGGACGAATCCGGGGCAGGTGCCCGCCGGATAGGTGCTCGGCGGATCCGGCCTCATCGCGTCCGGGCGGATGTCCTCGCAGTCGAAGCGCCCGCCGCCGGCCAGGCCGATGTCGAGCCGCGAGCGGTAGTAGCGGGAGAACATGTTGCCGTCGCCGTCGGGGTCGACCGCGGCTTCCCGGGTGTCGTCGAACCAGCGGTCCGACAGCAGCCGCCTGTCGGCAGATGGGTCTCCCTTGACGTACTTGTCGAACCAGGCGCTCGTGTACCAGTCGATCATGTCCGCGCCGCGGAGGCTGGCGCCGAAGGCCGCGTTGGGAATCCAGCTGAAGTCGAGGTGGCTGCCGCCGCGGATGATCAGCTCACCGGAGTCGACGCCCGCGTCCGAGTAGGTGACCGACCGGGCCGTCTTCGCCTCGGGATTGGGCTGTCCTGTGTTCGGGGTCGGAGGCAGGAAGTAGTCGGCGGATATCCCGAGCGCCGGCTTGGTGATCGGTGCAGGCTCGCGCTGGGATGGGTCGGCGGGGCAGGGCTGCTCGAGGTGGGCGTTGTAGCCGAAGGCCGCGTTCGGGTCGGTGCCGCCGAGGTTGTCCCAGGCCACGACCGCGTCAACCCGAGGGTCCCACTGCCCGATGTAGGAGACCCCCGAGGCGCCATAGGAGTGGCCGGCCAGCCCGAGCTTGCTCTTGTTCACCATCCCGCCCAGCGGGTTGTATGGGCTGTCGAGCCCGGCGGCGACGCGGCGATCCTGCTTCGGCGCGTGGCTCGTGCCGGTCGAGCAGCTCGGCACGGGCTTGTAGGGGTGCTTCGCGTCCGAGAGGAAGAAGTTGATCGCGTCCTCGGTGCCGTCGAAGAACGGGCGCCCGTCCGTCTGGGCCGGATAACCCTCCTGCTGATCGGGCGCCTCGCCGTAGTCGTCGGATCGGCCCTGGCCCTGCGGGTCGAAGGTCATCACGACGTAACCGTCCTTCGCGAGCGCCTGCGCCGCGTACCAGTACATCTGCTCGTCCGCCTGGACCGAGCCGTTGGTGATCACGATGCCCGGCCGGCGGGCGGGCCCGGTCCTGGTGGCCCAGACGTGGCCGGAGAGCGTGGCGCCGCTCCGGGCGGTGAACAGGACGGGCCTGACGATCCCGTAGCCCTTGGGACCCCAGTCGTAGAGGCGGACGTCGCCCGCACACCCGTCCTCGCCGCTCGCGCAGAGGTTGGTGAGGAAGTTCCGCTCGGGGTCCTGCGCCGCGGTCTCAAGCGAATCGACTCGGTTCTGGAGGCTGACCGCCCTCAGCTTGAGCTGGTACTCCGGCGTGGAGTAGATCCGCGCCCGCTCCAGGGTCTTCGAGTAGTTCGACGCCTCGTAGGCCGGATCGAAGGCGGAGGCCGACTCGGCCGCGAGCAGCGCGAGTGCAACCGCACTAGCGGCAACGGCGGGCGCTCTCCTCCAGAATCGAGATCCCATCGAGCGGTCCGAGATCATACATACTTTTAGGTATGTCTCAAATTAGTGAGACGAAGGGCCGCGGTCGTCCCGCGGCCGCCAGCCGCGAGGACGTGATCGACGCGGGGCTTCACCGCTACTTGCGCGGGCAGCGGGTGGACGTGCAGGCGATCGCCGGCGAGCTCGGCCTGGGGCGCGCGACGATCTACCGCTGGTTCGGCTCCAGGGAGAAGCTGCTCGGCGAGGTGATCATCCGGGCGACGGAGCCGGTTCTCGCGAAGGCCCGCTCGGGTCTCGCCGGCAAGGGAGGCCCCGGGCTGCTCGACACCTTCGACCGCTTCAACCGCGCGCTCGCGGATGCCCCCGCCCTGCGCGCCTTCGTCGAGCAGGAGCGGGACGCCGCGCTTCGGATCGTCGCCTCCGGCGCCGGCATCGTCCAGCCGCGCGTCGTCGAGCTGATCGCCGGGCTGATCGCCGAGGAGGCCGAGGCCGGGACATACGAGCCCGCCGTCGAGCCTGCCGTGCTCGCGTACGCGATCGTCAAGCTCGCCCAGGCCTTTCTCTTCAACGACGCCGTGGTCGGGATCCGCGGCGACGTGGACCGGCTTCGCGAGGTGGAGGCGGCGCTCCTCGGCGTGCCCGCCTAGCGCGGTCGCCGGCTCCCAGCGAGCAGGCCGGTTAATGACCTGTGAAGGTTTTTCCCTAGGCTTGCCGCATGAGCGGCGCCGTGGCGGCGGAGGCCCGGAAGGTCCCGGGCGCCGAGGGACAGGGGAGCCAAGAGGAGAGGAGCTGGAGGTCTCACTGGGCCGTGCGCGTCGGCGTGCCCGCGATCTACCTGCTCGGCACGGTGATCGCGATCGACCGGATCGGGCTCCCCTACGCGCAGGACTGGATCTTCGTTTGGATCGTCGGCCTGATGCTCGCGCTCTCGGTGGGCGACGGGCAGCACTCGATCAGGAGGCTGATCAAGGACTGGCTGCCGATCATCGGCGCGTTGCTCGCCTACGACCTGCTTCGCGGCGTCGCCGACGGCAATGCCTTCCCGATCCACTGGGAGGCGCCGATCCACGCCGATGAGGTGCTCGGCCTCGGCCAGGTGCCCACGGTCCGGCTCCAGGACGCCATCTACACCCCAGGCCACCTCCATTTCTGGGACTACGCCGCGTTCTCGTTCTGGTTCTCCCACTTCTTCGCGACGCTGGTCGCCGGCGTCCTGATCTGGCGCTTCGCGTACGCGTGGTTCCACCGCTTCGCCGTCTGCGTCGTCGCGCTCGCCGCGATGGGCCTGATCACATACGTCGTCTTCCCAGCCGCCCCGCCGTGGCTCGCCGGCCAGCACGACTACCTGCCGCACACCTTCCGGATCACCCACGCCGTGGTCAACAACCTGCCGGTGCCGAAGGCGAGCGCGATGTTTCAGCAGGGGACCGAGTGGGGCAACGACGTCGCGGCCGTCCCCTCCCTCCACGCCGCCTACACGATGCTGATCTGCCTCTTCCTCTGGCCGCGGCTGAACCGCCGCTGGCGTCCGCTGCTGGCGGCCTATCCGATCGGGATGGGTCTCTCGCTGATCTATCTCGGCGAGCACTACCTGATCGACATCCTGCTCGGCTGGGCCTACGCCGCCGTCGCGATCTTCGTCGTCGACTGGGCCACGGAGCGCCTCCGCGAGCGCCGGCCGGTGGCCGTCGCTCGCTAGCGTCTTCCGCGTGCCGCGCCCGCTGCTCGCCGTCGACGCTCCGTCGATGCTCTTCCGCGCCTTCTACGCGCTGCCCCGCTCGATCAAGGGGCCCGACGGCAATCCCGTCAACGCCCTGCTCGGGACGGCCAACCTGATCCTGCGGGAGGTCGAACGCCACGATCCGCGGGCGGTGGTGCTCTGCTTCGGGCCCGACGCGGCGGCCTACCGGCTCGAGCTCTACCCCGCCTACCACGCCGACCGCGCGGCGGCCTTCCCCGACGAGCTCCGGCCCCAGTGGGAGGACTCCGCCGATTTCTTCGGCGCCTTCGGCTGGACGATCGCGACCTCCGAGGACCTGGAGGCCGACGACCTCCTGCATTCGTTCGCCCTTCGCGAGCGCGAAGCCGGCGGCCGCTCGCTGCTGATGACGGGCGACCGCGACATGTTCCAGTGCGCCGGCGGCCCGACGAAGGTGCTCTACGTCAGCACCGGCAAGCAGGGCGGCCAGGTGATGGGACCGGCCGAGGTGAAGGAGCGCTACGGGATCGCGCCCAAGCTCGTGCCCGACCTGATCGCGCTGCGCGGCGATCCCTCGGACGGGATCCCGGGCGCCAAGGGCGTGGGCGAGAAGACCGCCGTGGAGCTGCTCCGCCGCCATGGCTCTCTCGAGAAGGTGCTGGCGAACGCGATGCGCGAGAGCCGCCCGGCGCTGCGCACCGCCCTGGTCGGCGATCGCGAGCAGCTGCTGGCGTTCAAGGAGATGGCGACCCTGCGCACGGCCAAGGTCCGGCGACCGCGCGACAAGCGCACCGACTACCGCTCCGCGGCGAAGGCCGCGCGGGAGCGGGGCATGAACCGGCTCGCCGAGCGGTTGCTCGAAAAGGCCGCCTAATCAGGTCGTTCTCCCGCTCGATGCGCCGAGCGGGGAGAATGCCCAGGTGCGATCTCTCGGCGCCCTCGGTCTCGCCCTGCGCAACCGCGACGGTCGGCGGTTGGTCGGCGCCTTCGCGGCGGTCACGATCGCCGAATGGTCGATGGCCGGAGCGCTCGCCGTCTACCTCTTCGACGCCGGCGGGGAATCCGCGGTGGGTCTGCTGGCCGTGCTCTTCCTGCCGACTGCCCTGGCGGGACTGGCGGCGGGGACGATCAGCGAGCGGCGCCGGCCCGAGCGCGTGCTGGTGGTGGCGGCGACGATGCGCGCCATCGCCATCTGCGGGGCCGCAGCGGCGCTCAACGCGGGATGGCCCGTCGGCGCCATCGTCTTGATCGTCGGGCTCGACGCTCTGACCTGCGCCTTCTACCGGCCCTCGCAGGCGGCGGTGCTGCCCTTCCTCGCGCGCTCGCCCACCGAGCTCAGCGGTCTCGCGGGAGCCCTTTCCACGACCCGCACGGTCTGCCAGTCGGTCGGTCTGGTCGCGGGAGGTCTCGTCGCCGCCGAGCTCTCGCCGGCCACCGCATTCAT
>DATFPK010000021.1:0-2092 GCA_035264885.1 Solirubrobacterales bacterium
GCCAACCTGGTCGATGTCTGGCAGGTGACCGGCCCGCTCGATCCGCTGGCCTGCACCGCTCCGGCCGGCGCCCCGCCCCCGAGCGCGACCGGGGAGTAGCGAAGCGGCCCGGCCGGGCGTGCTACCCCTTACGAGGTGCCGTACCCGCTCGACAACGCGATCTTCCAGTGGGAGGAGGGAGCCAGCCGCCTACGGGACCTCTCTCGCGAGCCCAGCAGAGCTCGCACGGCCGCCCGAGCGGTGGACGCGATTCGCGACGAGCTTCGGCGCCGGATCGGCCCGACGTTCTCGGCGCAGGAGCTGGCAGAGCTGTACGCGGGAGGGACCGACTGGGCCCTGGAGGCCGCCCGCCATGCCGCGCCGATGGACGCCGTGGACCTCGACCCGCAGGCGATCGTCGACGGCGCCTTCCACTCCTACCTGCGCGGTGCCTACGACTACTCCGGCGGCCGCATCCTGCCCAGCGAGCAGCGCGGCTAGTCGGTCTCGGCGCGCTCGAGCACGATCCGCTCGGGCTCGATCGTTACTCGCAGAGCTTTCCGCCCCTGCCAATGCTCGGTGTAGGTGGGGTCGTCCTTGATCGACGGGTCGAACCAGATGCCATAGCCCTCCTGTTCGCCCTGGTCGAAGGTGGCCTCGAGCGGCCGACGGCGGCCGCGGCCGCGGCGGCCCCGCCTGCGGCGGCGACGGCGACGCCCGCCGGCGCGGTCCTCGTCGCCTTCGGCCTCGCCCTCGCCCTCGCCATCTCCCTCGCCCTCAACGTCGCCCTCGCCCTCATCGGTCGCGCCCTCTTCCTCCTCGGGCTCGACCTCATCGAGCTCCGCCTCGATCTCGGCCTCGATCTCGTCGCGGAGATCGACGTCGCTGTCGGGTTCCTCGCCCTCGCCGGTCAGGCCGTGGCGGTGCCTGAAGTCACGCAGCTGCGAGGCCGGGACGCCCACCTGGTGGGCGATCCAGGCGTCGGTGCGGCCCTGGCGGACCCAGGCGCGGATCTGGTTGAGCTGTGGTCTCAGTGACTTCCTGGCCATCGGCGGCGGACTCTAGATCATTCGACATATGCCCCTTGCGCACGGCCAGGGGAACCCGGTACGCTACTCACTTCTGAGTACGCGACTAGGGAAGGCCGCACGCCACGGGGGTAGGCGCCGCCGGTCTTGAGGAGGCAAGCGAGATGCTGGTACTGACACGGAAGCCGGGCCAGAGCATCATGATCGGCGACGGGGTCGAGGTGCAGGTTCTCTCGGTCGCCGGCGAGAAGGTGCGGCTGGGCATTACCGCGCCGCGGGACGTCTCGATCTTCCGCAACGAGGTCTACGACCGGATCGAGGCGGAGCAGAGCGCCCGCGCCCCCGAAGAGGAGGAGGACGACGGCGGCGCCAACGCCGCGGTCGCGGACGCGCTCGCCAAGCTGGGTCAGCGGTAGACGGCGCGGCCGAGTAGCTAGCCCATCAGCCAGGCCAGCGTCTCGAACATCGAGACGACCACGGTTACGACCGTGATCGTCAGGCAGACGAGGAGGACGCTGAAGCGGACCTTGCCCTTCGACTCGTTGCGATTGATGCGGCGAGCGCGCGAGCGGTGGACCGCGCGCTTGCGCAGCTGCTCGCGCCGGCGTCGCTCGAGCGCCATCTCCTGCTCGAACGCCAGCTCGATCTGAGCCATGCTCTGTCGCATTCGCATCTGAGCCATCTCGAAAAGCCCCCCGGGCGGCCGTGCAGGCTAGCAACGAAACTTGCAAGAGGCACGTCGCACAAACGCGCCGAAACCGCTCCGCGAAGCCGAATCCACTATAGGGGGCAGTGTCCCCACAAGCCGCGCCCGGCCGCGCCCGCCTGCGCCGCCAGCCGCGCGAACAGTGCGGCGAAGGAGTCGTTCGGCCGGATCGTCAGCGTGCGAGCGAGACCCCGGCGCAGCAGCTCGGCATTGACGAACAACGGACGGCCGCCCGGCGCCTGGCGCGGCACGTAGACGTAAGCCAGCAGGCGGTGGTAGACGTCGCGCGGCTCCTGGTCGAAGCGCAGCGTCACGGTCCGCCCGCCGACCAGCCGCTCGTTCACCTCGTGAGCCCTCGGCCCGCCGCACTGCACCGGCG
>DATFPK010000022.1:0-13829 GCA_035264885.1 Solirubrobacterales bacterium
CTCACGCGAGCACCTCGGCGGCGGCGCCGCAGTCGCGCACCCGCCCGGCTTCGAGCCGGACCACCCAGTCGCCGAGCCGCAGCGCCTGGACGGGGTCGTGGCTGACGAGGACGAGCGAGAGCCCGAGCTCCTCGCGCAGCCGCCGCAGCGTCCGCTCGACCGCGTCGCGGGTCTCCTGGTCGAGCGCCGCGGTCGGCTCGTCGAGCAGCAGGACCGAGGGGCTCTGCGCCAGCGCCCGGGCCAGCATGACTCGCTGCTGCTCGCCGACCGATAGCTGACCGACGACCCGGTCGGCAAACGAGGAGGCGAGGCCGGCGTGCCCCAGGCAGTCCGCCACGTCGAGGTCCCGCCCGGCCAGCCGCGCCGCGAAGGCGAGGTTCTCCTCGGCGGTGCCGGGCAGCAGCGCGGGCAGCTGGGGCACCAGCGCCACCTCACGCCGCAGCGCCAGCGGGTCGCGCTCGGCGAGCGGCCGCTCGCGGTAGAGGATCTCGCCCTCACCGGGGTCGGCGAGCCGGTTGAGCAGCCGCAACAGCGTCGACTTCCCCGCTCCCGACGGGCCGACCACCGCGGTCGTCCCGTCCGGCAGATCGGCCGACACGCCGCTCAGCACGTCCCTTCCTCCTCGCCGCAGGGAGACGTCGTGCAGCGAGAAGAGCACGGCGCCATGATCGCAAGAGCGCGCCCGCCGGACGCCGCGGCGCAGGAGCCGGCGGTTCCGCGGTGGAAGAATGCGGGTAGGCGATTCCAATGGCGCGCGCAATCTGGTCAGGAACGATCTCCTTCGGGCTCCTCAACGTGCCCGTGAAGCTCTACAGCGCGGTTTCGCGCAAGACGATCCGCTTCAACGAGCTGCGCGAGTCCGACAACGCGCGGGTCCGTCACAAGCGGGTGGCCGAGGGGACCGACGAGGAGGTGTCCTACGACGAGATCGTCAAGGGCTACGAGCTGACGAAGGACCGCTACGTCACCTTCACCCGCGAGGAGCTGGCCGAGCTCGATCCCGCGAAGACGCGGACGATCGAGATCCAGGACTTCGTCGACATCTCCGACATCGACCCGATCTACTTCGAGAGCCCGTACTACCTCGGCCCCGCCGAGGGCGCCGAGAAGGCGTATTCGCTGCTCGGCGAGGCGATGGAGCGGTCGGGCAAGGCGGCGATCGCCCGCTTCGTGCTCCGCAACCGCGAGCACCTGGCGGCGATCCGCGCCAGTGGGGGCGTCCTGACGATGACGACGATGCGGTTCGCCGATGAGGTCGTCTCTCCCGACGAGCTCGAGGACGAGCTGCCGCAGGACAAGCCGAAGGTCCAGAAGCGCGAGGTCGAGATGGCCGAGCGGCTGATCGATTCGCTGACCGCGGACTTCGACCCCTCCCAGTACCGGGACGAGTACCGCGAGGACCTGCTCTCGATGATCGAGCGCAAGGCACAGGGCAAGGAGGTCGTCGCGCCGACCGCCGAGGAGCCCGAGCCGACCAAGGCGCCGGACCTGATGGCCGCGCTCGAGGAGTCGATCGCCGCCGTCTCGGGATCCGGCGGCGGCAAGAAGTCGGGCCGCGACGGTGGCGGCAAGTCGAAGGCCAAGCCGAAGTCGAAGTCCGGCACTGGCAGCCGCTCGAAGCCCTCCTCGAAGTCGGGCGCCAAGAGCTCCTCCAACGGCTCCGGCTCGAAGTCCCGCTCCAAGTCGACACGCTCGAAGTCGAAGTCGCGCAGCTAGCGCGTCTTGGCGCCGAAGCCAAAGGCGGGCGAGCGGCTGGTCGAGGTCGACGGGCGTGAGCTGAAGCTGACCAACCTCGACAAGGTCCTCTACCCGGAGGCCGGGTTCACCAAGGGGCAGATGCTCGACTACTACGCCCGGATCGCGCCGGCGATCATTCCCCACCTGAAGGACCGGCCGCTGACCCTGAGGCGGTTCCCAGAAGGGGTCGATGACCTCGACGCCGCCTTCTTCGAGAAGCGCTGCCCGAAGCACCGGCCGGAATGGGTGAAGACGGTCACCGCTCTGGCCGGGCCGAACGCCGGCGACATCGACTTCTGCGCCTGCCAGGACGTGCCGACGCTGATCTGGATCGCCCAGCTCGCGGCGGTCGAGCTCCACCCGTCGCTGTCGCTCGCCAAGGCGCCGGAACGGCCGACGGTCCTTGCCTTCGACCTCGATCCAGGCCCGCCCGCCGACGTCATCGACTGCTGCCGGGTCGCGCTGCGCGTCCGCGAGCTGTTCGGCCACTTCGGCCTCGAGTGCTTCCCGAAGACGTCGGGATCGAAGGGCCTCCAGGTCTACGTCCCGCTCAACACCAAGACCGACTACGAGGAGACCAAGCCGTTCGCACGGGCGATCGCCCAGCTGCTCGAGAAGCAGACGCCTGGCGAGGTCGTCTCGAAGATGGCCAAGGTCGACCGCAAGAACAAGGTCTTCGTCGACTGGTCCCAGAACCACCAGCGCAAGACGACGATCGCGGTCTACTCGCTGCGGGCGCGACCGCGGCCCACGGTCTCGACCCCGGTCACGTGGGAGGAGGTCGAGGGCGCGCTTAAGAGCGGCAAGCCCGAGCGCCTGGTCTTCGAGGCCTCCGACGTGGTCGAGCGCTTCGAGCAGCGGCGCGACCTGTTCGCCGCGGTGCTTGAGCTGAAGCAGAAGCTGCCGAGCTTCGCGAAGATGAGCGCGGCGGCGGGCTAGAGGGCGATCACCGCGTCGATCTCCACCAGCGCTCCCTTCGGCAGCTCGACGACGCCGACCGCGGCGCGCGCCGGCGGCTCGTCGCCGAAGAATGCACCGTAGGCCTCGTTGATCTCGGCGAAGTCTCCGAGCCTGGTGGTGTAGATGGTCAGCCGCACGGCGCGGTCGAGCGCGGTCCCGGCGGCCTCGCAGACGGCGGCCAGGTTCTCCAGACAGCGGGTGGCCTGCGCGGCCGGGGTCTCGCCGCTGATCTCGCCGCTCTCGGGATCGAGCGGCACCTGGCCTGAGCAGAAGAGCAGGTCCCCCGCGCGGACGGCATGGCTGTAAGGGCCGACGGCGTCTGGTGCGCCCTCGGCGTCGACGACGGACCGCTCGCTGCTCACGCTTCCTCCTCCTCTGGCTGGACCACTTCGCTGATCGGGTACCCATGGCGCTCGAGCGAAGCGACGATCTCCCCGGCGTGCTCGGTCCCGCGGGTCTCGAGGATCATCTCCACCCCGGTCTCCGACATCCCGAGGCGCACGCCCTCGCGCAGGTGGCGGACGTCGACGACGTTGGCGCCCGTTTCGGCGACCCGCTCGAGCAGTCGCGCCAGCGAGCCCGGGCGGTCGGAGATCGTCGTCAGGAGGACGACCCCGCGGCCCTGCTTGGTCTCGCTGCGCCGGGCGACCGCGGCGAGCAGCTCCTCGTCGACGTTGCCGCCGGAGAGGATCACCGCGGTCGTCCCGTCGGCGGCCGCTTCGTCGGCGCCCTCGAGCAGGGCGGCGAGACCGACCGCGCCGGCCCCCTCGACCACCAGCTTCGCCTCGGCGAGGAGCACGCCCATGGCGTCACCGACCTCGTCCTCGCCGACGACCACCACGCGGTCGACCCACTGTTCCACCAGCGGCAGGGTCAGCCGGCCGGGGCGCTTGACCGCGATCCCGTCGGCGATCGTCTCCGCCGCCTGGGCGGCCACGGCCTCGCCAGCCGCGAGCGAGCCGGGGTAGGGCGCGCAGGCCTCGACCTGGACGCCGACGACCTCGACGTCGGGCCGCTCGGACTTGACCGCGATCGCGATTCCTGCAGCGAGGCCGCCGCCGCCGAGGGGCACGAGGACCCGGGCGAGGTCCGGCGCGTCCTCGACCAGTTCGAAGCCGACCGTGCCCTGGCCGGCGACGACGACGGGGTCGTCGAACGGGTGGACGAACTCCGCCCCCTCGGCGTCGGCGAACGCGAGTGCCCGCTCGACGCAGTCGTCGACCGTGCCTTCGCCGGTGTGCAGGTGGGCGCCGAGTCTCGCCGCGGGCGCGGTCTTGGAGACCGGCGCACCGACCGGGACGAAGAGGTCGCAGGAAACGCCCTGGCGCTGCGCCGCCAAGGCCAGGGCGTGGCCGTGGTTGCCCGCGGTGCCGGCGACGACGCCGCGCTCCGCCGCGGCCGTCGAGGAGAGCAGCTTGGCGGTGGCGCCGCGCATCTTGAAGGAGCCCGAGTGCTGGAGGCTCTCGCACTTCAGCGCGACCCGCCCGCGGGCGCGGGCCTCGATCGCGGGGAAGGAGAGCAGCGGGGTTCGGACCACCGACCCGCGGATCCCCTCAGCCGTCCGGCGGATGTCGTCGGCCGAGACCACGGCGGCAATGGGCTCCGAACCCATGTCCCCCACGCTAACGGGGGCGGTGGTCTAGGCGGCTCAAGCGAATGGGCAATCCGGGCGGCTACCTGAAGCTGCGCCCGCACTTCTGCTTTCACGCGGAAGGGGAGGCGAGCAGCATCGCTACACAGGGGAAGCACCGCATCGAGCTCCGGCGTTAGTGCCCCCCGGCGAGGAGCTGATGCCGGGCCCGTCCCGACCCATGCGCTAGTTTCGCGCCGCGGTGGAGCCTCACCAGACAGTGGTGTTTCGATGGCTGGCCGCCGGAGATGCGGGGGATCTGGACGCTTTCAATGAGGTACTGCATCCGGACGTGGTGGTTCACGCGCCGCTCGGTCTTTCGACGACGAACCTCGATGATGAGAAGGCGGTGTGGAAGGACGCGCTGGCCGCCATGCCAGACCTTCGCCACGAGTTAAAGGAGGTCGTGGTGGAGGGTGACGTCGAGATGGCCCGCGTAGTCGTGACGGGCACGATGGCGGGGGGCTTCGCCGGACTCGAGGGGTCTGGGCGCAGCTTTCGGATTGATCAGGCCGTGATCACCCACCTTCGCGACGGGAAGGTCTCCGAGGCGTGGGAGATCGCGGATATCGCCGCCCTCCGGGCACAGGTGACGGCCAACGGTCCTGGGCGTGGTGCGGTGAGGTAGCCCGCGCAACCCCTGCGCACGATTTGCGGCATCGGCGCCCGCCGCGTCCGAGTTGCGTCTATCGATCGTCGGTGCCGGCCATACGCCCGACCACCGCGTCGATGTCGGCGCCCTCACCCTCCACTTCATCCACGTAGAGGCGCCCCCAAGAAATGCGCTCGTCGCGGATACCCATGATGAGGACGCCCCGCTCCTCGAATGGATTTCCGTTCGCTTTCGTGCCTGTCCAGTGAATCTCCGTGAAGACCGTGTCGCCATCGACCGCCGACCGGACGATGTCCGCGTGAAAGTCAGGGATGCTCTTCAGCAGTGCCGACCAGTTCTTGCGGACCTGGTCGATCCCCTGGAAGGTCCGCGCAGGGTAGATCGGCTGCTCGCTGCGATAGTCCTCATGGAAGCAAGCGAGCATCGCTTCGAGATCGTGCGCGTTCTGCGCAGCCGTGAGCCTCTCCATGAGGGCGCGTAAGTCGCCCACCGAGCAAGCCTAGTTCAGCGGTGGGACTCCGCGCAACCGCCCCCTCGAGAAGCTTCGAAGCCCGCGCGCGCGTCAGCGACGGATCCCGAACAAGCTGAACTCCGCGGTGGTGCGCGCGATCGGCACCGAGCTGCTCACGGTCAGGATCGACCTCGATGCCCGTGAGCTGCGCGAGCGCGCGTGTGGCTCGCTCGCGGAGGGTACGGCGGCGCGCCGTGGCGCAGCCCGTCGCCACCCTAGCGCGGGGCGCGTGAAACCGGTCTAATCCGGCCGGTGCCCGACCCGCTCGAAGCCCGGCCGGAGCTGGACGAAGCTCTGCGCCTCGCCGCCGATGAGGCGCGCGCGTACCTCGAGGGACTTGACGAGGCTCCGGTCCTGGACAGCGGCGCCGTGGCGGCGATCTCGTCCTGGGAGGACCGGCTCCCCGACCGCGGCGAGGGCAGCCTTGCGACCCTGACCGAGCTCGCCCGCCGGGGGCGTGAGGCGGCCACCCGCTCGAGCGGCCCCCGCTTCTTCCACTTCGTCATGGGCGGCGGCACGCCCGCCGCCCTCGGCGCCGACTGGCTCGCCTCCGCCTACGACCAGGTGGCGTTCGGCTGGGCCTCCTCGCCGATGGCGGCGCGGCTCGAGCAGGTCGCCACCGATTGGCTCCGGCAGCTGTTCGATCTGCCGGAGGGCCTGACCGGCGTGCTCACCACCGGCGCGACGATGGCCAACTTCGTCGGCCTGATCGCCGCCCGCAACTGGTGGGCCGAGCAGCACGGGGTCGACGTCGAGGAGAGCGGCCTCGCCGGGCTGCCCGAGCCGGTGGTCCTCTCGAGCGGCTACCTCCACCCCAGCGCCGCGCAGGCGGTCGGCATGCTCGGCCTCGGCCGGGGCAGCATCAAACGCCTCGCCCGCGACGACGTGGGACGGCTCGACCGCGAGGCGCTCGCAAGCGAGCTGGCGGGCGGCGAGCCGGCGATCGTGGTCGCCAACGCCGGCGAGGTCAACGCCGGCGACTTCGATCCGATCGCGGCGATGGCCGACCTCAGCGAGGAGCACGGCGCCTGGCTGCACGTCGACGGGGCCTTCGGCCTCTTCGCCCGCCTGGCGCCCGAGTCGCGCGACCTGACCGAGGGCATCGAGCGCGCCGACTCGATCGCGTCCGACGCCCACAAGTGGCTGAACGTCCCCTACGACTGCGGCTTCGCCTTCGTCCGCGAGGCCGAGCGGCTGCCCCGGGCGCTGAACGTCGGCGCGCCCTACCTCCCCTCGCCCGACGACCCGCATCCCAACCCCGGCTTCCTCAGCCCCGAGAACTCGCGCCGGGCCAGGGCGCTGGCGGTCTGGGCGACCCTGCGCGCCTACGGTCGCGACGGGCACCGGGAGATGGTCGAGCGCCACCTCCGACTCGCCCGCCACCTCGCGCAGCTGGTCGACGACGCGCCCGAGCTCGAGCGGCTCGCCGACGTCAGGCTCAACATCGTGCCGTTCCGGGCGGCGCCGCAGGGCGTTCCTGAGGCCGAGCTGGACGACCTCAACCGCCGGCTCGGGGAGGCGCTGCTGCGGGACGGGCGCGTGTTCGCCGGCACGACGACCTACGGCGACCGGGTCGCGCTGCGGCCGGCGATCGTCAACTGGCAGACCACGGAGCGCGACGTCGAGCTGCTGGTCGAGGTCGTGCGCGAGCTGGTCGCGGCCGAGCGCTGATCAGCCGAGCGGCTGGCGGATCCGCGGCCTGCGCGTCGCGGCGACCTCGTCGAGGCGCCGCACCGGCGTGGTGTAGGGCGCCTCGCGGGCGATGTCCGGGTCGCCCTCGGCCTCCGCGAGGATCTCCTCGATCGCCTGCGCGAAGCCGTCGAGGCTCTCCTTGGTCTCGGTCTCGGTCGGCTCGATCATCAGCGCCTCGTCGACCAGGAGCGGGAAGTAGACGGTCGGCGGGTGGAAGCCGAAGTCGAGCAGGCGCTTGGCGAGGTCGAGCGTCTTCACCCCGAGCTTCTTCTTCATCGGCGCGCCGGAGAGGACGAACTCGTGCATCGCGTGCCGGTCGAATGCGACGGGGAGGTGTTCCCCGGCCCGGCCCTCGGCCAGCCGCGCCTTCAGGTAGTTGGCGTTGAGCACGGCGGTCTCCGACGCCTCCGCCAGGCCATCCGCGCCGAGGCTGAGGATGTAGGCGTAGGAGCGGACGAAGACCCCGAAGTTGCCCTGGAAGCCGCGCAGGCGGCCGATCGACTTCGGCCGGTCGATGTCGAGGTCGAAGAAGGGCTGCCGGGAGCCGTTGGTTCCCTCGCGCCGAACGACCTGCGGGCGCGGCAGGAAGGGCTCGATCCGGTCGGAGACGACGATCGGGCCGGCCCCGGGGCCGCCGCCGCCGTGCGGCTGGCTGAACGACTTGTGGAGGTTGACGTGGACGATGTCGAAGCCCATGTCCCCCGGCCGGCTGTGGCCCATGATCGCGTTCAGGTTGGCCCCGTCGTAGTAGAGCGTCCCCCCCACCTCATGGATCACGGAGGCGATCTCGGCGATGTTCGCGTCGAACAACCCAAGGGTGTTCGGGTTGGTCAGCATCAGGCAGGCGACCTCGTCGGAGACCTTGTCGCGGAGGTCGTCCATCTCCACCCCGCCGTCCTCGTCGGTCGCGACCTTGACGACTTCGTAGCCGGCCATCGTCACCGACGCCGGGTTGGTCCCGTGGGCCGTGTCTGGCGTGAGGACCTTCGGGCGCGTCTCGCCGCGGTCGGCGTGGAAGGCCCGGGTGAGCAGCAGGCCGGCGAGCTCCCCGTGGGAGCCGGCGGAGGGCTGGAGGCTCACGTGCGGCAGGCCGCAGATCTCGGCCAGGGACTCCTGGAGCAGCCACATCAGCTCGAGCGCGCCCTGGGCGCGCCGCGGCTCCTGGGCGGGGTGCAGGCGGGCGTGGCCGGACAGGGCGGCTACCCGCTCGTTGAGTCGCGGGTTGTGCTTCATCGTGCACGACCCCAGCGGGTAGAAGCCGGTGTCGAGATCGAAGTTGCGCCGCGAGAGGCGGTTGTAGTGGCGGACGATCTCGGGCTCGGCGATCTCCGGGAGCCGAGGGGAATCGTCGCGGAGGAGGTTCCACGGGATCAGCTCGTCGAGCGGCGGCTCGGGCACGCCGGCTGCCGGCAGGTGCGCGGCGCGACGGCCCTCCTTCGACTTCTCGTAGATCGTGACCGCCCGGTCGCGCTGCATTGCGGTTTCGGTGAGGTTGGGGGTGGTCATGCCGGAACCTGTCGCCGGTCGCCAGTCGCCAGTAGCCGGACCGCTGCTTCGAGGGTTTCGGCGAGCAGGTCGATGTCCTCCTTCGAGCGGCGTTCGGTGATCGCGACGAGGAGGCCGTTCTCGTACTCGGGGTACTCGCGGGCGAGCGGGTAACCGGCCGCGATCCCGCGCTCGGCCGCCTGGTCGAGGACCTCGGCGACGGGCGCGTCGAGGGTGACGGCGAACTCGCGGGCGACGGGGGCGTCGTGGAGAAGCTCGACCCCGTCGACCGCGGCCAGGCGGTCCCGCGCGTACGCGGTGCGGCGGACCAGCAGCTCGCCGAGCTCGCGGAACCCCTCGCGGCCAAGCCAGGCCAGATGGACCATCCCGGCCAGAGCGTTCAGCGCCTGCGCCGTGCAGATGTTGTGGGTGGCCTTCTCGCGCCGGATGTGCTGCTCACGTGTCTGGAGCGCGAGCACGAATCCGCGGCGGCCGTCGGCGTCGGTGGTCTCGCCGGCGATCCGCCCCGGCATCCGGCGGATGTGGTCCTGGGTTGCGCAGAAGAAGCCGTACGACGGGCCGCCGAAGTCGAGGCGGTTGCCGAGCGGCTGTCCCTCGCCGACCGCGACGTCGGCACCGGAGTCGCCGGGCGGCTTGAGGACGCCCAGCGTCATCGGGTCGACCGCGACGATCACGAGGGCGCCGTGCTCCGTCGCCGCCGCTCCGAGCGCTTCGATGTCCTCGACGGCGCCGAGGAAGTTGGGGTTCTGGAGGAAGACCGCGGCGGTCTCTCCGTCGGCGGCCAGGGCCAGCGCCGCGGCGTCGGTCACGCCGCCGTCGAGGCCGACCTCCGCGACGGTCGCGCCGTAGCCCTCGGAGTAGGTGGCGAGCGTCTCGCGGCTGTGGGGGTGGAGGCCGCGGGAGACGACGAAGCGCTTGCGGCCGGTCGCCGCCATCGCCAGGTAGGCGGCGGAGGCGACCGACGAGGGGCCCTCGTAGAGGCCGGCGTTGGAGACCGGCAGGCCGGTCAGCTCCGACATCGCGGTCTGGAACTCGAACATGACCTGGAGGCCGCCCTGGGAGATCTCCGGCTGGTAGGGCGTGTAAGGAGTCAGGAACTCGGAGCGCTGGGTGATCGCATCGACGATCGCCGGGACGTAGTGGTCGTACATGCCGGCGCCGAGGAAGGTGATCTCGCGGTCGGCGTGGACGTTGCGCTCGGCGAGCGCGGCCAGTCGCTCGAAGACCTCGGCCTCTGTCATCCCGTCGGGTAGGTCGAGCGCGCGCCCCAGGCGCAGGTCGGCCGGGATCTGGTCGAACAACTCGGCGGTGGATCCGACGCCGATCGCGTCGAGCATCTCTCGCCTGTCGGCGTCGGTTGCGGACGTGTAGCGCGTCACAGCGCTGAGGTTAGGGGGTCCGGAGGGCGGCCCTGCGCGGCGGTCTAGTCGAGCTGGCCCTGGTAAGCGGCCGCGTCGAGCAGGGAGTCGCGCTCGGACGGGTCGCTGAGGCGGATCTTGACCAGCCAGCCCTCGCCGTAGGGGTCGGCGTTGATCTTCTCCGGGTTGTCGGTCAGCGTGCCGTTGACCTCGACCACCTCGCCCGATAGCGGGGCGATGACGTCGGAGACGGCCTTGACCGACTCGACCTCGGCGTAGGCCTGGTCCTTGGCGGTCTCGCTCCCGGTCTCGGGCGGCTCGAAGAAGACGACCTCGCCGAGGGCGTCCTGCGCATACCAGGTGATCCCGAGCGTCGCCGTGTCGCCCTCGATCCGCGCCCAGTCGTGCTCGGGGTGGTAGACGAGGTCCTCGGGGTAGCTGGCTTCGGCCACGTTCAGCGCTCCTTCCGGTAGAGGGGCTTGGACCCTATGCGGGCGGCGCGCCGCTTGCCCCTGACGTCGATCTCGACCCCGGTGCCGGGCTCGGCGAGCCCGGCGCGGACGTACCCCATGCCGATCCCGCGGCCGAGCGAAGGCGAGAAGGTGCCGCTCGTCACGTCGCCGGCCGGCCGGCCGTGATCGAGGATCTGGTTGCCGGCGCGCGGGATGCCGTCGCCCTCGATCGTGAACGCGGCGAGCTTCTCCTCGGGCCCGGCCGCGCGAACCTCGGCGATCGGCTCGGCGCCGATGAAGCCCGTGTGCTCCTTGCAGCACCAGCCGAGCCCGGCCTCGATCGGGTCGCGGTCGGGCGTCAGGTCCTGGCCGTGCAGGTGGAAGCAGACCTCGAGGCGGAGTGTGTCGCGGGCGCCGAGGCCGCACGGGACCACGCCGGCGTCGAGGAGGCGGTCCCAGACCTCGCCCGCCCGGCCCGGGTCGAGCAGCAGCTCGACGCCGTCCTCGCCGGTGTAGCCGGTCCCGCAGGCGAGGCCGGGGGCGCCGGAGATGGGGGTCGGCAGAACGTGCATCCGGGGCGGCAGCTCGATCCGCAGCGCCGCCTGCGTGACCCGGCGGGCGTTCGGCCCCTGGACGGCGAGCATCGCCCAGCGGTCGGCGACGTCGCGCAGGACGCAGTCGTAGTCGTGGACCCAGCGAGCCATCCAGCGCAGGTCCTCGGCGTGGTTGGCGGCGTTGGTGACAGTGAGGAAGTGCTCCGGCGCGAGCCGGTACGTGAACAGGTCGTCGAGCACGCCGCCCTGCTCGTTCGTCAGCAGCGAGTACTGCGCCCCGCCGACCTCGATCTTCGCGACGTCGTTGGAGAGGACCCGCTGGAGGTAGGCCATCGCGTCCGGACCCTCGGTCTCGACCTGGCCCATGTGGGAGACGTCGAACATGCCCGCGTGGGTGCGGACCGCCAGGTGCTCCTCCCGGATCCCGTCGTAGGACACCGGCATCTCCCAGCCCGCGAACGGCACGAGCTTGGCCCCCGCCTCCACGTGCTTCTCGTGCAGCGGGGTCTCGCGGAGGGTCTCGGACGGCATTCCGGCCAGGTTATCTCTGCCCGATCGCCAGCCCGTTGCGGACGACTTTATTCCCGCATAGCGAGGAAAACTTCGTCCAGTGGGAGGCTAGTCCCGCAAGAAGGGCGGGACGTCGATGTCGCCCTCGTCGACCCGGAGGCTGCGGAGGTCAGTGTCGTCGCCCGAGATCCGGGGCCGGCTCTCGTAGCGGCGGCGGACGCGCTGGGGCGAGCGCGCGAGGAGCTCGAAGCCCTCGAAGCCGGTGGCGATGACGGTCACGCGGACCTCGTCGCGCATCGACTGGTCGACGACCGAGCCGAAGATGATGTTGGCGTTGTCGTCGGCCTCGGCCTGAATCAGCTGGGCGGCCTCGTTGACCTCGAACAGGCCGAGGTCCTCGGGGCCGGTGACGTTGAGGAGCATCCCGGTCGCGCCCCTGATCGACTCCTCGATAAGGGGCGAGGTGATCGCGGCCTTCGCGGCGTCACCCGCGCGGCTCTCGCCGGAGGCCGAGCCGACGCCCATCAGGGCCGAGCCGGCGTCGCGCATGATCGTCCGGACGTCGGCGAAGTCGAGGTTGATCAGGCCCGGGATCGTGATCAGGTCGGTGATGCCCTGGACGCCCTGGCGAAGGATGTCGTCCGCCATCCGGAAAGCCTCGAGGACCGAGGTCCGCCGCTCGACCGCCTGGAGCAGCTTCTCGTTCGGGACGATGATCAGGGTGTCGACGTTGTTGCGGAGCTTCTCGATCCCCTCGAGCGCCTGCTGCATCCGGCGCTTGCCCTCGAACTCGAACGGCTTGGTGACCGCGCCGACGGTGAGCGCCCCGATCTCCTCCTTGGCAATCTCGGCGATGATCGGCGCCGCGCCGGTCCCGGTGCCTCCGCCCTCGCCGGCGGTGACGAAGACCATGTCGGCCCCCTTCAGGGCCTCCTTGATCTCGTCGCGGCTCTCGGCCGCCGCGCCGGCTCCGACCTCGGGGTTGCCGCCCGCGCCGAGGCCCCGGGTCAGCTCCTGGCCGATCGAGAGCTTGATGTCGGCGTCACAGGCCTGAAGTGCCTGGGCGTCGGTGTTGACGGCGACGAACTCGACGCCGCGGATCCCGGCGTCGACCATGCGGCTGACCGCGTTGGTCCCGCCGCCGCCGGCGCCGACCACCTTGATCACGGCGAGGTACGTCGATTCCATCTCCCGAATCTCTTCCCGGTCGGAGCCTGTAGGTGAGTTGAGCCTTGGTTCTGTCCGACGCTACAGCGATGCTTGAGAGTTGCCTGCCCCGATGCGACGCCGGAAATTGCGCTCAACGTAGGGCATTGTGGCGTTCCTGTCAAACCCTTGGGGCGGCATCGTGCAGGGCGATTCCTCGACCATGGGTCGAGGGTTTCGCGAACCTAAGGCTCTGGTCGAGGGTTCGCGCCTGACGCCCTTCAAAGCCGATCGAGGGCCCGAGACCGCGCTGGCAAGCGGAATCCACCTCGCGGACACGCGACGCGCCTTGGCGCTGATCCCGGCCCCTACGGGTCGGTGGGGAGCGTCGCGCCTGCCCCGCCGACCGCGGGACGGTCGGGTGAGGTGAGGTCTACATAACCGAGCGCCGTCAGCTCCGGATCGGCCAGAACCGCCGCCGCCGCACGCCATTTCTCCTCGAGCCGCACCGGCATCCCAAACCGCAGCTCGATGCCCGCCCCGAGGTCGACGACGATCTTCCTCCCCCGCCGCTCGGTCCCATCGACCATCGGCAGGAGCGCCTCCGGCGCCGCGCCGAGGACCCGAGCCTGGTCGAGCACGGGCCCCCCGAGGCGCGTCCCCGTGGGCACGCGGCCGAGCGGCAGGACCGGTAGGTCGAGACCGTCGGTGGCGAGGCCACGCATCACGGTGCCGTCGTCGGCTACGGCGACCGCGTCGTCGCCTTCGCCGATCAACGCCGACGGGCGACGGTCCTCGACGATGACCGTCAGGCCGTGCGGGAAGTCCGTCTCGGCGCTGACCGACTCGACCAGCGGAAAGCGGGTCCCGGCCGCGTCGAGGTCGTCCATTCGGACGTGAAGCGTCGTCATGTCCAGCGCAGCGTCGGTCAGCGCGGCCTCCAGCTCGTCGGCGCCGGGGGAGCCCGCCGGGATCCCCTCGACCCGCACGTCGTCGATCGCGAATACCGGGAGGTCGCGGAACCAGAAGAGGTAGGTTGCAACGCCCAGCGCCGCGGCCAGAGCGGTGACGAGCAGCCGGCGGGCGAGCGGACCCCGGTCCGGGCGAAAGCGCAGCGCCAGGGAGGCGACGGCGCTCACGCGCCGCCCCAACCCTCCGGC